>CAZEKG010000011.1:0-4061 GCA_964512625.1 uncultured Gammaproteobacteria bacterium | reverse complement strand
GGGGAGGTTAGGAGGGGTTTGCCGATGATTCCTTATTCTTACTTTTTCTTTTTTAGAAAAGAAAAAGCTAACAAAAAGAAAAATCGCTCGCTGTAAAAAATCATGGCTGATTATTTCATTTCGCTCGGTAAGCCAATTATCAAAATAGCAACAGAAGTAATTGGCTTTTAAACCTCGCTTTCATGAAAAATCAGCACAATATTTTTTAACGCTCGCAAATAAGAATACAAATACAAGTAATACGAAAAAATTGAAAATTATAAATTGAAAATTCTTAACCCATGCTATCAACAATCATAATCTTTCTCCTTATTCTTTCCTTACTCGTCTTCGTTCACGAGTTAGGGCATTTTTTAACCGCTCGAAAATTCGGTATCCGGGTTGATGAGTTTGGCTTCGGCTTGCCGCCGAGAGTTTTTGGTTTCCAAAAAATGCCCGGCGAGAACGGCGGTAAGAGTAGATGGCGAATCGTTTCCCCTAAATACCAGCCGAAAGAGAATGAGCCGATGGTTTGGTCACTGAATTGGATTTTAATTGGCGGCTTCGTAAAGATAAAAGGCGAGAACGGCGAATCAGCTAATGACCCCAATAGCTTCGGACATAAGAAAATCTGGCAAAGAATCCTGGTTATTGTCGCTGGCGTAGTTATGAATGTCGTTCTTTGTATGGTTCTTCTTTCTATTGGCTTTATGATCGGACTGCCTGTTTCCCTTGATATGGCGAAAAAAGGAGTAATCATTTCTGAGCCGAAAATCCAAATCGTCAATGTCCTTGAGGGCCGGCCAGCTCAAGTTTCCGGCTTAAAGCCCGGCGATGAAATAATTTCTATTGATGATAAGAAAATTGTAGCTTTAGAAGAGGTTAAAAGCGCTTTAGACGGCAAGGGAGGCAAGACCGTAAATATCAAAATAAAAAGAGCAGGGCAGGAATTAGATAAGCAAGTAAATTTGGGCGGCGAGGTAAATAATCCCAGTCTTGGCGTCGCTCTAACTGATTCAGCCATCGCTCGTTTCCCGTGGTATTTAGCTATTTGGTATGGCATAAAAATGACTTTTGTTTGGTTGGCTACTATTTTAAGCGTTCTTTGGAGCTTGATCGTCGCTTTATTTACCGGTAAGAGTATGGGCATGTCGGCGGAAATCTCCGGCCCGATCGGGATTGCCGCTTTAACCGGCCAAGCAACTAAGATGGGCTTTACTTATCTATTGCAATTTGCGGCTTTGCTTTCCTTGAACCTGGCGATTATCAATATCTTGCCTTTCCCGGCCTTAGACGGCGGCCGTGTCGTTTTCTTGATCGCTGAAAAGTTAAGAGGTAAGGCGGTTAAACAGCAATGGGAAAATATGGCTCACAATATCGGCTTCCTGCTTTTAATGCTGCTTATCGTTATTGTTACTTTCAGGGATTTAATGAAATACGGCGGTCGGATCCTTGGCGCCCTTAAATCGCTTATCGGCTTATAATTGATTATATGAAAATAGAGATTCTAGAAAAACTAAACGGTACTGATGTTATGCGCCGATCAGGTTACGGCCTGATCAATGATCATAGGACAGGTTTGACTAGCTTCGTTAGGACGCTCGGCTCCGGTTTTTATCCGCGCTATCACGCTTATCTTGATCCGAAATTAATTAAGCTCCATCTTGATCAAAAGCAAGCCAGTTATGAGGGGTCTAACGCTCATAGTGGCGAATACGAGGGCGAAGCGGTTGAACGCGAAGGTGAAAGGATTAAAGCCGTAATGGAAAAAATGTTGGCCGATTTATCACCGGCAGTGGAAGAAGTTAAAAAGCCTAAGTCGAAGGGTTTATGGAGCTGGTTTTTAGGAGACTAGCCGTTTAATATCTTGTCAAGACTTGGACGCGTATTTTATATGAAATTAGATAAAATAGATCAATTATTCCGCGTTTAAGTTAAGGTCAGCAAAATAGATGCCCAAAAATATGAAATAAGCTCCCTCAAACTCGGCCAAAAAGCCGGTTTTTTGTCAAGAGCCCTTGGAAGATGAGTTTAAATAGTATAGAATAGTAAGGATTAGAGACAAACTAAAAACAAATATGCGCCAATCAAAACTTTTCATTAAAACCCAGAAAAATCCCCCTAAAGATGCGACCTCTATTTCTCATAAGCTTTTAGTTCAAGGAGGTTATGTTGATATGTTGATGGCGGGAGTTTATACTTATTTACCCTTAAGTTGGCGGGTTATTAATAAGATCGCGGATATTGTCCGGGAAGAAATGAATGCTCTTGGCGGGCAGGAACTCTTAATGCCGGCTCTTCAGCCGAAAGGCATTTGGGAAGAAACTGGAAGATGGGAGAGCCTTAATGAAATCATGTATCAGTTTAAGGATCGTTCCGGAAAAGAGACTGGTTTGGGCGCGACACATGAAGAGGTGATTTACGATATGGTCAGGCGCAATATCAGTTCCTATAAAGAGCTGCCTTTCGCCGTTTATCAAATTCAAAATAAATTCCGCAATGAGCTTCGAGCCAAAGGCGGTTTAATGCGCGGCCGGGAATTCATGATGAAGGATTTATACAGTTTTCATATTTCCCAGGAGGATCTTGAAAAATATTATTGGGAAATGGCTGAAGCTTATAAGCGCGTTTATAAAAGATGCGGGTTAGAAGCGAAGATCGTTGAAGCTTCCGGCGGCATCTTTACTAAGAAGTTTTCCCACGAATTCCAAGTTATTTCCGAGGCAGGAGAAGATATGATCATTTATTGCGAGTCTTGTGATTACGCCCAAAACACGGAAATCGCCGGCGAGGTTAAGGGCGATTGTCCGAAATGCGGCGCTAAGCTAAAAGAAGGCAAGAGCATTGAAGTCGGCAATATTTTCCAGTTCGGCGATAAATACGCTAAAGACATGAATGGTTATGCTAATGACGATAAAGGCGAAAAGCAGCCGATCTTAATGGCTAGCTATGGTATTGGTATTAGTCGTTTAGTCGCTACTATTATTGAAATTTATAATGACGAGAAAGGCATTATTTGGCCGGAAGCGGTTGCGCCTTTTAGGGCTCATTTAATCGCCTTGAAGTCGGAAGCGGAAGTCAATAAGATTTATGAAGAATTGACTAAGGCCGGCGTAGAAGTCCTTTATGATGATCGTGACATCTCGGCCGGAGAAAAGTTCGCTGATTCCGATCTTATCGGTATCCCTTATCGCTTAGTCGTTAGCGCTAAGACCGAAGGCAAGATTGAAATCAAGAAACGGGGAGAGGCTAAGGCGGAAATTTTGAGTGTTGAAGAAGCGATCAAGATGCTTAGCTAGAAAAAAAGAAAGGATAGAATTTTAATTAGTCGCTAACTACAAGTTACGAGTTACGATTTAAAGTTATGTTTAAAAACTTTTTAAATAAATTAAATAAGGGTTTAGGGATCGATTTAGGCAGTACTAAGACCCTCATTTATCAGCAAGAGCGCGGCATTGTCGTCCGCGAGTCTTCGGTTGTCTCAGTTAATACAAGAACGGATCAAATCCTGGCGGTCGGAGATGAAGCCAGGCGAATGCTTGGGAAAACTCCGCCTCATATCATTGCGACTAAGCCTCTCGAATACGGCGTCATTTCTGATTTTGAGGTAACGGAAAAAATGCTTAAATTCTTTATCGGCCGCGTCCAAACGGATCGCTTTTCTTTTTCTTCCCGGCCGAAAGTCGTTGCTGGCATTCCGCTTGATATTACAGCCGTAGAAAAGAAAGCGGTGGAGGATGTTATTCTCTCGGCCGGCGCCTCAAAAGTTTACTTAGTGGAAAATATCATGGCGGCGGCGATCGGTGCGCGCATTCCAATCCAAGACGCCAGCGGCAATATGGTCGTTTCCCTTGGCGGCGGCCTGACGGAAGTGGCGGTTATCTCCTTAAACGGTATTGTTAATTGGAAAATTTCAAAAATCGCCGGGCTGGAGCTCGATAAGGATATTATTAGGTTTGCTAGAGATGAATTCAGCTTAGTTCTCGGCGAGATGGTAGCTGAAGATATTAAGAAAAAAATCGGCGCGGCGTTGCTTATGGGTGAGCCAGTCGATATGGAAATGCGCGGCCGAGACATTTTAT
>CAZEKG010000010.1:0-5973 GCA_964512625.1 uncultured Gammaproteobacteria bacterium | reverse complement strand
AGGATCAAACTCTCATAATAGAGTATGAAGCTTTCGCTCATAGCGCAACTAGATTACGGTCAGTTGCCAACCGATACGAACTACTCAAAGCAATTGCTTGCTTGACTTAAAAAGTTTGTGCTTTTTGTCACTTTCAAATTGTCAAGTTTCGTTTCTTTTGGCCGCCAAGCTTTTAAGCCGAGGCGGAGCTCCCTTTTTAGGGTAAAGAAAAAACAGAGGGATCCGAGTTAGCAAACCATTTTATAAAAAATGATTCTTTCAGATGCCACTGTTTTTTCTCTAAAGGGCTTGTTTTTAAATGCCTTTTTGAAGGTTTTGTTGGTAATTTCTTCTTGCCTATTCATGATATATTATTTGCCTTATATTGTCAAGGGATAGTTATATCGTCCTGGGTGCCGTTAATAGTCCTTATTAAATTAGCTAAATTTAGATATTATAAGCCGATTATTAAAAATTGTAAAACCGCCCCGATTAAGGGGCGGTTTGAGGGGGTTTAATTTATGCACAGGATTTGCACACAAAGGATAACTATTTTTTGCTTTTGCCGGATTTTTTTTCACGCCAATTTTTAATCTCGCCGTGATGGCCGGAGAGTAGGACTTTCGGCACTCTTAATTTTTTACCGTTAACTTCAAAAACTTCCGGTCTAGTATAATGAGGGTGTTCGAGATAGTCATCTTGAGAAAAGGAATCGCCTTCGACGGATTCTTTTTTACCGACAAAGCCGGGTATGTGGCGGCAAACCGCCTCAGTAATGACCAGGGCGGGCAGCTCGCCGCCGGCGAGAACAAAATCGCCAATCGATATTTTTTCATCAATCAATTTTTCGACTCGGGCATCGGCGCCTTCGTATCTTGGGCAAATAAAAATCAATCGGTCATGCTTTGCTAATCGCTTAGCGTCTTTTTGGGTAAACCTTTTGCCATTGGCCGCTGTTAAAATGATCCTGGTTTTAGTTTTTGACTTCTGGCTTTTAACTTGTTTAAGAGCTTTATATATCGGTTCAATCTTAAAAAGCAATCCCGGTCCGCCACCGTAAGGCTTCTCATCAACGGTTTGATGGCGATCATCAGTCCAATCCCTGAGGTTATGCGTTTTAATCTTTATGATCTTATCTTCTTGGGCGCGCTTAAAAAGACTCTCATTAATATAGGAGTCGAGGATGTGCGGAAAAATGGTAATAAAATCAAATTGCTTCATTGGGATTTTTTGTTATACTTAAATTAAGTATAGTATTGAGTTTTAATTTAGTCAAAACATCTTTAATTTATGATCTATATTCATCAGTTGACGGCGCTACTCGGACAATTTGCCGTTGAGACGATTTATTTTTTAGGTTATCCAGGAATAGTTATTCTTATGGCCTTGGAAAGTATGATTATTCCTTTGCCTTCGGAGATGGTTATGCCTTTTGCCGGATTTCTAGCCGCTCAGGGTAGTTTTTCAATCTTTTTAGTTATCTTAGCGAGCGCAATCGGCAGCTTGATCGGCTCCTTGATTTCTTATGCTATGGGTTATTACGGAGGCAATAAATTAGTTTTATATTTCGGCCGTTGGTTGCTTTTGGATCAAAGAGATTTAGAGATGACGGAAAAGTGGTTTGCGAGACGAGGGGAGGTTACAATTTTTATTGGTCGTTTTATCCCGGTTGTCCGTCATTTGATTTCTATTCCAGCCGGCATCGGAAAAATGGATCTTAAGAAGTTCATTATTTATACGGTTATCGGCGCCGGAGCTTGGAACTCTATCTTAGCTTATATGGGATTTTGGCTGGGCAGGAATTGGGAAGTCGTTCGGAAATATACGGAGCCGTTGTCTATTATCTTTTTAATTTTAATTATTCTCGCTTTCATTTATTTCATTTATAAGCATGTCGGGCGGAAGAGGAAGGAGAACTTGTAACTGGGGGACTGGTATACTAGGAGGGGGATTAAGAGAGAGTTTGACTATTAATTTCTTTAAGAATACAAATGCAAAAGCTATTTAGCCTAAATAGGCTATTTTTTGTTTGGAGAATTTTTGAGGTATTGACTAAATGTAGTAAATATGATATAATCTGAGCAGTACCTAAGAAAGTTGACTTAGAGTTCCAGTATGTAGCTGGAATTTCTCAGTCGACAAAAGAGAGAGAGGAACTGACCATGAAAGACATGCTCGGTGGAATCGTTAGGCTTTTAGCGGCTTTACCGCTGGAAATGCTAGGAGTTATCCATGACTTGGCGGAAAAGCTTTCCGGCGAATTCGGTCAAGAATGGCTGAGGGAGTTCAAGAGTTTCCTTAGGAAGCAGCCATGTTGGACCGGTGTTGTTAAGAAGGTCTACCTCCGTTTAATCTCAGGCGGTCATGAGCTCGTCATCGACGAGACCGACGGGACAGAAACATTGTCTGATGCCACCGATGTCTTCGACGGAGGTATCGACCCCGATTTCCGTAATTGGCAGGTGGACGAACCTGGCAAGCCTACGCCTGCCATAAAGGCCGAAGTGTTTGAGATGGAAAGTGATGGAACTTTCCCTCAGGTGTTCGGCTCGTTATCTTCTGACTTAGACAGGCTCTGTTTTACGCCTGCCCAGATCAGGGGCTTCGCAAGGAAGCATCGAGACTGGCTCCAGACGGACGGTTACGCGACATTCTTCCTGTACAAATCGCATGGTCATTTCTTCGTCGCCATTGCGCGCTTCAGTGCTGATGGCAGGCTCGGTGTCCGTGTCAATCGCTTCGGGAGTGACAATGTCTGGGATGCTGAGAATCGTCTTCGCGTCGTCGTTCCGAAATTGGCTGTTTGACCCTCTTTACTCTTTGTTCCTTAATCCCTTGGATTCCTTGACGCTTGGGCGCTTGGAAGACGAGGGATTTTTATATATAATAATAAAGCAAATTGGAAAAATTCGCGGCTACGGCTTCGGGTCATGGTTGCTGGAAAATATAATCCTGGATTTTTGCCGGATAAGTCTTGCAAGAGAATAGATTTGTTTTTCAAACAAAAAAACAGCCAGTTGGTGTGTCAAACCAGAGAACTTTTAGGTTCTAAATAAGATTCAATCCGGAGAGTATTCAAGGGGTGGTGTCATAGACGGTTTGTCGCATATTTCTTCGTCGCCAATGCGAACTTCAATGCTGATGGCAGGCTCAATGTCAATGTCAATCGCTTCGAGAATGACAATGTCTGGAATGCTGAGAATCGTAATCGCGTCGTCGTTCCGAAACTTGCAGTTCTCTCATCCGCTATTGGATGGGAGTTTTCTTTTTAAGAAGTCCCTTTCTCCATCCTCCAATCATACGACCTATTTCCTCGAGTTGCTTCGATATAGCTATATATTTTTCAGTAGCTAAAAGTTTATTTTCCCAGGCGATTTGGATAAAGAATTTTAGAATATCGTGACGAGAAGATGCCTTGGTTAGTATGACTATTTTTTGATCTAATGATAGGTATGAAGCAGTAAAAATTAATTCTAGGACTTCGATAAAAGTTTGAGAGATTTTTTGTCCAATCCCGAATCTCTCTGTTTTAGGAAAATGCTTGGCATATTCCTGCCATAACTTGTAAGAGTCTATGGATTTCCTAAGGATTGATAAATTTCCCGAGGGGGGGGGGGTAATATTAGAAGAATCTTTATGAGCGGAAAAATCCAATTGAATCATACTTTTAATGATATTATTTCTTTAGACAATCTACTATCGGCTTGGGAGGAGTTTGTTTGCGGCAAGCGCAATAAAAAAGATGTGCAGGAATTCTCCTTGCATCTCATGGATAATATTATCTCACTCCATTACGAATTGGCAAGCGGCAACTACCGCCATGGCGGCTATCACGCCTTCAATATTTCCGATCCGAAGCCGCGAAGCATTCATAAGGCATTAGTAAGGGACAGATTGCTTCATCACGCGATTTATCGCATCCTTTACCCTTTCTTCGATAAGAAGTTCATCGCCGATTCCTATTCCTGCCGCAACAATAAAGGGACTCATAAAGCCCTAGAAAGATTTAATAGATTCGCGCGAAAGGTTAGCTCTAATAATTCTAGGACTTGCTGGATATTAAAAGGCGATATTAAGAAATGCTTCGCCAGCGTTGATCATGCCGTTTTAAAAAATATTTTATCTCGCAGTATTCCCGATAAGAGGATAATGGGATTATTAGAGGAGATTATTGATAGCTTCGGAGAAAATGGCAAGGGCTTACCCTTAGGCAACCTGACTTCCCAATTATTTATCAATATTTACATGGACGAATTCGATCAATTCGTAAAGCATAAGCTTAAAGCCGGATATTATATCCGTTACGCCGATGATTTCGTGATTTTTTCTCAGGATAGAAAGCGGCTTGAAGATCAAGTTATTTTAGCTGGCCGGTTTTTAGCCGAAGAGCTGAAATTAACATTGCATCCCGATAAGCTGTTCATTAAGACTCTGAATTCCGGAGTTGATTTCTTAGGCTGGGTCAACTTTTTCGATCATAAAGTCTTTAGGACTAAAACTAAGAAAAGGATGATGAAAAGGATTGCCGACAGCCCAGCTCCGGAAACCGTAAACTCATACTTAGGGCTATTGAAGCACGGCAATGCCTTTAAGATTAGAAACAGCATAGCCTCGGCTTTGGCAAAAATTGATTGAATTTAAAAAAATAATCATAAAACGCCTCGCTTATAAAGCGAGGCGTTTTAGGTTTAAAGTTTGAGTTTAGATTTTCAAATCATCAACTACATCAGTATCGATCATGTCTGAGCTCTCTGATTCTTCAGAGTGTCTTCTTGGACCTCTTGAACCTTCCGGTTCAGCGATCTTCAAGTTTACTCGGGCATTATTTTTAGCGCCAATGATTTTGGCTAATGTTCTTATTGCTCTGGCAGTCTGACCCTGTTTGCCGATAACGTAACCGATATCGGATGGGTTGACATTAAGGGTTAGCAAAACGCCTCTTTCATCGACTGTTCTATCAACCTTTACATCACTTGGATTAGCGACAATCGCCTTAACGATGTCTTCAACAAATTGTTGGTCTTTTTCGGCCATATTACTGTTCATTTTATTTCTAAAGTTCGCCAGATATTTTTGGTTATTGCCGACTTGCAATCGCCTAAAACACCTGTCTTAAGTTCAAAAGCTGTAAGCTTGAACTGTTTTTATTATATAGTATACGATGCTGATTTGTCAATTTGGAAATAAATTTAAAAAATCCTAATTATCTTATGTAAGTAATGCAAAATAATTTAAATTATTTTTTAAAAATAAGAGGGTAATAAAAAAACAGGTGATTAACCTGTTTTTATGATTGTGCCCAGAGCCGGACTCGAACCGGCACAGCTTTCGCTACAGCATTTTAAGTGCTGCGTGTCTACCAATTTCACCATCCGGGCCAATTTGTTTTTTTGAATTTATTTTTACCTCTATGCGTTGGTTGTAAGCTATGACAATTTGGGCATAGTATTCTCAAATTATTAATTCTATTATCATGGCTATTGCCATTGATATGATCTAGTTCTAATGGGATTCTTCCGTCGATTGATTTTTCAGCCCAACCGCATAGCTCACATTTAACACTTTTGAGTTTAGCAGAAAATAATCTTTTCTTCAACTTAAAGCTTTGGAAATTACTATTAATAACCAAGATGTCTTCTAGTTTTAATCTCGGAGAGCCGATTCCTTTTTTGCCTTTGCTCCAGCCCTTACCCTTAAAATGATCGCAATTTATATTTAAAAAAGAGATTCTTTCTTTAATTTGCCTATAGTTTCCACCAGCTTCAACTAAGCCTAGTTTTTTTAAAATCTGCCTAATACTAGTTGATGAAACAACGGCCTCTTTTAATTGCTGATCATTCCATCTCTTGGATTTCATAATAAAGTAATCAATTGATTGGAACACGTGTTTTTAGTCGTCTACCCTTTTGATTTTTTTAAAAAGGATAAATTAATATCCTTTTTCTTGAGCGGCGAACCGGATTCGAACCGGCGACCTTCTCCTTGGCAAGGAGA
>CAZEKG010000009.1:0-20759 GCA_964512625.1 uncultured Gammaproteobacteria bacterium | reverse complement strand
ATCTCATTAAAATTTATTTAATGAATTTCAGCGCCTCCCCCATTATTTCCTTAGTAAATTCCCTAGCTTTACTTTTAATTAAATGATTCATGCTATCAGTAAAGCTATTTTCATCCTCAACGACATAATAATAATCATTAATAATATCAAGATTGAATTCCGAAGCTAACTTATCGATATTAGAGTTGCAACTACGATAATAATTAAGATGATTAGCACTCCTGAGGACTGGGCCGTAAGTAATCGGCCGGACTAAGAGGATTTTTACATTATTTAATTTTGACAAATCGGCGATTTTCTTAAAAAAATAGTAAGAGAAGCTTGACGGCTTAAATTCTAAATCAGTAAAAGATAGTTCTCCAGCGATCTGCTTATTAAAGCTTTCCGAGCTATGTTGATTAAAATAGTTTCCTCCTTTATTCTTAATTAAACTATTTTCAATCGAAGCTTGCCGGCTAGAGATAGAGCTGAAAAAATCATTGACAGTTCTCTTGCCTAAGATTATTTCCCCGATATTAAGATTGGCAGTCAACTCACTCCTAAATCTCTTACTAGGTAATAATTGAAACCAAATACGATAAAGATAAGGAATGGTTAAAGGGTCTTTTAACGACTCATAAAAAGATTCATAAGCATAAGCGGATCCAACGATCTCAATCGTCGATAAATTATTCTCAGTAAATTCCCAAGCCGGGCAGGCAATCAAGAAAATCAGCGTTTTCGGAGGCGTATTATGATTAAGGTAATCATTAAATAAAAAATAAAAAGAAGCCATAGAACTTGATCCGGGAACAGCCATATTATAAATCTTTTTTCCTGTTATTTTTTCCGCCTCCTCGACGACTAAGCCGGTTATGGGCATAGAATCGCCCATAATCAGGATATCGGCTTCAACCTTCGACTCCCGAAAAATCTCCTTCTTAAAATTAAGCATGATCATTTGGACATTAAACCTTGGCTGAAAAATAAAAAGCGCGGATTCAATAATAATGAATCCTAAAAAGAAAACCAGCCAAGTCTTAGAAATCCGATTGAAGACTTTCTTAAAACTGGAAATAAACATAATTGACTTCTTCGGTAATCGCATAAAAAACCATCAGGTAAAACATTAATAAATATATAAATCCTTTTAAATATGGGTTGAGCCTATAAATAGCTAAGAGATCATTCTTCTTATGCTGAATGAACTGAAATAAGAAAAGAAAAATCGCCGGAAAAACATACTGGATTCTAGCAAGAGGAAGAGGCCAAACGAAAAAATCGGTAAAAATATTCTTAATCATAAATAAAGCTTGGCTCAAGCTCGATGACCTAAAAAAAATAACTGTCAAAGTAAAAAGGGAAAGAAAAAGCAGCCTATTAAACCAGGTCTTAAAATGATTTTTAGATTGCTCAAAAATAATCCCTCTCTTAGTAGTAAAATTAGCTATAGCTAGTATTAAGCCATTTGAGAGGCCGAAGATAACCATTCCCCAGCTGGCGCCATGCCATAGCCCAGCTAAGCCCATCGCCGCAATCAAATTGACATAAGTCCGCAATTTCCCTTTGCGATTGCCGCCTAAGGGGATATAGATATAATCCCGGATCCAGGTAGAAAGGCTGATGTGCCAGCGGCGCCAGAACTCAGCCGGCCCTTGAGCCAAAAACGGCAAATTGAAATTAATCATCAAGTCGAAGCCCATCATCTTGGCTAAGCCCCTAGCGATATTGGAGTAACCGTCGAAATCGCAAAAAACCTGAACGATAAAAATAAAAGTACCGTAAAACATAGTCGTCCCGGGAATATCGGGATTGCCACTATAAACATACTCGACGAACTTCCCTAAATTATCCGCAATAAAGATCTTCTCGAATAAACCCCAATAGACAAGGAAAGCGCCTTCGAAGAAGTTCTCCTTTTTAAAGATACGCTGATTTTTAATCTGATTGAGAAGATGGCAAGCGCGTTCAATTGGTCCGGCGACTAGTTGAGGGAAGAAGGATACGAATAAGGCGAAGTCAAAGAAGTTTTCCTCGGCTTTAATGGTCTTACGGTAAACATCAATGACATAACTCATACTTTGGAAAGTATAGAAGGAAATGCCGACAGGCAGAATAATATTTAAGAAAAAGGAATTGAAATGGAAACCAAAGAGAGAAGCAAAATTATCAAAGGAAGCACTGAAGAAGTTAAAGTATTTAAAGACGCCTAAAACTAAAAGATTCAAGAAAAGGCTAAGAAAGAGGAAACGTTTCCTAGTCTTAGAATTATCGCTCTTAGAAATGAAAAGTGAGACAGCGTAATCGACCGTTGTCGTTAGGATAAGTAAAGAAAGAAAACGCCAATCCCACCAGCCATAGAAAAGATAGCTAGCTAAGAGTAAGAAACGATTTTGTTTTTTGTGGGATAAGAGCCAGTAAGTCGGAAAGACTAATAAGAAGAATAAGGCGAATATCCAGGAGTTGAAGAGCATAACTATTTAAACTTATTTATTCTATCCGCTAAAAAACTAGAGAACTTTTCCGCCTCCCCGGCCAGTAAATGATCAACGCTATTACTATGAGCTAAGGCATCCAAACTATAATAATCTTCATTTATAATCTTAAAGTCGTATTTTTCGGATAAGCCATTGATAAAAGATAAGCAACCATTTAAATAACTCTGGCCTGGCTCATAACCGACTATATCCTTCGATAAAACGGGAGCGGCATAATATACTTTAATGTTATTTTCCTTAGCTAAGGAAGAGATCTTGCTTAGATAATACTGGTTACTCTTCGAAACATAAAAATCAGATCCGCTTAAAAACCTCTGATGCCACTTAACATCTAAAGAATAATATTCCGGAAAACTCCTAAAAACAGGTAAAAATCCCGATTTTTCATAAACCCTAATCCTAAACCAATCCCTTTCTTCTTTTATAGAACGAAAGGAAGAAAGTAGATGACCGCCATTTATTATACTTGCTGGATTCATTATTTTTAAAATATCCAATCTATAGCGAAAACTGGGCATCAAAAAAGCTAAAAAATAACTATTAACCTTCAAGGAATCTGGATTAAAAATAATCTCCTTAATGATAAAGTTATAATAATTGCGATAAACCAAATTATTAGGCCGGCGATGCCAAAAATCATATACAAACATAAGCAATATGGCTTTCGGCGGTTGATGATATTTTAAATAATCTTGAAGCTGAAAATAATTGCCAATCATTAAACTATCACCGACCGTAGCTAGATTAAGCGAAGAATAGTTAGTTTTCTTTTCTATTATTGCTGGATCGATATTTTCTGAAGCTGAAGAATCGCCAAGAATAATCAAATCGGCGCTCCTCTCCCGACCTAGTTTTATTTTTGCTTGAATAGTATCGCTTTGCCCGCCGCCAAGAATCTCATCCCTAAAAACAACAACGAAAATTTCGACTGAAATAATCGCTAAAAATAAAAAAATTAAACTGACTTTTAAATTAATTTTGAATCCCATACCGGCTAAAATTTAAAATAAATGAAATCCCGCTCAACTGGAGAAGCAAAAAGAATCATTAGATAAAACATAATGAAATAAACCAAATACCTAGCAATCGGCCGCATCTTCATAATTGAGGAATTACCTCCTTTTAAATATTGATAACTATTAAAAGAAACTACAATAATAATCAGACAACTAAAAATAATAAGGGCCGGCAAATCGCTCCGGACAAATTGAAAATTATTAAAAATAGAAACAATCATTTTCAACGCTTGAGAAAAATCAACCGCCCTAAAAAGAATAAAACCCGCGCATACTAAATTAAAAACAACAATCATTTTAATAAAAGAAGTAAACCGATTAATCCGCCAAAACTGTTTTTTAGAATTAAGATAAAGCCTATGAAGAGCCAACAATAAGCCATGATATAAGCCCCAGGCGATAAAAGTCCAATTGGCGCCATGCCACAGCCCAGCCAAGCCCATCGCCGCAATTAAGTTGACATAAGTCCGCAATTTCCCTTTACGGCTACCGCCCAAAGGAATATAGATATAATCTCGAATCCAAGTAGAAAGACTGATATGCCAGCGGCGCCAGAATTCGGAAATATTTTTCGAAAAATAAGGAAAATTAAAATTGACCATAAGGTCAAAACCCATCATCTTAGCTAAGCCTCTAGCTATATTGGAATAACCGTCGAAATCGCAATAAATTTGGAAAGCGAAAGCATACATACCGATAAGACTGGGTAAACCGGAATAAACCGATTGGACTTCGAAAGCGCTGTTAGCGATCTTGGCTAAATTATCCGCAATAAAGATCTTCTCGAATAAGCCCCAATAGACCAGGAAAGCGCCTTCGAAGAAGTTTTCTCTTTTAAAGATGCGCTGATTTTTAATCTGATTGAGAAGATGGCCGGCGCGTTCAATTGGTCCGGCGACTAGTTGAGGAAAGAAGGCGACGAAAAGAGCGAAATCAAAGAAGTTTTCCTCGGCTTTGATAGTCTTACGGTAAACATCAATGACATAACTCATGCTTTGGAAGGTATAGAAGGAAATGCCGACAGGCAGGATAACATTTAAGAAGAAAGAATTGAAATGGAAACCAAAAAGAGAAGCGAAATTATCAAAGGAAGCGCTGAAGAAATTGAAGTATTTAAAGACGCCTAAAACTAAAAGATTCAAGAAAAGGCTAAGAAAGAGAAAGCGCTTCCTAGTCTTGGAATTATCACTCTTAGAAATGAAAAGAGAGACAGCGTAATCGACCGTTGTCGTTAGGATAAGTAAAGAAAGAAAACGCCAATCCCACCAGCCATAGAAAAGATAGCTAGCTAAGAGTAAGAAACGATTTTGTTTTTTGTGGGATAAGAGCCAGTAAGTCGGAAAGACTAATAAGAAGAATAAGGCGAATATCCAGGAGTTGAAAAGCATAAATTTTAAATTTCCCCCTCCCCTAAACCGTCCTCAGAAATAACTTCCGAGTTTCTAAATAACTTTTTCTTGAATGATGAAATAAATATAGAAAGTTCTTCCATATTCAACAACCAACCAAAAAAAGCATACGCGATAAGGCCGCTAAGGCCGGCTAAAAATCCTTGGGCCAACAAGCCAAGAAATGATTCCGTAATCAAATAATAAGACAATAATCTTAGGACGCCATAAGCGATCAATCCCGAGCCGAGAGCGGAAAATAATATCCGAATGGATGAGTCGATAAGTTTTCCAGCGTCTATTCTACCAATCTTACTTCTCAAAGCTAAAAATAGCATTGTTAAATTAAGAATGGAAGAGACCGTTAAAGCTAGCGGAAGAGCTAGAGCTCTTAAGTCTAAATGGCCTAAGAGATCATCTATCCTTAAGAAAGTCGTCAAAGAAAAAGAGAACCAATTACTGAAACTAAAAACCCAAACAAAAAGGAATAACAGCAAGAAATTCATTAAATCAGATATCAAACCAATAATAAAAGGTGTTTTAGTATTATGCAAGGCATAAAAAGACCTGATCAAAATCGGAATAGTTCCTTGAGCGAATAAGCCTAAGCAAAAAACTGCCAAAAAAGCGGCTGTAAGTCTCGTATCCTGCCAATCAAAACTACCACTACCAAGAATAACGCGAACGACCTGAGCTCTTAAGACATAAAGTAAAACTGAAGCCGGAACAATAAAGAAAAGCATCTGCCGAATAGTATAGGAAATGGTTTTTACGAAATCGACCATTTTTTTCTTGGCCGCCAAATCAGCCAAAACCGGAAGTGACGCGATAGCTAGAGAAATGCTAAAAATGCCAAGCGGAAAACTTTGCAAGTTATTGGAAAAACTGAAAATAGCCAAACTGCCAGCCGCCAAGGAAGAGGCATAAATCGTAACTACGAAAGCGTTTATCTGCGAAGACACTAAAGTTATAATCCGAGGCCCGGTAAGCCTAATCACTTCCCTGAAATTACGACTCTTAAGATCAAACCCGAAGTGATAACGGAAGCCGGTCGCAAACGATGGGCCAATTTGAATCATCATATGAATAAAAGAACCGAGAACTACGCCCCAAGCCAAGCCTACTAAGCCTAAATAAGGCACAAAAAACAAAGCTCCAATAATAATGCCGAGATTATAAAAAATAGGCGCTAAAGCATAAACGAAAAAACGCCTAAAGGATTGAAGGATAGAACTAAAAATAGAGGAAATGCCTAAAAAGATCGGGCTAAGGAACATGATCCTTGATAAATTAACAACTTGGGCCATTTGAGCCTCGTTAAAGCCAGGAGTGATAAAACGCATAATCCAAGGCGCAAAAATAAACATCAATAAGCCGACAACGCCAAGAATCAGAGCTAAGAAATTCAAAGCATTATTAATCAATTCCCAAGCTTCCTTTTTTTTATTTTTCGCTATTAAACCGGTAAAAACCGGAATCAGACCGGCCGAAACTGCCCCAAGAATGAGAATATTATAAATAAAATCAGGTAACCTAAAAGCGGCAAAATAAACATCCAAAACGCTTCCGGCGCCGAACTCAGAAGCTAAGATTCTATCCCTAAAGATGCCTAAAAACCTACTAACTAAAGAAAGGGCGCCAATAATTATGGCCCCCGAAGCAATAGTCTGGGAAGTCTTATTAAAACGACTCAGAAAAGAAAAAATCATCGCTTAGCTATTTAACTTTTTCAACTACCTCCTTGGCAATCATCAACTCTTCGTTAGCGGGAACAACGACGACCTTAAGTTTGCCCAGCCATTTTAAATCTTTTACAATAAGATCCCTAATTACCGGGCTTCTCTCACCCACTCCGCCGGTAAAAACCAACAAGTCTAAGCCTTTCATGGTCGCCATTAACTGGCCGATATATTTAATGATTGCGTAAATAAACATTTTCAAAGCTAAGCCGCAGCTTCCTTTTTCTTTAGTATTAAACTTCTTACCAACTTTATAACCAACTACCTTCTTACCAGCGCCGGCTAATATTTCTCTCATATCCATAGTGCCAGCTACTCCCAATAAGCCGGACTGCTTATTAAGCAGTTTATCAACTTCATCAACTGACATTTTAAGATTTTTTAAAAGATAAAGAGGAATGCAAGCATCGATATCGCCGGCTCTAGTTGACATCATAATACCGGAAACAGGGGTAAAGCCCATAGAAGTATCGACGGCTTGACCGTTTAAAGTCGCACTAATACTGCAACCACTGCCAAGATGGCAAGTAATGATCTTTGATTTTTTAAGATTTACTTTAGCTAATCTCGCGCCTTCTCGCGCTGCGTATTTATGAGAAATACCATGGAAACCGTATCTCTCAATGCCATGATCTTCCGCCAGCTCTTGAGGCAAAGGATAAAGCTTCGCATATTTAGGAACTGTCTTATAATAACCAGTATCAAAAACCATAAAATGCTTGGCTTGAGGAATGAGCTCCATCGCTTTTTCTAAACAAGCAACATTAACGGGGTTATGAAGCGGGGCTAAGCTTTCATATTTTTTAAGTTCCATGATATTTTTCTTCGTCGCCTGAACCGTATCGGCAAAAACAGGTCCGCCATGAACGATCCTGTGTCCTGTATATTTTATTTCCGGAATATACCCTTTCAAAGCCTTTATAACTTCTTCGAAAGCCTCCCCATGGCTTTTTAAGCCTTTGGGATAATCAATTTTCTGTTTGCTTGATCCGTTTATTTTATATTCAAGAAAAGAATCGGCTATACCAACTCTTTCGACTGAACCGCTGACCTCCTCAACCATTTTAGGATAAGAAAAGATCTTAAACTTCAGGGTCGCGCTCCCCGAGTTAATTACGAGAATTTTAGACATTTTTTTTAGCTTAGCTTGGCTTGAATAATTAAGACGGCAATAACCGCCACAATTACTATGCCTATAACCAAATAGGTCATGTTATTTAAATTATTAATTCACCTTCCGCGCACACTCCTTCCGGCAAGCTAGCGTTGCCTTCGTCCGTATCGATATGCATCCTAAAAACGAAACTTTCATCTATTCTTACCGGCACCTTGTTAAAAACCAATCCTCGATCGCCAAAAGTCTTAACTGAAACATCTCTTTTCTCGCTAAGCTTAAGTTTTTTAGCAGTTTCAGGATCGCAGTGGATATGCCTTTGAGCGATAATGACTCCCTCTTTAAGTTTAACTTCCCCTTTCGGGCCGACGAGGCTAGCACCAAGGGAACCTTTAATTTCTCCAGAAAGCCTGATTGGCGGCTTAAGCTTTAATTTCCTGGCATCCGTCATAGAGAGTTCGATTTGCGTTTCCTTTCTAACAGGTCCCAAAATCCTAAGATTATTTAATTCTCCAGCTTCAGTTTTAAGCGTAACCATTTCCTCGGAAGCATATTGTTTCTTCTGAGATAAATCTTTAACCGGTTTTAATTCATACCCCTTACCGAAAAGCTTATCCAAATCCTTACGGCTAATATGGAGATGACGGGCCGAGACCTCAATTTTTATCTTGATCATTTCAATTTTTATTCATTTATAACCTTTTAATTACTGTCTTATTTTAACATAAAAGCTGAGGTATTTCAAACGCTCTTAATAATCGTCGGATAATGCCCGATCAAATAAAAATAAAGAGCCGCAGGAATTCTCAACAAAGAGATTTCCTGCGACTCTTTTATTATTTAACTACCAAAAAAATCCCTTATTTCTTCATTTTAGCCTTAACTGCGGCGTGAGCAGCGGCTAATCGAGCAATCGGCACTCTATATGGAGAACAGGAAACATAATTGAAACCCTCTCGGTAACAGAATTCAACTGAAGAAGGTTCGCCACCATGTTCGCCGCAAATACCAACTTTAAGATTAGGTTTAGTAGCGCGTCCTTTTTGAATAGCAATCCTAATCATCTCGCCGATACCTTCCTGATCAAGAACTTCGAAAGGATCGCGATCATAAATACCCTGGGAAACATATTCGCCAAGGAATTTACCGGCGTCGTCTCGGCTGAAGCCGGCTCCCATTTGAGTCAAGTCATTAGTACCAAAAGAGAAGAATTCCGCTTCCTGAGCAATCTTATCAGCCACCATAGCGGCGCGAGGCACCTCAATCATAGTTCCAACCTTATAATCGATCTTAACTCCCGCTTTCGCCATCTCCGCTTCTACGATATCAACGACTCGCTTCTTTAAGATATTAAATTCTTTATCAGTTCCAACCAAAGGAATCATGATTTCCGGCTTAACGACTGTAGCGCGGCCACAAGTCGGGCAAGACTGGGAAACTTCGATAGCCGCCTCGATTATAGCTTGAACTTGCATATCATAAATTTCCGGATAAGTTATTGCCAAACGGCAACCGCGATGGCCAAGCATCGGATTGAATTCATGAAGATCAGAAATCTTAGCTTTTAAAGTTCCAGTATCGACTTCCATTTCCCTTGCTAAATCGAAAATATCTTTTTCTGCTGTTGGCAAGAACTCGTGTAGTGGCGGATCCAATAAGCGGATAGTCACTGAGTAGCCATCCATAGCATGGAATAAGCCGATGAAATCTTTCTTTTGGTATGGCAATAATTTAGCTAAAGCTTTCTTTCTTCCTTCAACATCGGAAGCTAAGATCATTTCTCTAACCGCCTTGATTCTTTCGCCCTCGAAGAACATATGTTCAGTTCGGCAAAGACCGATACCTTCAGCGCCGAATTTCCTAGCGACGGTTGCATCATATGGCGTATCAGCGTTAGTTCTAACTCCCATTGTTCTTACCTCATCAGCCCAAGTCATCAAAGTACCGAAGCTGCCAGAAAGTTCAGGATCCTGAGTTGGTAATTTACCAAGGTAAACCTTACCTTCGGCGCCGTCAAGGGAAATGAAATCGCCTTCCTTAATAACCATACCAGTCGCCTTAATTGTAAACTGTTTGGCTTTTTCGTCGATAATGATATCCGGACAACCGGCAATGCAACAAGTACCCATGCCTCGAGCTACGACCGCAGCGTGCGAGGTCATACCGCCTCTAGCGGTTAAGATGCCTTTAGCGCTATGCATGCCGTCGATATCTTCAGGAGAAGTTTCTAATCTGACAAGAATCACATCGCGGTTATGTTGGGTTGTTTTCTCAAAAGCGTCTTGAGCGGTAAAGACAACTTCGCCGACCGCAGCGCCAGGAGACGCTGGAAGTCCGGTCGCGATATGCTGAGCTTCTCTTTTACCGATAGGATCTAATTGTTTATGGAGTAATTGATTTAATTGATCAGGATCAACTCTTAAAATCGCCTGCTCTTTCGTAATCAAGCCTTCGCCGGCTAACTCAACTGCGATTCTAACGGAAGAGGCGGAAGTTCTTTTGCCATTTCTAGCTTGAAGAATGAAAAGCCTGCCTTCCTGAATAGTAAACTCGATATCCTGCATATCCTTATAATGAGTTTCCAATCTCTTGCAAGTATTGAAAAGCTCTTCATAAATATTAGGCATGATCTCTTTCAATTTTTCAACTGACTCAGGAGTCCTAATACCGGCAACGACATCTTCGCCCTGGGCATTCATTAAGTATTCGCCATAGAACATATTTTCTCCTGTGGAAGGATTCCTAGTAAAGCAAACGCCCGTTCCGGAGTTTTCGCTCAAGTTGCCGAAAACCATGGCTTGGACATTAACCGCCGTTCCAATTAAGCCTTTGATATTATTTAATTCTCTATATCTAACGGCGCGATAATTATTCCAAGATCCGAAAACCGCATCAATCGCCAAGCGCAACTGTTCTCGAGGATCCTGAGGGAAATCAACTCCCTTAACTTCTTTAATTTTGCCTTTATATCTTCTAATAAGCTCTTGAAGATCATCCGGGGTTAATTCCATATCGAATTTAACGCCGCGAGTTTCTTTAATCGCTTCTAAAATATGCTCAAATTCATCTGAATCAACTCCCATGACGACATCGCCGTACATTTGAATCAATCTTCGATAAGAATCAAGAGCGAACCTTGGATTATTAGTTCTCTTAGCTAAGCCGACTACGGAAGCATCGTTTAAGCCAAGATTTAAAATCGTATCCATCATACCAGGCATAGAAGCCGCGGCGCCGGATCGAACGGAAACCAATAAAGGATCTTCGCTATCACCGAATTTTTTACCGATCTTAGCTTCCAAAGCAGTCAGCTTAGAATTGATTTGGGAATCCAATTCCAAAGGATAGGTTCGGCCATTCTTATAATAGTAATCACAAACCTCGGTCGTAATCGTAAAGCCAGGCGGCACATTGATACCCAAATTGCTCATTTCAGCAAGATTGGCGCCTTTACCACCTAAGAGCTCTTTCATCTCCTTATTCCCCTCCTCAAACGCGTAGACATACTTCTTGTCACTCATAGATTTATATATTTATTTTATTTTCTATTTTTTATAGCCTTCTTAAACTTTCCGGAGAGAAATAAAAACATAGGCCAGGATAGCCTATCACCTTCCTTTATTTCTCAAACCGCTATTTGCTGATCTGCCTCAGCGTTAAAAGCCCTTTTTGAGCGCCAACTTGGCCAACAACAGAGGCCGAGTTTTTAACCGCCCAAGAGAGCGCTTGCCTTATACTTTTACCATATACCAAACCAGCAGTCAAGGCGCTGCCAAATGAGTCACCGACGCCGATAGTATTGACCGCTTTAGCCCTCGGCGCTTTCATAAAATAAAAGGTTTTACCGTCGAAAAGATAAGCCCCTTTGGCGCCGTCGGTAATCGTAACCATCTTCGGCCCAAGGCTATAAATATACTTCAATAAACCCTTAATATCTTTAAGTTTTTTAAATTCAAAAGCCTCGTCTCGGTTAAGGATTAGGACTTCAATAAAAGGTAAGAAAGTTTTTAGAGTTTTTAGTTCTTTCAATTGGGAAGCGCCGGGATTCCAAGCGATTTTCTTTTCCGTCTTAACAACCTTAGACATGATCGAAGCCCAGCCCTCTTTCGGCAAAGAAGTGATATAAAACCAATCCGTGTCTATTTCGCTAGGAATATCTTTAGCCGATAAATCCTCATTAGCGCCACGGTGAAGAAAAGCTACATGCTCCTTTGACTCATTATTGACTGTTAAGATAACCGAGAAACCGGTCGACAACTTCTTGTCTATTTTAATCAAGGAATCGTTAACATGGTTATCCTTAAAGTTAAGTAAGATACCCTTGCCATTATCATCATGCCCGACACGGGTAATGATTGAAGATTTTAAACCGAGACGCGAAAAAGAAACCGAGGCGTTAGCCGCGCCGCCGCCGTAAGTAAAAAAAACCTTGTCAGCCATAATCTTAGCGCCGTACTCAAAAGCTAAAAGCTTCTGCTTCGTTATATCGGAAGTGGAAATAAGTTCTCCTTCGCGGGAATAAAATAAGACATCCGTGGTTGAGCCGCCGATACAGACAATGTCAAAAATGCTTTTAGTTTTTTTCATAATTGCTTATTACAATATTACTTATTACTCTTTCATCAGCTTTCCCAACTCCTTAACCTCATAACAATCCTCCAACTTCCAATCGCCCACCCTCGTCCTTTTCAGATCAGCAAGATAGCCTCCGGTTTTAAGCTCTTCGCCGAGATCGCGCGCCAAAGAGCGGATATAAACTCCCGGCCCCGTAACAACCCTTAGCGTCAAAAACGGCCAATCATAAGCGATTATCTCTATTTCCGGAATAAGCGCCGGCCTCGGCTTTAAATCAGGCTCCTTACCCTCTCTCGCCAATTTATACGCTCTTTTACCGCCCACTTTTATAGCGCTGAACTTGGGCGGAAGCTGCTCGATTTCGCCGATAAACTTTTTAACCGCCGCTTCGACTTCCTTATCTTTCGGCTGCTTATAATTCTCTCTTACTGTCTTTTCGCCTTCTTCGTCGTCAGTCGTACTCGTCTCGCCGAGTTTAACCTTAGCTAAATATTCTTTTTCTTTATTAACTTCCTCAGCGATTTTCTTCGTCGCTTCCGAGCCAACAGCCAAAACTAAAACGCCTTCAGCCAAAGGATCAAGAGTTCCGGCATGGCCGATTTTCTTAACCTTAAAAACTCCTCTAGCATAAGCGACTACATCGAAAGAAGTCCAGCCCTTCGGTTTATTGACGCCGATTATCTTATTCATTATAAACCTAAAGCTTTCTCATTGACATCGCTGCCGTCAAGATCCTTCTCGCTGACATTTTTCAAAGAATCGTCCAAACCTCTAACTTCCGCATCCAAATCAATACTTTCCTGGGTAGTTGTAGCTTCCGAATCTAGGCCGGTTTGGTCTTGAGTTAAGTCTTGGTTTTGATTAGACGGTTCATCAACGACATCAGGGGTATAATCAATATTCTCATCTTCTTCATTTTTTCCGCAACCGGCTAAAACCGTTAAGCTTAAAATCATAACTAGCGACAAGCCGAGTAAAGGCAAAGCTCTTAACCAATTCTTATTATTAGGCATACTATTGGATTATTAAATTAATTCTTATTCGGCGCTGGTTGTAGTCGCCTTCTTAACGGAACCGCCGAGTCCGGCATTTCCGGTCTTAATCGTCGTTGAAGCCTTTAAAAGACTGTCCGTCGAAGAAGCGCTACCCTTAAGGCTTTTTCTTAAATCTAAGATATCTTTGCGAATAACTGTTTGATAGAAATTGCGGATATCAATTATATCTTTATGAACCGCTTGAAGAGCGCTTCTCATGCTTTTTAATTCCGCCTTGAAATTATTATCATCAGGATTACAAGCCATCTTGGAAATATAAACCAACTTACTGAAATAAATATCCTTGTCGCTGACGAATTTATTTATTTTTTGCTGAAGAAGGCCGGCATCGGCTTTAAGCTTACTAACATTAACGCCATTAGCTTCCAATCTAATAATAAGATCGGAAATCTTTTGCATAATATTAGAAAAAACCGCCTCATCCCTCTTAACATTATTCCCGTGCCTTGCTTGGATGGTTTCTAGCTTAGTTTTCCAATTGGCGCAAGCCTGAACTTTTAATTGAGCGGCCGTCGAGGTCGCCTTTGTTGAAGTCGCTTTGGAAGAAGTGGCTTTTATTTGCTTAACAGTCGTAGTCGCCGCCAAAGTCGTTAAAGAAAAGCTTAAGAGGCCGATAGCAACTAAGCCGAGAACCGAAAGATGAGTTTTTTTCATAATCTTCAGTTATTTATTATAGAGCCATTATATCATAGAAAATAAGCAAAACAAAAACCCCGTCGCTCCCAAGATAGATGCCGTACGGGGTTAAGTTGATTATTTGCGAGCCAGTCTTGGAGAGATCGCAATGAGATAGACAGCGGCCAAACCTACAAGGACATATACAACCCTTGAGATTATCGAAAAGTCACCAAAAATGAATTTAACCAGGTCAAGATTGAATAAGCCGAATAAACCCCAGTTTAAGCCGCCGATGATAACCAAAACTAGAGCAATCCAATCATATACATTAAGATTCTTCATAGTTTTTTAAGTTATGAGTTTTAATTAGACCGACCTTTGAATTAACTTAATTATACCAAATTAGGTAAAAATTACCAATTTTGTAAAGACGACCTGTTGATAACTCTAAATAATTATTTATAGGCTAATTTTGAACTTATTTTTCGGCTCATTTTAGACCTACGGTTCCTATTACTGAAACGATGGGCTTCATCGCGAGCCTGGATAAGAATCGGCTTGACTTGTTCAGCTAAAGATTTGATAGAAGCCTTGGTTTTCGGAGGATAAACTAGCCTGTCGCCGGAAAGCTTAGATAGGCCGACAAAAGGCAAAATTATATTGAGCTTACTGAAAAGATTATAAATAGTTTCGATTTGAGGCTTGCCGCCGTCGATAAGGATAAGATCAGGCATCGGCCATTCCAAATGCTTTAAACGCCTAGTCAAAGCTTCCGAAAGTGCCTTTAAATCGTCGCCCGGAGCAGCGGTTTTAATATTGAATAATCGATATTCTTTCGTATCGGGCTTACCATCGGTAAAAACGGACATGGCTGCTACGGTTTCTTGTCCGGAAAAATGGGAAATATCATAACCCTCGATACGATTAAGAATGAAACCGGGTCCTTCGAGTTCATCGCGAGTTATTAGAGTTACTTCCTGAAGATGATTAAAAGCTTCAATAAGATTCGGGTTTTCTTTCTTTAATTTCTTAATCAGCTGTTTTTTCTCGCCTTTTAAGATAAGAACGAGGCTGTCTATATTCTTTTTATAATCCTTTTTCCCTATCAACCCTAGACAAGTTCCTGGACAAAGACCGATTTGATAATCAAAACAAGGCTTGCCCGAATTGGGGCGACAAGTGCTATATGGGAAAATTCGGCGCAGTAATTTTAAGGCATTTTTAATAAGATATTGGCTTTGATAGGGGCCGAAAACCTTAAAATCTTTGGTTGGAAATTTTACTAGTTCCCTTTCTCGGACAATCATCGGATAAGGAAAATCACCCTTTTTCGGAATCACAATATAGATAAAAGATCGATTATCCTTATCTTTAACATTATATTTCGGCCAATGTTTTTTAATCAGGTTAGCCTCAAGAATAATCGCCTCAAGAACCGTCTCCGTCTTAATTACCTTTATTTTTTTAGCCAAACTAACCATTTCCCCGATTCTTGGATCAATATCCGGCCGAAAATACTGAGAAACTCGCTTACGTAAGGAGGTAGCTCGGCCGATATATAAAATCTCGCCGGAGGCGTCTATATAGTTATACACTCCGGGGCCTAGGGGAAGTTTCTTAGCTTGTTGTTTTAATTTATTCATATCATTAATTTTAGCATTTTCCTCGGAATTTACAATAAATTATTTTAACTAAATTAAGCTAATATTTTTATTTTTCTCTCATTTAAAACATAAGAGGTATTGACAAAATAATTTAGATGTGCTAATATACCTGTCGGTACATTTGACAACAAGTCAATCAAACAAACCTAAGTCTCGGCACTCGCCGAGTTAGGATACCTTCCTGTGTTGGGGAGGTATGCGTTTTGGGTAAGTGTCTACATGACACCACTAGAAGGGAGACCCCCCCATGAAGCACTGTCGCGGTACGCCGAAAACGAGTTGTCGTTATTCCTCCGGCCAAGAGAAGCCGGGCATCAATGGTTCTACGACGTTCGACGTGACGACCAGCGCCGCCGCCGCGGGCACGTAAGCCCAGAGCGAGGAAGAGAAAAACCGAAACCGGAACCAGGGAGATCTACCACGATGCGTAAGAACCCTAGCTAAGGGTCGCAGGAAGGGAGTAGCGCTAATCCGCCACAATTCGAATTCGGCGCCGCGCGTTCTTACTGGCCCGGAAGTTAAGAGAAGTACGAACTTCTTTTAACGGGTCAAAAGAACTCCTGATATTGATCGGCTGGTAATGCGACCCGCCAGCCAAATAAAAATTACGATTACGACGCTTTTTTTTCTCGTTACTGTCGACAGTAGTTGGCCCAGAGGTACTGCTCATAGTCCAGCGCGAAGCGCCGAACCTGGGAACTACCGGGTAACGAGATCTCCCGCGCCTGTCACTGGTCCTGTTCAGAAATGAACTTGGATCGGTGGCAGGCTCACTTTTTTTCTAGGAACTTTTTATTTTTCTTCTTTCCGTATTTTCATCTCAGCCGCAGGGCTGTTTTTTTGTTTTTAAAAAAGACCTTAATTTCTTATGGCCTTCTTTAACTGATCAACCCGCCAAAAGGCGGAAATAATTTTTATCTTTGATTTTTAAACTTTCAATTTTTCCTATTCCACTTTATCTATCCGACATTTCATTAATCCCGCCGGCACATTAAGCTCGAACTCATGGCCGACTCCCTTGCCGATAAAAGCTCGGCCCAAAGGCGACTCATGAGAAATAAAACCCTTAGCCGGATCAGCTTCGCTCGGACCGACAACCGTATATTTAAGAGTAACTCCGTTATCGCAGGAGGCATGTACAGTCGAGCCAAGAGCGACTTTATCGGATTTTGTCTTTTCAATGATAATAGCATTCTTAATTAAAGAATCAAGCTCCTGAATTCGGCCTTCTATAAAACTTTGCTTTTCTCGAGCATCATGATATTCCGCATTCTCAGAAAGATCTCCAAGATCCCTGGCTTTAGTAATCCTGTCTATGACTTCCGGACGATCAATGTTAACTAAGATTTCACGTTCCTTAATTAATTTTTCAAGCCCTTCTTGGGAAATGTAATTGTCTTTCATGTTTATCTAAAATTATTATTTTTTTTGTTTTTTTAAGTTTGAATTCTTTAAAACCGATAAGGTTAAGAATACCCTAATTATTTCTTCTTGTCAATAGACGGGATATTCGCATCAATTAACTGCCCGCCCTGCCTATCCACAAACCAATACTGATAAATATCCTTAGCGATCGGAACCGCGACTGTACTGCCTTCCACGCCTTCCTCGACTAAGATTGTAATACAAAAAGTCGGCTTATCATAAGGCGCAAAAGTCGTAAACCAGGCATGATTGGATTTATTACTATTCCATTGGGCCGTTCCTGTTTTACCAGCAATAGCAATAGGTAAAACGCCTAAACTGCGAGCTGAACCGCTTAAAATCGTCTCCCGCATGCCGGAGCGGACGATTTGAACGCTCTGTGCGCTGACAAAATCCTTTTTAATGATTTCTGGCTGGATCTCTTTAACTTGGCCGTCGGGAGTTATTATCTGATTGCCTAGCCGAGGTTTGTAATAAGTGCCGCCGTTGGCTATCGTCGCAGTAATAGAATTGATTTGTAAAGGCGTAACTAAGAGATCGCCCTGGCCGATTGAAAGATGATAAGTATCGCCGATATACCAGGGCTGCCCTGTTACTTTCTTTTTCCATTCCTCGGTTGGAACAAAGCCGGTTTTTTCGCTTGGAAGATCAATACCAGTTTTTTCGCCGATGCCGAAAAGCGTTAAATATTTATCAATCAGCTCGACGCCCAAACCTTTAAAATCGCCATAACCGCCGCCGATATAATAGAAATAAGTATTAACTGATTGAGCAATAGCTTTTATAACATTAGTAGTACCATGACCTCCCGCTTTCCAATCCGGAAAAGTCCATTGGCCAATATGGATGCCGCCAACACTATTTACCGTCGTATTGATATTGGCGATCTTCTCTTCTAAAGCGGCAATAGCCATGACCGGCTTAATAGTCGAGCCAGAGGGATATTCGCCTAAGACGGCGCGGGAAAATAAAGGCTTATTACTATCATCTAAAAGCTTTTGATAATCAACTTGACTAATGCCTTTAGCAAAAAGATTATTGTCGTAGCTCGGATAATCGACTAAAGAAAGAATCTCGCCGTTTTGGGGATTACTGATGATGACGACGGCATTTTTTTTATTATTAAACTTATCTTTTAAAAGCTGGTAAACTTTTTCCTGCAGCGGCGCATCAATCGAAAGGACTAAGCTGCTGCCGTCTATCGAATCATTCTGGGCGATGATTTTCTTCTCGCGACCGAAAGCGTCAACCTCGATCCGCCTTTGGCCATGGACGCCTTTCAAGCCCGATTCATAGAACTTCTCTAAACCGCTTTTACCGATATTGTCATTCAAAAGATAATTAACACTATTCTTTTCATATTCGTCTTCGCTGATTTTCCCGACATACCCGAGAATATGCGACATGCTTTCGTTATAAAGATATTTGCGCCAAAAATCAGATTCCAATCTTACTCCCATCAAGTCAGAGCTCATTATTTTTAGCGCCATAGCCCGCTCATAATCTATACCTGTTTGGATAGCGACCGGCTGATAAAAAAACTTCTTATTATCCTCGAGTAGCTTCATTATTTCTTCATACTTCAAGCCGGTGATATTGGCTGTTTGCTCAATAACCCATTTTCTCGCGCCCTCATCTTTCGGCAGCTCCGCCTGAACAATAAAAAGAGAAAAGCCGGAAACATTTTGGACTAAGGGCTTATGATTGCGATCATAAATTATTCCCCGCCGCGCTTTCGTATAATCGACTTTCGTCCTATTATCCTCCGCCAGCGAAAAATAATAATCGCCTTTTACGACTTGAAGATAAAAACCTTTGCCTAAAAGAGCGCCCCAGCCGAGCACGATGAATAATAAGAAAAATAAAATCTTTTTCTTCGGTAGCGAGAGGCTTAAATAATGGCTACCCGAGCCGGCCTCGCCAGAGAAATCAAAACTCTCCTCGACCCAGCTTTTAGAACGTCCGGATTGGAGATTGATATTCTTCGTTTCAAAGAAATAATTGTCAGCTTTATTCTCATTCATGACTTTAAAAATAGCGGATTGAAGCGCTTGAACCAATTACTTAAGAAATAATGAGCTAAAAGCATCATGACCAGGAGTTCGAATAATTGAATAATTATATCCGTCCAAACTCCTTGCCCGAAAGAAAAAGTTGTCATTCCGGCTAAGAAAAAAATGCCGCTGAAAATCCAAAAAAAGAAATTATAAGCTAAAATCCCGATCACGCCAAGAGAAATCAAAGAGTAAAGCGAATAATTGGTAAAAAAATTCAAAAAAGAAAATTCAATGACCGCCAAAGTCGAAAGATAGGTCAAGAGAAAAATACCGAAAGGCAAACCGGAATAAATATCGAGAATGACAGCGCCGACGAATATAGCTACTAAGGCTTTAGGAATCTCCCTGAAACTGATCATAATGATCATAACAACAAGAAGCAAATTAGCATTAGCCATGATCTTATTATACGAGCCGAAAAGAGCCGTTTGAGTGACGGCCACAAAAATAAAAAACAAAGCGAGGATGAGATATTTTATTTTCATAAGAATCAGCTAGTTAGGTAGGATAACTAGAACATCGCTTAAGTTGTTGAAATCGGCAATCGGTTTTAAAATGGCCGTCTTGAAGATTTCATTTTCTTTTTGATTGACTCTTTCGACCCTGGCAATCAATAAATTCTTCGGTATTTGACCTTCCAAGCCTGAGGTTACGACTAAATCATCTTCCTTGATCGGCTGATCCTGGGGAATATTAGTCATAGAAAAGCTTAAGCCAAATTGGCCTTCGACCAGTCCAGACGTTCGATCGGTATTTTGGACGGTTGAGGCGACAGTGCTTTTATTATCCGTCAAAAGTAGGACTTTACTGAAATAATCGGAAACATCAATAACCTTGCCGATCATAATCCCTCCCTCGGCAGTAACTGCCAAGCCTCTCGTTACGCCGTCTTTAGCGCCGCGATTGATAATAATCGATTGAGAAAGCGGATCGGAAACTCCGGTAATGATTTGCGCGGAAAGAAAATTAATCTTTCTTTCGGCAACGAACTTCAAATCTTTTTTCAATAATTGATTTTCCTCGCTTAAGCTATTAATTAGCGACTGATCGACTAAGGATTTTTTTAACTGCTCTTTTAAGCCGGCATTCTCCCCTAGGAGTTTCCTTTTTAACAGCCAATCGCTCTGAATCGACCTGAAACTTTCGCCCAAGCCGTAAAAAGTCTTTTGAACGGGAGTTAAGGCGTAAAAAACAAGATTTTCTATCGGCTTCAGCCAGCCGAGAAAATTAAAAACTATCAGGACGACTATAATTCCAAAACTGGCAATGGTAATTTTAATGGTCTTGCCCATACTGATAAATTAAATTTTACTGAGATGAGGGTACGACAATATCCTGGAGCAAACCCTCATTATCAAGAATGAAGCCTAATCCCCTAACGACGCAAGTTTGGGAATCGTCAGCCACATGAACGGGAATTTTAATATCCTGAGAAATATAATCGGCTAAGCCCTTTAGCTGAGCCGTACCGCCGGTCAAGATTATGCCTTTCTGATAAATATCGGAAACCAATTCCGGCGGCGTCGTTTCCAGGGTCGATTTAATGGTATCTAATATCTGTTCAACTGATTTTTGGAGTGCTTGATGGACTTGAGTATTGGAAATAATAACTTGTTTAGGAAGTCCGGATA
>CAZEKG010000008.1:23305-27630 GCA_964512625.1 uncultured Gammaproteobacteria bacterium | reverse complement strand
TAAAAAAGAAAAAGTAAGAATAAGGAATCATCGGCAAACCCCTCCTAACCTCCCCTTGGTAAGGGGAGGAAAAATACAACCTAGATCCCGGATTAAGCCTGCCTACACCGTCATTATTTCCTCTTCCTTCTCTTCCGACAAAGCCTTAATCTTATCATTAAACTCCCCCGTCTTCTTATCAAGTTCTTCTAAAAGCCTAAACTTCTCATCCTCGCCGAACTCTTTATTCTTCTCCGCTTCCATAATCTCATCCCTAATCTCATCTCGAACTGATCGGACGACAATCCTGGCCTGCTCGGTTTTTTGATTGAGGATCTTAACGGCATTCTTACGGGTTTCTTCTGTCATTTGAGGAATATTGATCCTGATCTTATCGCCTTCATTAGAAGGATTAAGGCCTAAATCAGCTTCAATGATCGCTTTTTCGATTTCCTTAATAACCGTCTTATCCCAAGGCTGGACGATAATCATCCTGGGCTCCGGAACGGAAACGGAAGCGACTTGATTCAATGGCGTTTTAGCGCCGTAAGCCTCGACTCGCACATTATCTAAGATGGCGGCATTGGCTCGGCCGACTTTGATCGTAGCAATGTCCTGCTTGTAATGATCCAAAGCCTTATCGAATTTTTCAATATGCTGGCTGATAATACTCATATTATTTTTCTAATTAATTTATTTAGCTGGATTTACCGTACCTAAGAATAAATTGCTGCCGTTAGCGGGGTCAACCGCTAAAGCGCTCGGCAACTTAGTAAAAGGAAGTTTGGAAGAAGTCCAAGTCTTACCTCCGTCGGCGCTAGAAACTAAAGTAGTCGCCGTCGTATAATAAATCTCATTACTATTCTTAGGATTGATCGCTAAGGAATAAATGGCGGTCGATTTTGGCGCCGGCAAAAGGTCAATGATGGACCAGCTGACGCCCCCGTTACCGGTTTTCAGCATGCCATACTTGGAAATAAAAATCAAACTGTCTTTAACCGCTGAATCAAAGATCATTTTAACATAACCCTGACTGCCGGAATATGATTTCAAGCCCTCGCCCAAAGAAGCCCAAATAACCCCGCCATCGACCGTCTTAAAAATACCACTCTTAGCTGTTGCCGCATAAACCAACCTACTATCGCGAGGATCAATTAAAAGATCAAGGATATTATCCTTAAGCCGATAAGAAGCGTCCCAGGAAGCTCCGGCGTTAAGGCTTTTTAATATTTCACCCGAGGAATTAACGACAAAGATTATCGAAGAATTATTAGGATCGATAGCGATGTCATTTAAAACCACTTCCTGATTCTGATGATAATAAATATTTTTCCATTCCCGTCCGCAATCGACGGTCTTATAAATGACATTCTTATTCAAAGCGTAAATAAGGCATTTATTCTTCGGATCAACGGCTATCGATTTTACCGTTCCTGAATTGAGCTGCTTGAATTGATTCCAAGTTTTTCCCGAATCATAAGAATAAATGATGCCGTAATTGTTTGTTGATAAATAAACGGCGGCCGGATCCTGGGAATCGAAAACAATGCGAGAAATTTCCGCCTTATCAAGCCTAATCGGCTTACCGCTAATTGTCGGCATACTGACCGATTGACTCCAAGTCTTGCCGTTATCGGAGGACTTCCAAAGGCCACCGTCAGGCAAAGAAGTTTTTTTAGCTGTTCCGACAGTACAGCCGGAAAGGATAAAAGGCGTAATAAGTAAAACGCCAAGAATCGCCATGAACTTTAAATTTCTCATATTTTTATAATTAAGTTATCAAAAGCATTTTTAGCTCCGATGCTCATCGATTGCATTCTTTCTGTTTCTTGGATCGACTTAGACCAATGCCTTAATTGATTAAGGCTCACCTCTGCGGCATTACTACTTAAAGCTTCGGTAAAATCAAGATTAGCCAATCGAGCTTCGTTTCCGGTCTTAAAAAGCAATAGATCCCTTAGAACAGCTTTCCAAACTGATAAGATATCGGATATTTTTTGCCAATTAATATTATCATCAGTACCCAAAACAAATTTATCCTCCGCTATTTCAAATCGCCGGCCAAGATCGGAACTGATAAGGCTGAAAAACCAAGCCGTTTGCTCATTTATTTCCGAGCGATATTGCCTATCCCGAGCAAGGCTGATCGCCAATCCCGGACGAAGAAGAGCTTGCCTAGAAATGATTTTAGCTTCCTCTTCCGCCAGCTTCATTTTAACTGATAAATATTTTTCCATCTTTTTCGAAGCGACCGGTAGGAATCTTATCGTTTGACAGCGAGAAACGACCGTCTTGGGCAGCATCGATTCATCGGGAGCGATAAGAATAATGAGAGTTTTTACGCCCGGCTCCTCCAAGATTTTTAAAAGCGAGTTAGCGCCGTTAAGGTTTAGATGCTGAGCTTCAGGAATTATCGCTACTTTGTACCCGCCAAGAAGTGAGCCTTGCTGAAGCCTCGTTCTTAAATCCCTGACTTGATTGACGGAAATAGACCTTTTTTGCTTTCCCGTCTTCTCATCGATTTCCTTTTCAATTAAGAAAAGATCGGGGTGGGATAAATGCTCAACTTGCCGGCAATCGAAACATTCCAAGCAGGGCTCGCCCTCTTTTTTTTTCGAACAAAGGACGGCGGCGGCCAGCTTTTTTGCTACAGTTAACTTTCCTAAGTTGCTTAGCCCGGTAAAGAGCAAGCCGTGAGCCAAGTTTTTATTCTTTACTCCGGAACGAAGAAATTGGACATTTTTTTCATGTCCGCAAATAGACCAATTCTCTTTAAATTCAATCGCTTCCATGGATTAATTATAACACATCTTAATTATCGCCGCTTTAATTTTCTTTCGAGGACAAGATCTTAAAAATCGCCTCCGCGGTTTTATACCAGGTAAACTGCCGAACCCGTTCCAAGCCTTTCTCAATCATTTTTAATCTTAAGCCTTCTTCATTTACAAGCTCTATTATCTTATCGGCCATTTTCTCAGGACTGTTGGGATCGGCGAAAGCAGCCGCCTCGCCGGCAATTTCCATATGCGGATTAATATTGGAAGTTAGAACGGGCGTTCCACAAGCCATAGCCTGGATAATCGGCAAGCCGAAACCTTCATAAAGCGTCGGAAAAAGAAAGAGGCTGGCCTTAGAAATAATAACCGGCAAATCTTCTTCCTCGATATAACCCGGAAGAAGAACCTCCGTTTCAAGCCCATACTCGGCAATAATGCTTTTTACCAATTCATATTGATTACCGCTCGCCCCCGCCAAGACTAACTTAAGATTATGAAAACCGCCATCGTTTTTTTCCAATAAATGATCTTTAGCGAGCGCAAAGGCCTTAATCATGTTGCCGATATTTTTCTTCTTTTCTAATCGGCCGACATAAAGAAGATAAGGTTCGGAAATTTTATACTTACTTAAAACATCTCCAGCTTCTCCTAAAGCTCTTTGATAATACTTAGCTTCGTCATAACCAAGATAAACGACGGCGATTTTTTTCTCTTCAATATCGTAAAGCTCCATGATTTCTTTCTTAGAAAATTCAGAGATGGTAATAATGACATCAGCGCGATTCTTGATTTTTCTCATGGTCAAATCATGATAATAAACCTGGATCGGCTTATATAATTCAGGGAAGCGCTTGAAGCCGACATCATGAACATTGACGCAGACTCTTGTTTTTTTTCTGATTGGCAAGAAAGGAATCGTATGGGCCGGAACGAAAAGGACATTCGGCGGATTAATAATCAACTCGAACCAAAGCCGTAGCTGAGTCCAAAGGTATTTCGGCGGCCAACTAAGGATTCGCTGTTGAAAATTTTCCGGACACTTGGCTAAAGCGCCTTTAAGAGGCTCATTAGTATAAAGTCGAAACTTAACTTCCTTGGGAGCGGTTTTCTTTAACTCTTCGATAATATGAAACGAGTACCATTCCGTACCGGTTTTATTTTCTTTGTTGGCGCGCGAAGCGTCGATGCCTATGGTCATAGATTGGTTATTAGAGAAGTCAAAAGACTCCTTTATTATACCCAATCCCCACCCAAAACTCAAATCTCTAAATTTAGACTAATTTTAGATACTATTTAGCTTAATTAAGTTAAAATACTTGACAAAATAATCTACTTGTGCTATAATGATAGTGAAATGAGCCGAATCCCGGCTTATTATCGTTCCATGACAATTGAACATTCCGACGTCAAGTCGGAGGAAAAGGAAGGAAGGACTATGAAGAAATCCGAAAAGCCGGCGAATCCCGAAGGGGTCATCGACTGGAAAGGCATCATCGGCTCCGTTATTGTGGCGGCAGTCCTTGTCGGCATAGCCTGGCTATGCGGCCTTCGGCCTAACCCCTAGTTCTC
>CAZEKG010000008.1:0-23205 GCA_964512625.1 uncultured Gammaproteobacteria bacterium | reverse complement strand
ATGAGTCAATCGCCTCTGAGCGAGAAGACTCTAAAAACAAACGAGCCCGGAATGCTACTAAGCGTTCCGGGCTTGAATTATTTTTGAGCAAATTATTATATTTTATTTGTATTTTCGAGCTTTAAAAAAGAAAAAGTAAAAACAAAGAATTGATAATCAAATTATTTCGTCGCTAAAATACTCCTCTTATACATCTCTAAATTATCAAGAGCAATACCCGTCCCCTTAGCGACGCAAAACAACGCATCATCCGCCACATAAGCGGAAACACCAGTCGCCTTAGCAATTAATTTATCAATATTCCTTAATAAGCTAGTTCCGCCAGACATAACGATCCCTTTATCAATCACATCAGCCGAAAGCTCCGGCGGCGTATTATGCAAGACTCCTTTAACCGCATTGATAATCCCCTCCATCTCCGCCTGAATCGCATCAGTAATATCATCGGAATTAATAGTTACGGTTTTCGGCAAACCGAGAATCATATCCCGCCCTCTAATATCCATATATAGCTTTTCATCAAGAATAGTCGCCGAACCGATCCTGATTTTTATTTCCTCGGCCATTCTTTCTCCGATCGCCAAGTTATATTTCTTCCTTACGAATTCAATAATAGCGCTGTCCAACTTCGTCCCGCCGATCCTGACCGAAGTCGAAGTAACAATACCCCCAAGCGAAATAACCGCGATTTCGGAAGTTCCGCCTCCAATATCGATAATCATATGACCGGAAGCCGAACCGATCGGGATATTGGCGCCGATAGCGGCAACAATCGGCTCCTTAATGATATAGGCAGCTTTAGCGCCAGCGGCGATAGTCGCATCAATAACCGCTTTTCTTTCCGTCGAGGTAATGCCAGCCGGAACCGCAACCATGACTTCCGGACGAAAAAGCCTAACACCGCCAAGCGCTTTATTAATAAAATACCTTAACATCGCTTCAGTTATCTTATAATCAGCAATAACCCCTTCTTTAAGAGGTTTTTGAGCGATAATAGAATCAGGAGTCCGGCCGATCATCTCGCGAGCTTCAAGGCCGACAGCGATAATCTTCTTATCAATGCTGGAAATAGCGACTACCGACGGCTCGTTTATTACTACCCCTCTCTTGGGAACATAAACTAGAACATTGGTCGTACCGAGATCAATGCCGATTTTTCTTAATATCATAACATTTTAAAATTTAATCTTAACCTCCCTGTCAACTTTTAAATCAGTCGTAAATGAAATGCTCTTGCCTTTAAAATAGGCCGGTTTGCTAGGCCCGACATAGGCCGAGATATTTCTCCTAAAGTCTAATTCAATTTTTAGATTATGTCCATTAGTGCCTGGCTGTTTTTGGACAAGGAATTTATACATGCCGTTTTCATATTGACTGCGGATATTCTCCGACAATTTATACTCTAATTTAAGCGTTTTACTCCTTTCTGGCTCAACCGTTAAAAATACCGCGACTGAAGTTTTTCCTAATTCATCCTTAATTTCCAAACTATTTAGGCCTAGATTTTCTTCCCGTCCTTGGTCATCAATCAAAGACGCTTTGATGACCGTCGAACCGGCTGGAAGATAAACCCTGGTATAAGTCCGATAATTGGAAATAAGGTCTTTGACATACTTGCTGGTATGTTTATAAGTAACCCGCAAACTGGAAATCAAATCTCCCTGATCATCAACTTTCAATTTATAATCTATCGAACGCTTAATGGCTTGATCGGTTTTTAAGGCTGCCAAATTGGCATCAATAACCATAGCGTAATCGCCTTCCGATCCCTTAACTTCTCCGGACCAATTTTGATCCGCGAAATACTTTTGCATTTCTGTATCCGTTAAATAAACGAGGATATGTTTTTCATCGATACTATTTTTAAAAATCTGCCAAATCCTTAAATAATCCTTAGGCGCTAAGCTAGTAATCCGGCCTAAGAGAATTTTACTGATATCGTTTATCACTTCTTTGCGATTCTCCTTACTAATTCCTTTTTTAGCGTATTCAAATTCAACTAACATTTCCAATTCCCGCGTAAAATTATCGGCGTGCAAAGTTTGTCCATCAATAACTAGCGGGCCCACGACATTTAAAAGATCGGAAACTACATCGGGCGTTATAGCAATTACACCATCTAGCTTAATAGGAGCCAAACCGGCATTAGTCCGCTCAATATTGAAAAACCAAACGATCTGCCGCGCCGAAGTCGGCCAATCGGGCGACCAATTGGCGTCGCGCAAATACCAATCCTTGATCCTATTATATCGAATCATAGGCGCCGGCGCCGGAATACTTAACTTACCCTCAGAAAACTTATCAAGATTATACACATCATCAGTAAAAATGCCTTTTATATCTCCATTTTCAATCGTTATTATGCCGTAACTGCCGATAAAGCCTCCGGTCGGACGCAATTCTGTATTGTTTTGAAAAATCAATAAATAATTTCGTTCTTGATTAAGGCCTAAAAGCTTAGGAAGCTTAGTAACTATTGGCAGCATCATTTCCGAACCGCTGACCGCCTGATTGAGAAGGCTATTTATCTCCAACAATTTATCTTTACCTAAGCCGATTATCTCCTCTGCGTTTATCCCCGATAATTTAAGCTTCGCCTTATCTATACCGCCTCTGATTTCCGCAAAGGTCGCTTGATTATTCTCGATTGATTGAAGTAAGGCCTTTCTAACCTGAGGACTGCTTAAATCAAGATTGGAATTATCAAGCTTGAGCTGAGAATCAAGATTTTTAATAAAATTGAATAATTTGCCATAACCATCTAATAAATCGGAAGAAGCGCCAAGGAATTGCCGGGAAACTTTAACCTTATCGCCAATCGACGGCCAATAAAGAACTAGGCCTAGGCCGCCAAGCCGATAGTCTATTTGATCGATATTACTTTCTAAACCGATTAAATTCGTTTCTACTGCCGACCAATTTTCGGTTTTTAAAGACTGCCAAAGATCATCAACTTGTTTATTGGCATTGGTTAAATTAACGCCGATAAAAGCTCCGGCCACAGCTAACGGCACCATAATAAATAAAGCTAAAATCAAAAGAATGGAACCGAAGATAGTCAAACCTTTAATCCAATTAGAGGCTTGCCTTTTCGGTTTTAAGCCGTATTGCATAAAATTCGGCTGAAGATTGTTTTCTTTCTTTTTGAAAATCATTTTATTTTTTATGGTATTTTTTTAAATATTTAAGCCAGTCAAGGATATGGATCCAAAAAATTCTCGAAAAAACGCCACTCTGCGCCGACTCCCGCTTATGATAATGGATTATCTCCGCTTCGGGATAGTAATAAACTTCTAACCCGTTATCCCAAAACTTCTTACACCAAGCCACATCCCCGAAATAAAGGAATAAATCCTCATCCATATAACCGGCTTTTTCGATTGCTGAGCGCCTGACCATCTCACAAGCCCCTAAGAGCCAATCTACTTTTCTTGTCGTGTTATGATCAAAATCAGTCATTAAGTAATCGTCGATCGCCTTCTTAGCAAACGGCATCTTGCCGAGGAAAGTCCTGCGATATATCGGCACCATTGGTTTCGGAAAACGCATGCAAGACATTTGGGTCGAACCATCCGGATTTTTTAACCTTGGCCCGACAATGGCGGCTTTTTCATTTTCTTCCATAAACTGATACATCTTGTCTATGGCGTGATCCAAGATAGCAATATCAGTATTTAAAATGACAACATACTTACCGCTGGAATTCTTGATGCCTAAATTATTGCCTTTATGATGGCCGAGATTTTCCGAACTGGCGATCAACTTGACTTGCGGATAATACTCCTTAACCATTTCCACCGAGCCGTCGCCGGAATTATTATCGACTACTACAACCTCGAACTCGCAACTCGGCGGATAAAGATAAATTCCTCTAAGACACTGCTTCAGCAAGCCTTTAGTTTTATAATTATTGATGATGATTGATATTTGCATACTAATCTTTAAGCCATTTATTCATTTCTTCCTTATTAACTTTCGCCCGCTTTAGGATAATCCTTCTTTTTGAAATCATCCTTGGCCATAGCCTGATTATTTGAGGCCAAGCCTTCAAGCTACTCCATTCAAAGAATATAACGAACAGCAATTTTTTCAATTCAAGCCAAAATATCATGAAGAAAGAAGCTAAGAATTGGGAAAGGCGGTCGTTTTTAATCATCAATAAGATATGATTGCGATAAGAATAAAAACGAGAAAAAGATGATTGTGTTTTCCTTTTTTTCAAGGTTTTAATTAGTCCCTTGGTTTCCGATCCGGAAAGCGAGCGCGCGTGGAAGGCCTCGGCCTCAGGAATAAATAAAGCTTTCCAACCCATGAGTTGCAAACGCCAAGCTAAATCGACATCTTCCTTATAAACATAAAAATCTTCATCAAAATATTCGCCGTTAGGATTGTTTTTAGTCTTAATCAAGCAATCATTCAAAGCCTGCTTCTTAAACAAAACTAAGGCGCCGCTATGGCCAAAAACCTCCATCCGACTCGTATAAGCGGAGCTGAATTGTCCGGCTCCAATCTCGATAGCCCGACGATTCTTAAAGATCTTTATACCGCAGGAATCGATCAGCTCGGTTTCCTTTGGGCCTTCAGTCTCCCACTCTCCCGGCTCAAGCTTTAAAAGCTTACCACCGAAAGCGCCAATATGCTCGTTTTCCGGCGCTTCCGCCTCAGCCATGATCTTATCTAGCCAATCGGGCTTAAGAATGATATCAGGATTGCATAAAACTACATAAGGCGAACTGAATAGCTTAATGCCTTGATTGTTAGCTTTAGAAAAGCCGAGATTGCGATTATTTCGGAAAACTGCCACTTCCGGATAATTCTTTTTAATGAAATCTACGGAATTATCCTGGGAATTATTATCGATTACGACTAACTGGAAATCGCGATAAGTCTGATCAAAAATGGAGCGCAAGCAATCCGGAAGATAGCGATAGCTGTTCCAGGTTACAATTTGAATAGTTACTTTTGGTAAATTTTTATCTTCCATATTATTAAACTTTTTTCTCAGTCACCCAAAAACCTAACTTATATTTTCCGCCCAACATCAATCTTATTTGGGATTCAATGGCAGGAATAGAGCCGAAAATCACCATCGTAAAAGGAAAAACCACCCATTGCAAAACCATAACTAAATAATTCACCCGACTATATTGATTGGGTTTCGGCGGCAACATAAAAGTATACATGATAGAATTCAAAACTAAGCCGATCATACCGATCAACATGAGCGTTTCGAGAGTTCTTGGGGCGTTTTGGAGAAAAGCAGTTGATTTATCAGCTCCAGAAGCAACCCAAAGCGGTAAACGACCAACAATAAGAATGATTAAGGGAGCAGTCGCCCAAGAATACATGCCTTCTGTTTGGAACCAAAGGAATTTAAGCCTTTTCCAAAAAGGAATGTTTTTATTGGCTTTAGCGCCGAAAAAATTATCCCACATCCAAGGAAAATGCTCTACGCCCCAAGCCCAGCGACGCATTTGCTTATACTGATTAATAAAGCTTTTCCAAGCATTGCCTATATAGACCGTATCCATGGAAAGGGTCGTAAACATCGGCACAACTTCATAATCACCGTTATAACGGACAAACCCCTGAAGGAAAATTCTTGAATCCTCGGTAACGATTGTCTTGTCATGAAAGCCGACATCATACAACATCTTAAAGCTCATGCTATGGGAAGAAAAAGTAAACAGCCTTTCCGGACGGGACATGTCAGTTAAAAGCCAAAAAGTCGTCGCCGAAGCCGCGACTCTAATAATAAAATTGGATTCCCAAATATTGTTGTTATAAAGGATGAGTGGTTGATAGCTAGCGTGAGTCGGATTGGGATGGGTCAGGTATTTATAAGTCAGATAAGAAAAATAATTAGGACTCGGCAAGGTCTCGATATCGAAACAAGAAACGATTACCTTCTCATAATCAAGTCCCATCTCATCAATGACTTTTTTCAAGTTTTGTTCCATATAATGGACATTCGAACCTTTACCAGGAAGCTCGTCAGCGGCCGGCGGATGAACCGTAATCAATAATTTTAAGAACTTATCGCCGTACTTGGCTTTTATCTTTTCAGCTATTTCAAGAAAGCTCTTTTCAACTCTTCCCTCGCCTCCTAAAGCGACAATCATTCTATCCTTATCATAATCAGTCGCTAATAATTTCTCAAAGGATCTTTCTACGACTTCATAAGGCTCTCCGTAAGTCGGGTAAGTTATAACATGGTAATACTCCCGATAATCCTTATCAAGCTTCTTAAGTTCTACCTCCCAATCCATTTTACTTTCCCTTAAATACTTAAACCAGGAAGTCAGAAGCCAAACCATCATATAAAAAAGCCTTAAAATCCAATAAATAACAAAGGCCATAACAAAATAAATAGCCCATAAGGGTAAAAAAATGGAAAGACTAAAAACGACAATAAAAGTAAGAATAACTAATAATGCCGGAAATATCGCGGTAAATCTTTTAAATTTTCCTTCTAACATATGATTTTAAAATACCATTTTAAGGCTAAAAAATCAAGAAGGCGCTTAATCCGCCTTCTTTTATCGATACGCTATTTTTTACTTCTAAATAAGAGGGGTGCCAGTCATGTCTTTCGGCTGTTTTATGCCCATAACCTTTAAAATAGTCGGCGCCACGTCAGACAAAATACCAGAAGGCTGGACAAGGCTTAAATCAGAATTAGGAACCTCGGCGACTCCGCCGGTCTTACCCTCCCATTGATTACCAATAACTAATAACGGAACTGGATAAGTGCTATGCTCCTTATCTATTTTGCCTGATTGCATATTGATCAGCTCCTCGGCGTTGCCATGATCAGCGGTAATGAAAGCGACGCCATCCTTACCAAGAATCACCTCGATAAGTTTTTTCACGCAGGAATCAACAACTTCACAAGCCTTAATAGAGGCCTTTAAATCACCAGTATGAGCAACCATGTCGCCGTTAGCTAGATTTAAAACTATAAAATCATACTTATCAGTCATAATAGCTTCAATAGTCTTCTTGGTTATTTCTTTAGCTGACATCTCTGGTTTCTCCGCATAAGAAGCGACCCTGGCCGAAGGAACTAAGATTCTTTCCTCGCCCTTGAACTGATCTTCTTTTCCGCCATTAAAGAAAAAAGTGACGTGGGCGTATTTTTCTGTTTCCGCCACATGAAGCTGAGTCAAGCCCGCCTCGGATAAAACCCTAGCCAGTGGTTCCTCGATTTGTTCCGGAGGAAAAGCGACTTCCATCGGCAAATCCTTTTCATATTCGGTCATAGCTACAAAATCGATCTCTTTCAAATAATCTCTTGGGAATTTATCAAAACCTGGAAGAACGAAAGCCTTGGTGATTTCCCTAGCACGATCGGCTCGAAAATTGAAGAAAATAATCGAATCTCCTTCTTCTATCTTCGTTACCGGCTTATCATCTTCGGTTATGACCGTTGGAACGAATTCTTCATCATAAACTTTCTTATCATACGAAGCCTTGACCGCCTCTAACGGATCCTCGAACTTCGCCTCCGATTCGCCTTTGACCATAGCATTATAAGCGAGAACTACCCGCTCCCAATGATTGTCTCGATCCATAGCATAAAAACGACCGGAGATACTGGCTATTTGACCCAAATTATATTCTTCCGATTTTTGTTTTATTTTTTGCACGAAATCAATACCCGAATTAAAAGGCATGTCGCGTCCGTCAAGAATAAGATGAGTATAAACTTCTTTAGCCTTTTCTCTTGAGCATAACTCTATTAAAGCGTATAAATGTTCGATTGAACTATGGACGCCGCCGGAGGAAGCCAACCCGATAAGATGGATCTTTGATTTTTTCTTTTTAGCATGTTCAATAGCGCCTAAGAATTTTTCATTGGTAAAAAAAGAACCATCGGTTATAGACTTATCGATTCTTGGAAGATTTTGATAAACCAGCTTGCCGGAACCTAAGTTAAGATGGCCGACTTCGCTATTGCCAATTTCTCCCCAAGACAAACCAACCGCTTCGCCAGAAGCCTGAAGAGTCATGGCTGGATAAGTTTTTATCAGCCCGTCTATTGTCGGGGTTTTAGCTTGAGTAATAGCATTACTGCGAGAAGCCGGTGCGATTCCCCAACCATCAAGAATCATCAAAACGACTGGCTTAGGTATTTTTGACATAAATATTTTTTCAATAAATAACTATATTAGACTAAGGCCCTTCATTTCTTTCGGCTTTTTAATATCTAAAAGCTTAAGAATTGTCGGCGCCACGTCCCCTAAAACGCCTTTTTTTCTAATCCTATCGCCTGCTTTAAAGTTTTGACCGACAAATATAATGGGGACGGGATTAGTTGTATGCTCGGTAATTATTTCGCCTGTTTTAAGGTTAAGCATATATTCCAGATTACCATGGTCAGCGGTTATTATCAAGCTGGCCTTGTTTTTCAAGGCTTCAGAAACAATCTTTTTAAGATGCCTGTCAACCGCCTCCGCCGCCTTGATTCCCGCCTCCATGTCTCCAGTATGGCCGATCATATCCGGACAAGCTATATTAGCGCAAATAAAATCATATTTACTAAGACTGGAAATAATCTTAGAAGTTATCTTAGCCGTTGACATGGCTGGAGTTTTTGCGTAAGAATCGACATTTGGCGACGAGATATTGAACCTTATTTCGCCATCAACCAAATCCGCATAACCGCCATTAAAAAAGAACGTTACATGAGCGTATTTTTCCCGTTCAGCGATATAAATCTGCTTCTTACTAGCTAAGACCATCGGCAAAGTTTTCTTCAAGTCTTCAGAAGGGAAAGCGGAAAGGATTCCATCCAAGTCCGGACCGAAATCAGTCATAGCTACGAAAACAATATCTTTTAAAACCTTCTTTCTTTTAGGCGTCCCAGGGTTTTTTTCTTCGAACTTATCTTGGACAAAAGGCTTGGCTAATTGACGCGCTCGATCGGATCTTAAATTGAAAAAAATAATACCGTCGCCACTATTAATCCGCTCAACCATTTTGCCTTTTTTATAAATAATAATCGGCTCGATGAATTCATCAGTGATATTAGCATTATAAGCGCGAGTAATCCCCTCCTGAGGACTTTTCGCGATATGCTCAACTTTATCAAAAACCATGGCATTATAAGATCTAACGGTCCTTTCCCAGGCTTTTTTCCGATCCATGGCGTAAAAGCGACCGATAACCGTCGCAATAATTTCATTCGGCTTTAAAAATCTTTCCAAAGCTTCGATCGATTTTAAAGAAGACCTTGGCGGCGAATCTCGTCCATCCGTAAAAAGATGCAAATAAACCTTCTTAACTTTAAGCTGGCGAGTCATTGTTAATAAAGCTAAAAGATGATCCGGATCGCTATGGGGGCTTTGACCGTTCGATAACATCCCCATGATATGAAGATTTGTCTTATTCTTTTTAGCATGATTGATAGCGGCTAAAAATGCCGGATTCTTAAAAAACTCACCCGTATTTATAGCTTTAGAAATCTTAACGACATCCTGATCAACTACTCGACCGGCGCCTAAATTAATATGGCCCGCTTCCGAATTGCCAACCTGATTAGGTGGCAAGCCAGCACACTTTCCCGAAGCGCAGAGACTTGTCCAAGGATACTTTTTCAGTAAAGAATCATAATAAGGTGTCTTCGCTAAATAGATAGCATTGCTAGCATCATTGGCGCCGATCCCCCAGCCGTCAAGAATAAGAAGTAGGACTTTTGAACCAAGCTTTTTTTTATTTTTTACCGCGGGCATAATTTATTCAGCTAGTATAATGAGTCAGATCTCTTATTATTTTTTCATTACTTTAATTATTTTCTTCCCACTTCATCCCAAATCTCCATCAAGCGGTTATACTTAGCAATACGCTCAGATCGGCAAAGCGAACCAGTCTTAATATATTCAGAACCGGCAGCGACTGATAAATCAGAAATGAAATCATCAACTGTTTCACCGCTACGATGAGAAACAGCGACTTTGAATTTATGCTTTTGAGCCAACTTGATGCAATCGATAGTTTCCGTAAGCGTTCCGATCTGGTTAAGTTTGATTAAAATCGCATTGCCAACTTTCTTTTCAATACCCTCTGCTAAGCGCTTCGGGTTAGTTACGAATAAATCATCGCCGACTAAAGAAATCTTTTTGCCTAGTTTTTCAGTCAATAACTTCCAACCATCCCAATCATCCTCAGCCAAACCGTCCTCCAGCGATTCAATCGGATATTTTTGAGCCCAAGCGCCGTACATTTCAACCATTTCCGAGGCTTTACGCTTCTTTTTATCAGCGATCATATCATAAACGCCGCCTTTGAAAAACTCCGAAGAAGCGGAATCAATAGCCAACTTTACATCCTTGCCAGACTTATAGCCAGCTGCAACGATAGCCTGGATAATAAGGCTCATGGCCTGCTCATTACCGGCCAGCTTCGGCGCATAACCTCCTTCATCACCAACCGTAATCGGATAACCTCCGGCTGATAATAATTTCTTAAGAGCATGAAAAATTTCGGCGCCGCACCTTACAGCTTCTTTAATATTTTTCTGCTGAGGCGTAACCATGAATTCTTGGATATCGATCGACCAACCGGCGTGAGAACCGCCATTCATAATATTCATCATTGGAACGGGAAAAGTCCACTTCTTTTTTTCCGACCAATATTTCTTTCTTAAATAATCATATAAGGGCTTATTACTTTCAACGGCGGCAACTCTAGCAACCGCCAAGGAAACGCCTAAAATAGCATTAGCTCCTAACTTTGATTTAGTTTCCGTACCATCTAACTTAATCATCAGCTGATCTATCTTCTTTTGATCTTTAGGATTCATCCCTATCAGCTTCGGAGCAATTATTTTATTGACATTATTAACCGCTTTTAAGACGCCTTTGCCGGAATACCTTTTTTTATCGCCGTCTCTAAGCTCATGAGCTTCATAAGAGCCGGTTGAAGCTCCGGAAGGAACGGCCGCCCAAGCTTTTTTCTTATTATCAAGAACAACTTCGACTTCAACTGTCGGATTGCCGCGGGAATCAAGGATTTCTCGGGCTGTGATTGATTTTATCTTCGCCATAGTTTTAATTTTCGATTATATTGATTATTATATCTTACTTTATAGTACTACTTAATCTCATAACTAATTGAAACTGTCAATTGAACATCCTGAGTACCCGGCTCAATCGTCGCCGATACTGACTTAGCTAACCCCAAACTGTCTCCCATGCCTCCGCCTAGCCCATACGCCATATTCGGCATTTCTGATCCGCCTTCGTAGAAATTAACAATTTTACCTAGTTTTATACCTACTTGATCAGCTAGAATCTTCGCCTTAGATTTAGCTTGTTCAATAGCTTGAATCCTAGCTTCCGCTTTAACTTTTTCCGGATCATCAATAATGAAATTAGGGCCGGAAACGGTATTAGCGCCCAATTCAGTCGCCTTAGTTAGGATATCCCCTGTCTTGCTGAAATCCCGGACTTTAACGCTAACACTTTGATTAACTGAATAGCCGATGATATTTTGACGGCCATTAGAATAATCATATTTCGGGCTAATACTAAAATTTTCGCTTTTTATATCTTTAGCATCGATATTAAATTGCGTTTTTAAAGCATCGATAATAGCGTTCATTTTTTCCGTTACGCCTTTCTTAGAATCATTAACAGAAACTCCTTCACTAACAATTCCTATATACAATGCCGCCACATCAGGAGTGGCGCTGATTTTTGCCGTACCCGTTACTGTAATCTGATTGATAGAATCAGGAGATTTACCGATATAATCATGGCTTTTCCAAGCGTTCCAAGACAATAGTCCGACATAAATAATTAGAACGGCCGCTAAAATAACCATAACGACATGCTTTAATATATGACAATGGCATTTACCATCTGTCCCGCAGCACAATTGTGTGTTTTCCATATTTTTTTTAATTATTTATTATTTATTACTCATTATAACTCCCCTTAACCCCGGCAACTTCTTCCCCTCTAAAAACTCCAACATCGCTCCTCCGCCAGTTGAAATAAAATCGAACTTATCATCAAGTTTCATTTTCCTAATCATTTGGACAGTTTCTCCGCCACCGATAATCGTTTCTGCCTTAGAAGAGGCAAGGAATTTAATCAATTCTTTCGTTCCTTTAGCAAAAGCAGGTTTTTCAATCAAGCCCATAGGACCGTTCCAAACAACTGTCTTGGCTTTACTTAATATCGCTTTATAAAGTTTTATACTCTCCGGCCCAATATCCAAGACCAGTTCATCTTTCTTAATATCTCCCATAGCGTCAATTCGCCCCTTATTGCTCTCATAACTCTTGGCCATAACACCGTCAATAGGTACTACTAACTTATTATCGGATAATTTGATTTTCTTAATAATCGGATACATTTCCGGCTCAACAAGGGATTTTCCAGTTGAAACGCCTAAAACATTCAAAACTGTATTGGCGAGAGCCCCGCCAAGCAAGATCCGCGAGGAAACCGGCAAGAAATTCTTAATGACCTTAATTTTAGTGGAAATCTTAGCGCCGCCGATAATGGTAATCATTGGCTGTTTCGGCTTTTTTAAGGCTTTAGTAAGATTTAAAACTTCAGACTCGAGTAAGAGGCCGGCATAACTCGGTAAATAATCCTGAATAGCCGAAACGGAAGCCTGATCGCGATGAGAAACCGCAAAACCGTCATTAACATAAATATCCCCTAACTTCGCCAGTTCTTTAGCAAAGCCTTTATCCGCTTTTTCCTCTCTCGCTTCAAAGCGGATATTTTCCAATAATAAAACATCGCCGTTTTTCATTTTATTAATCAGGGCGTCAGTTTTTTTAGCTAATATTTCATCGCTCTTCAAAACTTTTTCCCCTAATAATTGGCTTAAACGTTTAGCAACTGGATCAAGTCGTAAATCAGCTTTAACCTTGCCGTCAGGCCGGCCAAGATGAGCCATGATAATTATTTTAGCGCCTTTTTTCTTTAAGTATTGTATGGTCGGGATAGTTTTAATTAAACGATAATCCTCACTTTTACCGACTTTACGATCTTTAGTTAAGGGAACATTGAAATCAGCCCTCATTAAGACTCTTTTACCCTTAAGATTCTTTAGCTGTTTAATCGATTTTATTTTCATCGCTTTAATGTGATTAATACTTACTAATTATAGCAAAAAATTAAGCCAAGCTCCAATATTAAAGGTTTAAAAAAATCCCTGTAAAAAGGGACTTTTTTATCTCCAAACTTGCCACCATTTCCGATTATCCCTTAAATTATTGATTTCCAACCAAGAAAGATACAAAAAGAAGCCTAAAAGCAAGATAGTATTAAGGGGCGCTAGCCAAAAAGGATATTCCCGACCAAAACTTTCTAAAACCATAATACCTCCAAGCATACCAATTGAATACATAGCGCCATTTTTCAAATAAGCCAGTTTAGCAATTAAATCAATACCTTTAACTGTCATTTCTCTAACCACGACTGCTCCAATGCCATTGCCAATTATAATTAAGGGTATGGAAAGAGTGAAAGCGAAAGCACCGACTACGCCGTCAATCGAAAAAGAGGCGTCTAGGACTTCCAAATAAATTATCTTACTCCAAGCGCTCATATGCCCGGAAATTAAGCGTTTTTCCGTTTCTTCCGCGTTCTTTTTAAAGCCATCAGTAATAAAGAAGGCGGAAGCGCCGATTGAAGCCGAAATAGCTAAAAAAGGATCGACTTTGACGGCAAAATAAACTAGAACCGTTAAAGCGATTGAAGAAATAGCATAAAACCAAAAACTTTGTTTATGGATAAATCCCTCGACTAAAAAAGCGTACTTCTTTTCTTCCATGAATAACCAAGCTAGGAAAACTAAGAAAAGATAAACCCCGCCTCCAAGCAACAAGAACGGTTTTGACCTCTCGACTGACGCTTCTATAGCCGGATTACCTGAAAAAATGAACCCGAATAATTCCGTAATTGATATGCCGGGATTAGCAATCCAAACAATAATAAAAGGTAAAAGCCCTCTAACGATAAAAACAGCAAAAATAATGCCCCAAAAAAGAAAAATCTTCCGATATTTATCGGGCATGGTCTTTAAGACGCTAGCATTGACAATCGCATTGTCGATACTACTGATTATCTCAAAGACGCACAAACCCAGAATGACTACGATTAAGCTAAACATTAATTCTACTTTACATTTTTATTTATTTGTATTTTTTGTATTTGTATTTGCGAGCCTTAAAAAATATTGTGCTGATTTTTCATGAGAGCGAGGCTTAAAAGCCAATTACTTCTGTTGCTATTCTGATAATTGGCTTGCCGAGCGAAATGAAATAATCAGCCATGATTTTTTACAGCGAGCGATTTTTCTTTTTGTTAGCTTTTTCTTTTCTAAAAAAGAAAAAGTAAAAACAAAGAATTAATAATCAAACCCCTTCTTCATCTCCCTCAATCTCCCTTAAATTCCAACTATCCCCGACAACCTTAATAACTTCCACCTCCATACCTTCAGCCATAGTCCCCTGGCTCATCATTTTGATATTAAAAACCAAGTTCTCCGGAAGAACTTCTTCGCCATGCTCAACGACAGAACCAAGCTCGATGACCGATTTATTAACATTTTTTAAATTGTTTTTTTCAGCGTTCTCTAAGATAGTTTTGAAAATAATATCAGCTAAATGGAAATCGTGCATATTTTTATCTTATTAATTAGTGAGTAGCGCAAGAAATGCAAGGATCATAAGCGCGAATAAGCGACCTAATTTTTAGGGAGCGCTTTTTCGGATCCATCTTCATCACCTCAGGCAAATAAGCCACAATATCCTCTTCCAAATTCTTTAAAAAAGAAACTGTCGGCGTAATGATTTGGCAATCGACAATATAGCCATTCTTATCTATTTTATAATGATGATACAGCGTACCTCTAGGCGCTTCAACCGCATCCGCCCCCGTAACTTCCCGGCCTAAAGGATTAGATCCGGCAATAATTTCCGCTTGTTTTGACCAACTGACTTCCGGCTCTAAACTATCTTTCAATTCATCAATAAGCACCGCCGCTTCCTCAAGGCAATGGACGATTTCAACCGCTTGAGCAATAATATTATGGAAAGTATTGTAATCAGGTAATTTCCAATCAAGACCCTTAAAAATACCCTTAGCGATTTTATTTAAATGGCCCTTATTATTATTAATTCTCGCTAAAGCGCCGACCATAAAAGCTTGACCGTCTAATTCCGCTGATTTCGCCGCTCGATAAGGGTCCTCTATTTCCTTGATATTCTTAGCAAAATCTTGATTCTTAACTATTTTATGAGTTTGATTGGAGTTTCCAGAAAACTTAAGATCTCCTTGATAAAAAGCATAACCATTCTCCTCAAATAAGCTGACAAAACGGGTTTCGCGCTCAAACTTCGGATATCTTATCTTGGTCACTAAATTGACAAGGCAGATAGCATTTTTCAAAGCCTCCTCGAAGCCCTCGGATAAAACTTTTAACTCATTCTTATCCGGCAAAGCTTTAAAACCGCCAACTTCGCAAGCGATCGGATGAACTGCTCGGCCGCCAACGACTTGAATGATTTTTAAAGCCCACTGCCGAACTTTAATAGCGCAATTAGTCTCTTTCTTTTTCAATTCCATAAACTTAAAATCATCCTCAAGATCGAAAAAATCAGGCATGGAAAGGAAGAAAAGATGGAGCGCGTGACTATGGATCGTTTGAGCCATTAAAAGCAACCGTCTTAATTTTTCCGTTTGAATGCTCGACTTGATCAAAAAAGCGTTTTCTATCGCTTTAATCGAAGAAAGTTTATGGACAACCGGACAAATACCGCAAATCCTCGAGGTAATAATCGGCGCTTCGCTAAAATGCCGGCCGATAAGAATGCCTTCTATCAGCCTCGCCCCTTCAGTCGTCATGATTTTCGCCGACTTAACATCGCCCTTGATAATCTCGGCTACGAAATCGGCATGGCCCTCCATCTTGCCGATATGATTTATTTGAATCTTCATATTTTTTTCTTTACTGCTTTCTTCTTATTATTTTCCCGCCCCAACTCAGCCATAATGCTGTCGCGCGCACCGAAAACTTCCATTATCCGATAAATCTCGTCTTTGGAAAAATTTTTTGATAAATAATCGAATAAATTCTTGACTTGCGCTCCCTTAAATAAACCGCGGCAACCCCAGCAAGCCTGTCCACTTTTAAGGCAAACAGCCCGGCAACCGGCTAAAGTTATCGGCCCCAAACAAATCTCGCCCTTTTGCAATAAACATTCATAACCCTTTTCTTGGCATTCATAGCAAACCGGCGATTGAGCAATTTTTTGCAGTTTACCGTCTAAAAGCTGATAAGCTATTTCCATAAACTCACTGCCGGTTATCGGGCAACCGGGAATGGTAAAATCAACCTCGACAAAATTATCAACCTCCTTAATATTAGGATTAGCGACTTTCATTTCCTTTTTATAAACATAACGAATCGTCTTTTTCTTACCTTGATAATTCTTCAACTCCCAAACTCCGCCCAAAGCGGCGCAATTACCCAAAACGACTAAAAGCTTCGAGCGTTTTCGCATTTCTTTAAGAAGCTTGATATTCTCAAATGTAACTGGATTGCCTTCGATAAAGCAAATATCATATTGCTCTTTCTCTTTCATCGGTAAATCCTCGACTAAGCGGAATTCGGCCAAATCTACTTTTTTCAACCAATCAAAAAACTTCTTGCCCTGATCGAGCATTACGAATTGGCAGCCCTCACAAGAGGTTAAGCCGATAATGGCGATCTTAGGTTTTTGATTTTTATTTTTCATCAAATAAAAAAATTTAATTAGATTTTAAAGCCGACTTCTTCCTCTAGCATCTGATAACTTGTCTCGCCTTTAAAAAGGCTCCATTTCTCGATTTTCCTTTCCGCATCATAAAACTTATTATCATAAATAGAATAGTTCTTGCGGTATTTATCAGGAGTAAGATTGAACATCAATGAATTGGCGCCGGCTAAAAAAGCTTCTTTCCTTCCCGCTTCACCTCGAATCGTTTCATAAGCGGTCGTTAATGGTATGCGCGAAGCCGGCATAATAAAACGCATTATTGCCATAACTTTTAAAACCATTTCTGAATCACCTGAATCTTTATTTTCCAAGGGCGTACCATGCGAAGCCACGAAAGGTCCGAAAGACGGCATAAAAGCTCCCAATTCCTTAACCAAGAAAATATCATTAGCTAAATCGCTTATTTCCTGGCCGGGCAAACCAATAATCGAGCCAGTCGCGATAACATACCCTAGTTGCTTCATCGCTTTTAAAAGCTCAAGCCTATCGGCCAATTTCTTACCCGGATGCATCGCTTCATACAACTGCTGATTAGAACTTTCGAAACGATATAAAACGCCATTAGCGCCAGCCTCTTTAAAAACTCGATACTCCTCAACTGTTCGATCGCCGATACTTAAATAAAGGAAGACCCTCGTTCTTTTTTTAATCTCTCCTATTAAATATACCAGTTTTTCTTTAGTATAAAAAGCGTCATCGCCGGATTGAAGAACAATAATCTTATAACCCCGCTCCTCGACCGCCTTAACTGTCTCCTCAATTATCTCTTCCGGCTCCATGCGATATTTTTCCCTACAATCATTATCTCTTCTTAAGCCACAATAAAGGCAATTATTAGCGCAATAACTGGAAAACTCAATAATGCCATGGACGCAAACATGATCCTTAACGAATCTTTTACGCCTCAGGTTGGCTTCGGAATAAAGAGCGATCAAAGTTTTTTCATCCTTAACACTTAAAAGATACTCAACCTCTTCTCTAGTTATTTCTCTTGTTTCGGAAGCCGCCATGATTTCTCTCGCCCTTTGATCGATCTCATTGATATCAGGTACTTCATAATTAGACCAAATCAAATCCGTTATTTCCTTCGCTTCCGCTTCACTTATCTTATTAATTAAGAAATCATCACTCGATAAAACCCAATCCCCGACTTTTAAAGCCTCTAAAGAGCCTAAAAGAACCGTCTTTTGCCGACGGCCGTCAAAAATTTCCACTGAATCTTCATTCAAGGAAATAACTTTCGAAGGCAAGGTTAAGCACATAGATTAGCGCTTTTTAAAAATCATTATTAGCCCAAGAACGACGATAATAACCGGCCAAACTAAATCCCATGGGATATTGGCCATAATACCTAGATTCTTTAAGAGGAAAATAATTCCTATGAGCACGAGAGCGAATCCCAACATAGCTTTATCTTTTATGACTTAAATTTTATATAAATAAACAGGTAAATTCTTAGCCGACGGCTTATCCGAAATGACTAGTTTATTTTCCCATTCCTTGATCGGCCAGCCGGCGACCGCCATTCTTGTTCCTGGCTTTAACTCTTTTTCCAGCTTAGAAATTAAGCGCTTATAACTCGAATCGAGAAGAAAAATAAAAACGACATCCGCATCGCGAAGATCGAACCGAAAAAAATCGCCGAATCTTATTTTTGAGCCAGGAATAAAATATGATTTTAACTTAGCATAAAAATAAGGCAAGATAAAAATCTCGATCCCAACCGCCTCAGCACCTTTTTTCGCCGCCGAAAAAACTAAACGGCCGTCGCCACAACCAAGGTCATAAGCTTTATCGCCTTTTTTAACTTCCGTCATCTCAATCATCCTAACCACATCATAACTTCTTGTCGGCAACCAAGGCGCGGCAGAAAGCGAACCCCAGGCGGCAGTAACTAAAATCAAAAAAACAATAACATAAAAATAAATCATACCAACTTAAACATTTAATTAAATAGCACCCGGAATCCCTTTTAACTGGTTATAAGTAAAAACAGGGCCATCCTTGCAAACATAATAAGGCCCGATAGCACAGTGCTGGCAAACGCCAAGACCGCAATACATCTTCCGCTCAAGAGAAAGATGGATATTTTCCGGCTTAACACCTTTTTTAATCAGAATACTTATAGCAAACCTATACATTACTGGCGGACCGACTAAAACCGCGATTGTTTCCGAATTAAAAGCGCCTTTCTCTAAGAGAGAAGTAACTAAACCCTTAGCTCCTTTCCATTTTAGAGACGGCTTATCAAGGACGATATTAAGCTGCATGTTTTTTTTCCAATCAGCCATCTCCTCTTTAAAAAGAATGGTTTTTTCATTCAAGCAACCATAATAAATATCGGCGCTTAGAGATCCTAACTTGCCCTCAGCCTGTCTTAAGATTAAAGATCTTAAAGGTACAAAGCCACAACCGCCGCCGATTAAAGCCACTGTCTTTCCTGTTAGAGCGTCTTCATTAAAGCCATTGCCGAAAGGTCCGCGAATAAAGACTGTTTCGCCGATATTTAACTGATTAAGCCTATGAGTCAATCGGCCGACATCTCGGATAGCTAATTCAAAATATTTTCCGGAAACGGTCGGCGAAGAGCAAATACTTATCGGGCACTCGCCCCAACCTAATAAGCCGATTTGCATGAACTGACCAGGTAAAAATTGAAAATCCTGTTGCCTCTTCTTATCCTTGAAAGTCAAGCGCAGAAGAACAGTATCGCAAGAGGCTTGACTCCTTATTAGAATCTTAGCTTCGTATATTTGATATGGATTATACATGATGCCTTATTATTTTTTTGAAGTCAGCTTTTTAATATTCTTAAAGATATCGATGCCGACCGGACAAGCCTTAACGCAGCGGCCACAGGAAACGCAGCCAGGGATTTGATATTCTCTTGGGATCCTGACGAATTTATGGACATACCAAAAATAAATTTTCTTCTTAACGGAATCCAGCTCAGTAGAGCCTCCGGCCACTTCCGAAAAATCTTGATAAAAGCAATTGCCCCATTTCCGGACTCTTCCCGATTTTTCTGGCTCATTTTTATCCTCAAGATCAAAACAAAAACAAGTTGGGCAAGCGATCGAGCACTTACCGCAAGCAAGACAAATCCTACCCAATTCTTCCCAAAGAGGATCATTAGCCGAATTTTCAATCTTGCCTTTTAACATCACCATCCTTCTATCCGGACCACTTTCCGGAATAAAACCCGAAAATTGGACATGCTCAAAATCATTGATGCCTGATTTTTCAAGCTGTTTTCTCCCCTTAACTGAACCTGAATAAAACTTGAACTTATTATTTCCTAGCTTGGCGATAAAAATATCAAAAGCCAAATGCTCTAAGATATTCTCCTGAAAGTCATGAGAAAAAGCTTTTAACTTCTTATAATCGATCGGCCAATTAGCGGCGTAACCAATAACCAGGATCTTTTCCCGCCGCGCCTGATAATAAGGATCGCCGGTAAAAACAAGATCGAAAAGAGAAAGCGCCCTTAAATCAAGAATATTCATCCCGAAAGCAACTATCTCCTTATAACGCTTCTTAAACATTTCAGCCTTACCCTCCTTAAAAGAAAATAACTTCTCTCTGGCGGGAAGAAAAAGATGTTTCCAAGAATTTTCCGTCATTTCTCCCGACCAATCAACTTGGTCTTTTTTCTCTATTTCAGAAACTAAAAGCCGGCCACCTTTCAAGCAAGGGCCGTAAACCGAAAAATTATCGAGAAGATAACTCAAAAGAATTTTATCCGATCCTGTTTTCATTTAAAGCTTTTATTATTTTATATCCAGCTCCTCTTTTACTTTCTTAACCACATCCTCAAGCTTCCAATCGCTCTTGATTAGATAATCATAAACATTCTCCTCGATAAAATCAGCCAGCTTTTCCCGATCAGTCAAGTTTGTTAAGATCATGACTTTAGCCTTAGCGCCCCACTGGTCGCTTCTTAGTTCTTTTACCATCCAAAGGCCGTCCTTATTCGGCATGACAATATCCAAAAGAACCATATCCGGCTTATGCTCTAAAGCGATTTTTAAGCCTTCCTCGCCATCGCTAGCGGCAAATACTTCAAATCCCTCCTTAATGAATTTTTCCGAGATCGCTTTTCTAAGTGAGGATTCGTCTTCGACTATTAGGATTTTTTTCATATTTTTAGTTAAAAATGAATCAAAGAATATCTAATTTAATTATTTTTCTTTGGAAAAATACTCCTTAATATCATTTATAATATTTTCTAGACGATTATCAGCTTTAGTATAATATTTATTTACTCCTAAGCGCAAATACCCCTGAACCTTATCGGGAGTCGCCGTATTAGAAACAACAAAGATTGGTATATTCTTATATTTAGAACTATCTTCCTTAACTTTAGCAACGAAATCAAGCCCGCTTTCTTTTCCAAAAAGATAATGATCAAGCCAAACCGCATCTATTTTTACTCCTTCTTCAAGATAGCCAACAGCCTGCTCAACTGATCTTCCAGTTACAACAGTAAAACCTGTTTTTTCCAATTTTATTTTTATCGCCTCGACTAAAGGCCTTTCATCCTCAATAACTAAAATAGTTTTATTTTCCATATTTTTATATTTATTTGGTAACTGATAACTCCTTAGTACCGGACTTTTTCTTCATACCGGATAAAGGCAAGAGAACGAAGAAAGTCGTGCCCTTATTCTCTTCTGATTCGAACCAAACCTTGCCGTTCGATTCCTCGACAATCGCCTTAACCACATAAAGTCCTAGACCGGTTCCTTCCGTATCATGTTCTCTAACATTATCAGCTCGATATAACTTAGTAAAGATTTTATCCTTAGCTGCTTCGGGGATACCATAACCGGTATCACTAACTTTAATCAATAAACTTTTACCTTGGATATCGAAATTAACAGAAACCGAGCCTTTATCGGGCGTATATTTTATCGCATTCGTCAAAAGATTTTGGATAACAATCCTAATTAGTTTTGGATCGGCATTTATCTTCGGAATATCCTTAAGGCAAGAATTACTGACTTTAAGTTTCTTCGCGGCAATTTGAGGCTTAAGCTCGGACAAAACGCTTTTAGCAATCTCGCAAAAATCAGTCAACTCTGGATCAACGGCGAAAGTTCCAAGATCAATGCGGGAAATATTGAGCAAAGCATTAACTAAATCAACCATCCTTTGATTGCCAGCATAAATCTCCTTCACATACTGATCTTGCTCCTTATTCAATTTTCCAGCATCGCCGGCAATAAGCATTTCCGCATACCAATTAATGGCTGAGAGCGGGGTTCGGAGTTGATGAGAAGCTAAAGAAACAAATTCTGTCTTCGCCTTATCGATCTGCCTTTCCTTGGTTATATCGCGCTCAATACCGACGAAAAATTGAACCTCACCTTTTTCATTTAAAATAGGCGTAATACTAGCCCAAGCCGTATATTTTAAGCCATTCTTTTTATGATTTTCTATTTCCCCGATAAATGGCTTCTTATCAACCTTAACAGTCTTCCATAATTTTTCATAAAAAATCTTATCCATCAATCCACCCCATAAAAAGCTGGCTCCGGCTTTTTTACCTAAAACTTCCTGCTCATTAAAACCCGTTATATTTTCCACGCCCTTATTGGCAAATAAAATTACCCCCTCGCTATCTGTGATGATGATATGGTCTGTCGCATTTTCCACTGCCAAACGGAATTTTTCTAAATCTTTAGCTAAAGCTTGGGAAGTCTTCTTCTCTTCTTCAACATCCTCCAAAATATTAACTACCGCCTTCTGCTGCTCTTCCGTTTTAGCGGCCTTACTTCTAAGTTCTCTTGTCTGCTCTTCAACTTTCAAATCAATTTCTGATTTTATTTTCTTAATAGCAGCAACCATCCTATTGAAAGAATCGGCTAATTGACCGATTTCATCATTAGTCTTTAATTCAACCTTAAAATCAAAATTACCCTCTTTAATCTTATTAGTCGCCTTCTCTAATCTTCTTAGCGGCCTTAAAACTAAGCTTAGAAATAAAAAGGAGAATAAGCCTGCTATGACTAGTAATGCGATTAAGAAAAATCCGAAAATAGAAGCGATCAAGCCATAAATGAACTTATCAAGATCGGAAACATTTTCAAAAAAAACGACCGAACCGACATTTTTCTCAGCCGCGTCAATAAGCGGAAACCTGGCGCACAACATTGATCGGCCACCGATATTGAAATAAGCGTCATACGATTTCTTGATTATAAATGGAAAACTTATCGCCCGCTTATCAATACCCAAGCATTGCTTCTTTACTTTCTCGGAAGCCGCTGAAAAATCAAAGGTGCTGTCTATAATAACCCTATCCTTAAAATCATCCCAATTATCATATTGATTGGCGTTCTTCCTGATTAGTGACCAAGCTTCTTTATCTAAATATTTCTTATCGACGACGACTAAGAAATCGCTTTGATCTCCTT
>CAZEKG010000007.1:0-28370 GCA_964512625.1 uncultured Gammaproteobacteria bacterium | reverse complement strand
GGAGACGTTCTAGCCAACTGAACTACCGCCGCACATGTAACTTGTTTTTAATATACCGCCGGTCGACTCCGTCGTTCCGGGGCAGCGCCGAATACTTCCTATGGTCGCATTCATCGACGCTCACTACTTTCGCTTCTGCCCGTTGCTTCGCAACCCTTCTCCTTGGCAAGGAGACGTTCTAGCCAACTGAACTACCGCCGCACATGTAACTTGTTGTAAACTTTTTACTCAAGTCAATATAGCAGAATTATTCTTTTCTGTAAAGACTAGCGCTAAGCCCCTGGCTTTAAGGGTTTGCTTAGTATGTTCCCGCCGGGAATCGAACCCAGATCTAGGGCTTAGGAGTCCCTTGTTCTATCCGTTGAACTACGGGAACGGATTTTTTGAGAGTCTTGTTATTTCCAGCTAAAAATAGTAAAATAATCTTGACTAACTTAAACATTTTAGCAGAAAAACTATGCAAATTCAATGGCTAGGCCAATCATGCTTTAAAATACAGGCTAAAAACCATATTGGCGAGGTAACTATCATCACTGATCCCTATGACCCTTATGTTGGTTTTAACCTTGGAAAAGTAGGCGCTGATATCGTTACTATTTCTCATGAACACAAGGACCACAACTATTTAGAGGCTATAAAGGGCGAACCTTTCATTATTTCCACTCCCGGGGAGTTTGAAACGAGAGGAATTTTTGTCTATGGCATCCATGCTTTTCATGATGATAAGCATGGCGCCGAAAAGGGGAGTAATACTGTTTATTTGATCAATGCTGAAGATATGAATATCGTCCATCTTGGCGATTTAGGCCACGAGCTTAATGATGAACAAATGGAAAGAATGAGTAATATTGATGTCTTACTAGTACCGGTCGGCGGCGGCCCGACCATAGACCTAAAGAAAGCGGTCGACATTATTTCTCAAATCGAGCCGAGGATCGTTATTCCGATGCATTATAGTATCCCAGGCTCAAAATCAGAATCCTTAAAACCTTTGGATGAATTCTTAAAAGTTTGCGGAATGAAGCCGGAGATAATGGATAAGCTAAAAATTTCTAAAAAGGATTTACCTCAAGATAATACGAAGTTGATTGTTTTAAGTTCTCAAGCGTAATAAGGCGCAAGCCGTTAAAATAAAAAAATGAGCAAGAAGGTGACAAAAAAGGCTGTCGACGATAAGCCTAAAGCTAGGCGTTCTCGCGTTGTCAGCCGAAAAAAAAATAAAAAGGAAAATTGGCCCATTGAAAAGATAGACGTTCAGGAAATTACCGAAAAAAGGAATAGTATTGATCGGATTGAGAAGGAAGAATTAAAGCCTAGGTATATTCCGATCGAAGAAAATGATCCGGAAACAGAAGGCAAGAAAAAACTTCTTTGGCTGATTGTCGGCCTGCTTTCTTTAGTGATTGTTTTTGTTTGGTTTTGGAGTTTGCGCCAAAGCTTAGCGAGAGAAAATGAAGATAACCAATTAGCTTACCTAAGTCAGCAAGTAGAACAGACGATTGGTAATTTAAAAAACAGCTTTAGCGAAAAGCAAGCCGAGGATATAGATCGATTGAAGCAGGATTTAATTGAGGGTATAAAAACCGATATCGCTCTAAACAGTGGAGATTGGAAGACGTCGACTTCAACTGGTATGAACCTTGTTCTGAGGTATCCGCCAAGCTGGCAGGTTCAGGACCTCGGCAACACTTTAGTTATTTCCAGTTTTAATTCAACGGATACGCCGGAAATTTTCGCCCAAGCTATTATTGCTAAAAATAGCAATACTCTAAAGCTTGACTTAGAAACTTGGTTCGGTAAAAATAATGAAATAGGCGATTACGAAAGAGCGACCTCGACCGCCCAAATAGCCGATCAGCCAGCTATTAAATATATTAAGAAAGGCAATGGCGAAGAAGATATTTCCGAGGAGTATATCTTAATTAAGGGCAAGGATATTTACGAGATAAAGATCTTTTCCCTTAAGGGTAAAAGTACTTACGGCGTCGCCCTGAATCGAATCATTAAGGAATTGAAATTCATTAAATAGCAAGATTGAAATATTATGGCAAAACAGACTAAAAATTTAAAACAGGAGGTGCTCGATCTAAATAATGAATCGGCTAATATCGCTGATCAATCGATTAGTAAGGAAGTTCAGCAGAGCTATCTCGATTATGCTATGTCCGTTATCGTTTCTCGCGCTTTGCCGGATGTTCGAGACGGCTTAAAGCCGGTTCATCGCCGAGTGCTTTACGCGATGTGGGATATCGGTTTGAAAGCTAATGCTAAGTTTAGAAAATCAGCTAATGTCGTCGGTGAGGTTATGGCAAAATATCATCCTCATGGTGATAGCGCGATTTATGATACTTTAGTCCGTATGGCCCAGGATTTTTCATTAAGACATCCACTCGTCAGGGGTCAAGGAAACTTCGGTTCTATGGATGGCGATAGGGCGGCGGCTATGCGTTATACGGAAGCTAAGCTAGCAGCCGTGGCTGAAGAGATGATGTATGATATCGATAAAGGAACAGTCGATTTTATTCCTAACTATGACGGTGCTCACATGGAGCCGACCGTTCTTCCAGCTAAGCTACCCAATCTATTGATTAACGGCACTCAGGGTATTGCTGTTGGTATGGCAACCAATATCGCTCCTCATAATCTAGGCGAAGTAGTCGATGGCGTTTTGCATTTAATGGATAATCCGGAATGCACTATTGATGATTTAATGAAATTCGTCAAAGGGCCTGATTTCCCGACTGGCGGCATCATTTATAACAAAGAAGATATTAAACAGGCTTTTACAACCGGACGCGGCGGTATTGTTTGCCGAGCTAAAACGGAAATCGAAGAAACTAAAACGGGACTTTTCAGGATCATTGTTACAGAAGTAAATTACCAAACGAACAAAGCCTCGCTTTTGGAAAAGATTGCCGAATTAGTTCGCGATAAAAGAATAGAAGGTATTAAGGATTTACGCGATGAATCAAATAAAGACGGTGTTAGGATAGTTATTGAACTTAAGAAAGATACTTATCCGAAGAAGATTTTGAATCAGCTTTTTAAATATACTCAGCTTCAAGATACTTTTCATTACAACATGTTGGCCCTAGTCGACGGTTTACAGCCGAAGACCTTGAATCTTAAGGCTATTCTCGAGGAATTCATCAAACATCGGCAGCAAGTCATTGTCCGCAGAACGCAGTTCGATTTAGATAAGGCAAAAGATCGAGCCCATATTTTAGAGGGTTTGGTTTTAGCGCTTGATAAGATCGATCAGGTTATCGAAACTATCAAGAAATCAAAAGACAGGGATCAGGCTAAGGAAAACTTAGTCGCCAAGTTCAAGCTTTCTGAGCGCCAGGCGATCGCTATCTTGGAAATGAGACTTCAACAATTAGCTAACTTGGAAAAATTGAAGATCGAAACGGAATTGAAGGAGAAAAGAGAGTTGATTAAGGAGTTGGAATCTATCCTTAAGTCGCCGGAGAAAGTTAAAGGCATAATCAGGAAAGAAATTACGGAATTAAGGGATAAGTATGGCAATGAAAGAAGGACGCAAATAATTCCTCATGGCGCTGATAGCTTTAAGATGGAAGATCTCGTACCGAATGAGGACGCGATAGTCATGGTAACTAATGACGGCTATATCAAACGGCTTCCCCCGGATACTTTTAAGATCCAGGAAAGAGGCGGCAAAGGCGTTATCGGCTTAACGACTAAAGAAGAAGATACAGTTGAGCATTTCTTCATGTCGATGACTCACGTTGATATCCTTTTCTTCACTAATCGCGGCCGCGTTTTCCAGCTTAAAGGTTATGATATTCCTCAAGCTTCCAGAACGGCCAAAGGCCAAGCCTTAGTTAATTTCTTGCAATTAGCTCCGAATGAAAAAGTTTCAGCCGTCTTACCTTTGACTGAGATTGAAAAGGATAAGTTCTTAGTTATGGTAACGGAAAAAGGACTTATTAAGAAAACTGCTATCGAAGATTTCGCTAATGTCCGACGCAGCGGCCTAATTGCTATTAAGCTTAAGAATGATGATAATCTTGAATGGGTTCAGGCCTCGAAAGGTAATGAGAATATTATTTTAGTTACCGCTAACGGCCAAGCTATCCGCTTTAAGGAAGGAGATGTCAGGGCGATGGGACGCGCTGCTTCCGGTGTTCATGCTATTAGAATCAAGAGCACTGATCGAGTTGTCGGTATGGGAGTCTTTGAGTCGAAAGATGATAAGGTAGCCAATCTATTAGTTATCATGAAGAACGGTTACGGCAAGCAGACCTCGCTTAGTGCTTATAAAGTCCAAGGCCGAGGCGGTTCCGGTATAAAAACAGCAAAAATTACCGATAAGACCGGTATTATAGTTAGTGGTAAGATAGCTTATCCGGATGATAAGGATTTCGTTGTTATTTCAGTAAAAGGCCAAGTTATCAGGATGGCAATCAATAAGATAAATCTCTTAGGCCGTGATACTCAGGGAGTAAGAGTCATGCGCTTTAAAGAAGAAGGTGATTCGGTCGCCAATGTAACCTTAGTTTAAATTGCGATTATAAAAAAGAAGACTCCGATTAATCTCGGAGTCTTTTTTTATCGCCCGTCTTAGCTTTAAATTATGTTATAATTATCTTATGACATACTTATTATTCATTGTCGGCTTAGTTTTATTGATCAAAGGCTCGTCTTTATTGATTGACGGCGCCAGTTCTTTAGCGAGAAAATTAAAAATGTCAGAATTGGCTATCGGCTTGACGATCGTGGCTTTCGGGACTTCTATGCCGGAGTTCTTTATTGCCTTATCCGCTTTTTTCAGCGGTGCGCCGGATATTTCTCTTGGTAATATTATTGGTTCTAATATTTCCAATTTGCTTTTAGTCGGCGGTTTAGCCGCAATCATCAGTACGGTTAAGATCAATCATAACCTGATTAAGCGCGATCTGCCTTTCAATTTTATCTTAATCACTTCTTTTTTTATTCTAGTTAATAATTTTTTCCTTGGCGGGGATAAAGGGTTGAGTCGATCAGGCGGAGCGGTTCTTTTATTATTCTTTCTTGTTTTTCTCTACTTCACTTTCAGTCAACATCAAAAAAAGAAGAAGGTTATGCCACTATCGACGGCTTTAAAGGAAAGGCCGGTTGTTGTTTCTTTGATTTATTTATCGGTCGGCATGGCGGCAATGATCTTTGGCGGCGGACTAGTAGTCGAAGCGATTAGATATATTTCTTCTGCTTTAAATCTCACTCAAGCCTTTTTAGGCTATTCAATTGTTGCTATTGGAACAACCTTGCCGGAATTGACGGTCTCGATCATGGCGGTAATTAAGAATAAATCTGATTTAGCGGTTGGCAATATCATCGGATCCAATGTTTTCAATATCGGTTTTATTCTCGGCTTAAATGCTTTATTCCATCCGATTGCTTTTTCCAATCAAGCGAATATCTTGCTGGCTTTATCATTTTTTTCAGCTGTCGTCTTTTACTATTTTGCCGCTAACGGCAAGAAGCGCGAGGAGAGAGTGATTAAGAAATGGGAAGGCGTGGCGATGGTTTCTCTTTATTTTATTTATCTGACGATCCTAGTCCTTTGGGTTTAGAAAAATAACTGAATCGAATTAAGAGGATGGCTAACAAGGCGATTACGGCTAAATAGTAGTAATCGTTTTTTATTTTTTTCGGCGAAGCGGTGGTGTTAGTGCCGAGGACCTGGCCGGGGGAAGTTATTTTAAGATCAGATTTTTCACGAGGTTGGAGCCTTAGACCGGCGGTTGTTTTTGAGAGAATGCCGGTAACTTCCAGTTTATCGCCTTCGGAGAGGCTTAGCTCTTTCGGATTTATATTTTTCGGCAAGACCACTTTCATTTCTGATTGCCCGTCATCGATAAATATATTGGCGCCACTGGCCTCAACAATAGTTCCGGCGATTTTAATAAGCGAACCAAGGTCATTGTCGCTTAGCTCGCTAAAAGAAACAATTTCCGGATTAGTCGCTAGGCCTTTATTTAAAATTATAATATCTTCGGCGATTTTAGTCTTAATACGGTTGATTCCGGAAATTTGAGAAACAGCACCGCTAACCTCGACTTGATCGCCCAGGCTTAGGTGAGGAAATAATTTCTTTTGGCTATAAACTTGGACTCCCGGGCAAAGAGCTTCTTCCGGAAGGCAGGCGCTGTCGCGGATATAAAAATATTGAGCGCCAAGAATGCCCGGTAAAGCAGTTACGACGCCCCTTGCCTTGACGGTCGAGTTGCTTTTAAAGCCGTTCAAGGCGTTTAAAGAATCGATGGTCTGATTATTCTTTATAGTAATCTCGTTTTTTACGGTTCCCGCTGAGGCGGTTTTTTTAACAGCTTCGAGTTTGAAGTTTTTTGAAGCCTCGGATTTTAAGCTTTTATTATCTTTAACGGTTAGGGTTATAAGATACTCTCCGGGGGTATCATATTTATGCTTCGGTTGGATTAGGCGGCTAGTATGGTTGTCGCCGAAATTCCAACTGTAGGTAATTACTTCGCCTTCGGGGTCGGTTGATTCGCTGGCGTCGCAATAGGCGTAGTTGCCTTCAATCTCGCAATCGAATTCAGCTAGGGGAGGTTGATTCTCAAGGCTGAAGATATTTTCTTCGCCGGGAGTAGTAATTTCCGTCCATTTCCAATCACTAGCGGAGCTAAGGGCGTATGATTGGCTTTCTTTTATGTCGCTCGGGTAGCCGGCTTGATTGACGGTTTGATTTTTTTGATCATAAAGAAAAAATTTAGCGGCTTTATTGTTCGGCTGGACTAAATTAGTTTGAGTCCTACTTAAGGAGATTATTTCTCCCGGCTCGAGGGTTAAGTTTTTAAGGATGAATTTTTTAAGGCCGTCGCTTAGCGACCAATTATTAAGATCAATGGTCGAGGAAGCAATATTTTTCAATTCGATAAATTCGCCGGCGGTATCACTACCTTTCGGATTAGGAAAGAATTCATTGAAAATTATTTTGCCTGAGTAAGTCGAGGTGGCGATAGTCGTTGTGGTAATTTCATTTTTAATGATAACTTGAGTCGTAATAGTATTTTGATTATTAAGCGTGCCGGCGCCGGAATTTATGATTGGCGGATCAGTTATTAAGTTATTCAAATTTTTAGTCGCCGTTGTGGTCAGTTTAAAAGCGCTATTTAAATCGCCGTCGGTTGGCCTGGCTAGTGATTGATTTTTTCCCAGAGCGGATAGGTTGGCTCCTGGATAATCGCCGTAGATGAGCCGATCAAAAACGGTTTCATCGGGCGCTATGAGCTCGGCAATATCGCCGGAGTTATTGAAGCGACTGTGGAATTCAAGAGTCAAGAATTGATTAATAACGGTCGAGGAAGCAATAGAGCCGATAGTCGAAGTTTGGGCATTATCTTTTATTTTCCAATCCTTAAGTTCGATTGGCGAGTCGGTATTGTTATATAATTCGAGCCACTCGGCTTCGCCGGTATTAGGATCGGTTAGGATTTCATTGATGACGATATCGCCAATACTTAAATCCGGTTCGCTTTCTAATGTCGTAGTCGAATTATTATCAGTAGTCTCGTCAGTCGTTGTTGAGTTATCATTTTCTTCCGGCGTCGAAGTCGCGTTATTGTCGTCTTCTATTATTAAGGTTGAGGAAGAATTTTTAGGATTAGATTCGCCGATTATGAAATCTAAGGAATTGTCTCCAGTATTCTTATAATTTCCTGAATCAATCAATTCTCTTTTTAAAACTCGGCCGGCGGCGTGATTGGGAGCCGCCGTTCCGGAAAAATCACCGGCGTTGCCGTAGCCGATTTTATCAATTAGATTATTAGTTTGATCATAAATTAGGATAGTATTATCGGAAGCGATTGAGGAGGAAAGGTTAGTATAGTGAAAATCAGCCGCCGCTAAATCCGTATAGTTATTATGGGTGATTAAAAAGTAGTGGCGAGGTAAGATGGTTGTTTCGCCGAAGTCGGAAACTAAAGTGCTCGTTGAACCGCCGGCCGTTTTCTTAATTAATTTCCAACCGCTTAAATTGATCGCGGAGTTAGTCGGGTTGAATAGTTCGATGTATTCGTCCGTTGTTGTAACGGCGCCGCTGACTCGGACTTCGGTAATGATTATCGAATCAGTTTCCGCTAAGGCGGTTAAGCTGATTTTAAGAAAACAAAAAGTTCCTGCTAAAGCCAGCAAGAACAAAATAATGAAACCCTCCTTTTTCATTGTCGTGAGATTTATTTTTTACTGATTATATTATATCATGGTCATTTATTATTCCGTTGTGGTTAAATAGGATTCTTGAAATATAATTTAAAATCGGTTAGATTTAAATAATCATATTTCGGGCTGGAGTATGTCGGTAGTACGCGCCCATGGGGTGGGTGTAGACGGGGTTCAATTCCCCGCAGCCCGACTAACTAAGTGAAGAAGAGATGAGCAGGCCAACTGCTTGGCCTGCGGCGGGAATTGAAAGCCGGAGCGATGTTTGTAGAGTTTTTTTTGACGAGACAAACTGCGAGGCGGGGTCGCGACCTTTGAGGCGGAAGCAGAAAAGAGTTGTGACCAATTCCCCGCAGCCCGACAAAAAAACCATCTTTACCCTTCTAAATTGACACATAATTGACACGATGTCATATTAAGAGTATACTTATGAGTTCAATGCTGCTGTAGCGTTGAAAAGAGGCGTTTAGCATCTCAGGGAAAAGGGAGGTTCCCTTTAATGTTTGGGAGCCGATCAGCTCCCAAGCAACAATAGGAGGAGTTTCGCATGTTCTTCTTTAGAAAGGTATTTATCATGACGCTTAGCATTGCTAGCCTGGCAATAGCTGAAGCGCCGGTTCCGATTAAGATCCCTAACGCCTGTGCCTCAGTGTTCGACGATGTCGCGCCGACTCTGAAGTCGGTAAAGGTATCTGAGACGGCCAGTTCGTCGCTGATCAGCTACACTTCAGCGGTTGATGTTTCAACGCCGGAGTTGATCGGCGGAAGCGGATTGAAATCGGTTTGGCTTTGGCTTAAGAAGTCGACTGACAATGTTTGGCGCAAAACCGGAACGGATCTCGCGGTTGTTAATGGAACCTTTCAATACAATCGTACCGATCCATTGACTGTTCGTTATTCTTTCGCGGTCCAAAGCGAAGATATGGCGGGCAATAGGTCGCCGCTGATAATACCCTTGGCTCTTAAGCCGCAAATCTGGTTCTTTGTACCGGATGAGTTAGGTAAGATGCGAGTCGTTATCCAACTGCCCGCAGGTAAGAAGCTGAGCGACTACCTGGTTCTCGGGTTTTCCCTATCGACGGGTGAAACGATTACTAAGGTTGGGATCGGCGGTCCGCATGGTTGGGGTCTTAGTTCGACTGATTTGGTAGCATACAGGTTGCTGCCGATTATCGATCTTTACTCCGGCTTTGACGGAAACAATCGTTTCCGTGGAACGCCTTTCATAGTAACTAGTCTCGGACGGGTCGCCTACTTTAACTTGGGGGCGTCTAACAATCCCGTTTGGGAGATGTCGTTTGGCGATAATCCCAATCTCGTCTTTCCCGACGGTAGTGGAGGGACGATAATCGACTTCTATCAGAACGAGTACATTCAACTGCCGACGCCGACCATCGTCTTTAATTGGCGTTGGGACTTGATTGGCAGTCGATATGATATCTCGGCCATCGTCGATGTGGTTGGGCGAGACATTCGAGATTTGTTTTACGGTTTAAGTGAACAGTCTCAAATCAAGTCCATCACTATCGAACACTATTATCTTACGGGATTGGCGCCGAAGATAGATAGAGAAGTGGGTTGTACTTTCAAGGATTACTGGCCAGTCGAGATAATAATCGACAAGTCTCGACTGCCGACTTTTAGAGGGACTATCGTGGCGATAGACTCGGCTAATCAGAGTCACTACGCCGATGTCAGTCAATGGTTGGTTTATGTTAATGGCCAACCAACCCTTCCTAGGAACGGAGCCTGGGAATTCCAAGTGAAGTGAAGCATTAATGGGTAATGAGAAATCGTTACCCTTTTTAAATTAAAAATAAAGGCCCCGCGCGATAACCGATCGCGCGGGGTGTTTCGTTTAAAGTTCAATTGGACAGTAGTTGGCCGGTAAATATGCCGGCGGCTGAGCTTAAGAGAGTGATTGTTGCCATGACGGCGATAGTAATTCTAGCTGCCAGCTTACTGACACCCAGAAAGATCAACCGGTGATAGATTCTCGAAAAGACTTCGCAAAGGGCGAAGCCTATAACGAAACTAACCAGGAAAGTGATAGCGATTAATAACATGTCAATTCTCCTTTTGTTGCGCTTACAGCCAGGGCCTCTCAAAGACGCTGTGATGCGAAAATATGCACGATGCCTCGGGGGGGGGTAAAAGATCGATTGTGTTACTGTAGCACAGCTACGGTTGTGTCTCGCCAACTCCTGTTGGCGTTGACCTGAAAAATGCTAGGTCGAAACTCGCCTTTTTTAGCATCCCAATAGATGCTGCGGATATGCAATATACCATCCGGAGTCGCGAATCTCGTTCCAAAAAAGTAGATGTGGCGGCCGTCCTGCCACAATATGTCAGAGTCTTGCCCCTTCCATTCATCTGGGATGAACTCCTGATGCTTCAGAAGGAAGTCGGCGACTCTTGCCGATATAACGGACTTGTTGGCTATCTCCGCTTCGACCTCCTGACCTGTGACCCTGTAGTCACCGTCACGATCCGGCATTTGATAAAGAGCAACTCTCCGGCCGTTGATGAACAGGCCGTTTGGATTTTTCTCTATCAATATTATCTGCGAGTTTTCCTCGGCACACCACACCTCGCTAAATATCGCCGGCGAGTTTTGGTATGCAAGGTATCCACCCGTGGGCAGTTCGGCGGTGCGGTCGGCGGTGATTTCTGCCCTCAGGGTTGCATATCTCATACGCATGTCGCTAAGGGCAGGTTCGAGACACATCACGATTGCTGTCAAAATCGTCGTCATAACCGTCATAACAATAATTCTCATACTCATATCCACTCTCCTTCTCATATTTTCCGCTTTAATGGCGGATGGTTAGTTGCGCTTACAGCCAGGGCCTCTCAAAGAGATTGTGATGCGAAAATATGCACGATGCCTCGTAGGTTGGAATACGATTCCATGGCACGGTCTTTTTCGCTTGCAAACTCCACCGATAGGGTGACCGAACAATCACTCGTGTTGTTGCAATTGGAAGCGGTTCACTCAAGTTCATCACGACCCCATCCCATGTTTGTTCAAGAGCGAAATAACGTATCGTTGAGGAAGAAGTATCGCCATGACAAGCGAATTCTACGTATGGCATCATGTCTACCCTCGCTCCTGGCAGGAAAGCTCCCTTTACTGGTTTGTCGATAATTGTCTTATTAGTCATCAAATGCAAGGGCACGAGAGAGTCGTCTTCCAAAATGAGCATAACTTGCCCGTTCCAGGGTACAAGCGTGCGGCGAATAGCCGCATAACTGACAAGTGGACACATGGCCAAAAAGATCAATAAAAATAATATCAATAACCAATCCATGACTTTTCTCCTTCTCATATTTTCCGCCACGATGGCGGTTGTCAACGTTCTCGTCTCCGATAAGGCTGTCTTATCTTTAACTTGACTATAGTATAACATAATGTTATAATATTGTAAAGATGTCGGCGATATTCGACAAACTTCTAAAATTAGGTTATAATTAAGATAATAAATAACCATAAAAATATGTTTGACAAAATCTTTGAAGAATTAGGAGTCTCAATTATGGCTCAAAAAGTCTTTAATGAGCTGATTAGTAATGGGCCAATGACGGCTAGGCAAATAGCCGAAAGGCTGGATATTCCGCGTCCCTCGGCTTACGATCAGGTAAAAAGCCTTATTAAGAAGGAATTGGTGCTGGAAAAAGTAGTTGAGAATAAAAAAGTCTTTATTATTGATGATATTAAGAATATCCAAAAGCTTTTAAATGATAAAATAGAGAGCCTAGAGGCTGAAAAGGCAGAGTTTGAAAAATCCCTGCCTAATTTATTGAAGCAATTCAGTTTCATCGAGCCGCAAATCAAGTTTTATACGGGACGAGAAGGGGTAAAGCAGGTAATGGGACATATTATGCAAAATAGGGATATAGAAACTCTATTGATGTGGCCGATGAGCGAGATGTTGAAGGTTTTAGGTTCAGAATACCTAGCCGAAATAAACGCTAAAAGGATCAAGAGGAATATTTCGATTAGAGGCGTTTGGCCGGAAGATAAAAAAATAGATCCCAAAGACCATCCGTACTTGGGAGTCGGAGAGGGACATCTTCGCGAATTGCGTCTAGCGCCTAAGGGCCTGACTTGGAATATGGGTTATTGGATGTATGACGATAAAGTAATCTTTCTCTCTTCCGAGAAGGAAGGTTTCGGGTTTATGATTCATAGTAAAGATTTTGCTGATTTGATGCGTCTGCAGTTCGAGTTGGTTTGGAAAGTTTCTGAGCCGGTTGAGCATAAGACACCTAAGAAGGACTCATTTTTAGAATCAATAGCTTAATTTTCTATCTATAAAATAGGATAAAAATAAAACAGCGCCCTTGAACAAAAAGAGTTTTTGTTTGGGGATAAAATAAATTGACTTTTTATGGGGGGGGGCGGTAAAATACATATATAGTCATTTTAATGAACTAATCAAATTTGTATGAAGAAAACAGAGCCAGGATTTAATCCCACTGAATATCGTCAAGAAGTCTCTGATCATCTAAATTCAATTTCTGATCATCATGAAAGGAGGAAGGCTCTTAAAATGATTCAAGAGACTGAACCGTATATAATTGCTCGCAGGGAAAAAAAACTTAAAAAGCAACAAGAAAGTTATCATTTTTCTAGTTTTGATGAGGCATTAGGCGGCTTTAAAGATCGAAGTGAAGATTTTAATAAAAGATATAGAAATTTTGATACAACAAGAAAAGAAAAAGATGAAATTATAGAAGATGTTGTTAGTTTGGCGATGGCGGCTAGGAAATTTCTTGAGGATGCAAAGGAAAATCTGCCAGAGCAAATAGAAAGAATAGAAGATGAGGCTCAGCAGGAGAAGCTTAGAAAGATGCTCTCTGACATTAAGTTATTCGATGATTATTATTCTTTTTTATATGAACGGGGGCTTACGGTTGTAACCCCTGAAATGTCATTTTCTGAAGATAACAAAATTCAAGATGATGTTTTTAAACATAGCTATTCTGGCGCGGAATTTCTAGAAAATGGAAAGACAAATATAAATGAGGTTTGCGAGAGGAGAGTTATTGACTTAGAGGGATATCAGGAAAGAATTCAAGCCCTTCAATTAAGATTAGAAGAATTAAGGGAGTTAGGAGAGGTTTCTCCTTTATTTGAAGTGGGTCCTTCTTTAAGAGAAAGATTAAAAGGGTTCAGTCTAAATGAACTAGATTTAGAAAAATTGGTTGGCGAATTTCCAAAAGAAATGAGGGACGGCTTGCTTGGCGTTATCAATGATTTAGTTAAAAAATATAGTGTTGTTGCCGAATGTACATGTAGAGATGGTGATTGCTATAGGAAGGCGGGTACGAGAGGTTATTTTGATAAATTAAGCAAACAACTAGGCATTTCGAAATACAATGAAGAAAATAATGTTTTAAGATCATATTTTGAAACATTGGTTATAGGGGATTTGTCAGATTTTTTTGAGGTTTATTATAAGCATCGTGAAAGACTAAGAGAGGTTGTAGAAAAGGAAAAAAATAAAAGAAAAGCTGAAAATCAAGCTAAAAAAGCTGAAGAGGAGGCAAGGATAGCAAAGATGAATGAAAAGTCTGAAGGTTTTGGATCGCTGTTAAAAGCTGCTAAAAAAATAAATTATAATGATGAGTGCGGAGGCGAGGCCGTAGAATCTTTTCGTAATCATTTGGAGTATATCGCAAGTCGCGCATTAGAATTAGAAGCCGCCGGATATACAATAAGAGTAAAGCAGAAATCTCCAGGAAAAGTAAACGGGAACACAGTAGTTCTCTTGGAGCGTGGTGGCACTGAAATGGAAATATATGGCGTGTTTAATGATATTTATAGCCGAGGATATAACCCAGAAACTACAATTAAAAGGATTGGGCAAACCATCGATTCGGCATTAATGGTGGCAAAAATGTTTAAAGTTAAAAAAAAGTAATCAACTAAGATTAATTTTTCCAATAGATAACTATCAGCTTAATGGCTGGTAGTTATTTTTTCAATTAATATTTTTACTCGTTACGCCTTTTTTTCAAAACTTTACTCCCCTAAAGCTAATTATACCCGCCCTTGAACAAAAAGAGTTTTTGTTGTATGATGTTATTACTTATCGAATTGCGGGTGTCGTATAGTGGCTATTATGTCGCCCTTCCAAGGCGAAGAGGCCGGTTCGATTCCGGTCACCCGCTAAATAAAAAAACACTCTGTCCCGAATCGGGACGGGGTGTTTTTTATATGAAAAATATTTTAAAAATAAAAAGCTTCGAGATCTCTCGAAGCTTGCTTGTTAGGCGGCTTTGTCTTTCTTGGCCTCAGCCAAGTATTCCAAATAGCCGCTATACTTAAACTTGCTTTTCCATCCGGAAACGATCCAGCTGCCGAAAAAGCGGATCTTGGCGTTGCGATTTAAGTCGCTCCAAGTCTTGAAGATCTTAACGAGGTAGCGGACTCGCATCGTTAAGAGGCTGAAGACGCCAAGGCCATGCAACCCTAGGAACAGTAGCAGGTTGATGAGCAGATGCCCGAGGTATCTCGGACTGTAAAACGGTTTCATGATCCGATAGGCCGCTTGTTGGACTAATTCCGGATCTTCGCCGTTAGCTGGTTTGATCAAGACGAATTGCCCGTCATGGAACTGATTCGGGATATCGTAGATCAGTCCGGATTTGAGTAAACGGACGCGAAGCCTGGAGCCGACCAGCGGAGTGCAGAAAAGGGCTTGAATGGTATCAATCCCTGCCTTTCTAACAAACCGTCGGATCGCTCTGATTTCCTCCATGATCGGGACAGTTAAAGAGGGGTTCTCTTCGGGGTAGCCGACGATGAACATGCCGTGGATAAAGCGGATATACTTATGGAAAGTTTTTGTCCACTTTTCCAAGTCCTTAGAGCTGTAACCTTTGCCCATGGCTTTCAGTTTCGAATCGATCGGCGATTCGTAACCGATGCAAACCATTTTAACGCCGGCGCCCTTTAGGGCTTTAAGCACATCCTCGTACTTAGCCACATTGATTCGTAGCTGGACTGTTATGTCGAGGGAAACTCCCCAATACCTCTGGTACTCTTCAAGGAGGCGACAAGCTTCGATGAGTCTTTGGCGATTTTTCGGGATCGATGCGTCGCCGCCGACATGATCATCAACGATGAAGAATTTTCTCGCCCCTTGAGTTTCGACTAGGTGCGTGATATTCTCGAAGAGTTTTTTAGCCGACGGTGTTCGGACCGGCTCGTTGACGGTACAGAATTCGCATTGCTCATGGCAGCCTCGCGACCAAGAAACGGTAAACTTTCTAACCTTGGCATAGCGAACCAGTCTGAAGTCGGGAATCGGCAGGTCTTCCATTTCTTCCAAAGAACAAAGAGGTCTGACTTTAGAAATGTAGGTCCTTTCCCTGATCTTAAAAGCGAAACCGTCGAGGGGTTCATCTGCTTTGATCAGCTTGGATTTCCAAAGGTTAACCAGGCTTACGCCTGGTGAAACGAGCAGTTCAGTCCTAGCCTCCAGGTAAGCCTTTACGGTTGTGATGATGCTTTGCTCGCATTCGCCGCGAAGAACGATGTCGATATCGTTGTTTAAGGCTTCTCCCGCCATGTAATCGACATGTTTGCCTCCGGCAATTGTCGGCAGGCCTAGGACGGTTCGGAACATTTTCGCCAGTTCGTAAACTCGGGGCATGGAGCTAGTCATAGAGCCGTAAAAGGCGATTATGTCAGCCGGCCTTATCGCTTGCAAAAGGCGATAGTCCGGCAAGCCGTTTTCGTCTTTCGGGCAAAAACGGCTATTTCCAAGGTTATTCTCATCAATTACTTCGACTTGTACCCCCGGAAGCTTGCTGATAATAGTAGCGAGAAGGACGGGGCCGACTGCTACCATTTCCGCTGATACTCCCGAAAAGATGTTGAATATACTGTAACGCGGGACGATGAATCGTACAAGCATGGAGCTTCTCCTTCAAGTAAGCCGTTTTGGCGTTTTAGGCAGTTAAAAAAGAGCGGTGCCTAATCAAAATACCATAAAAAGCCTTTTCATTCAATTTCACTAGTCTTTTTGAAGATATTTTTACTTAAAATAGGGTTATACTTATCAACTACTGTTGATAAATATGTGGATAAGTTGTTAAATTTTCTTTAATTAATTTATAGGCGAAAAAAGTCAAGAAATCTTAAACCATTTTTTAAAATATTTTATCTAAAATTGGCCATTTTTTATTTTTATCTAAAAAAGCCAGTAAAAGACTTGACTAATTAAATTATGCTTGCTATAGTGGAGTTATTGCATCGGATTATGGCTTGACTTTTTAAGCCGAATTATGGTCGGGTATCAAACTTGGCCAACCCATTAATAATCAAAAGAGAATAGTGGGAAAACAATTAAAACAATTTATATAATAATACTCATTTCCCTGTTTTTCGGAATTCAGCTAAAAGCGAGATTGCGAGGATAGAGGGGAGTGGGGATTTTTTTGTGTCTATCAAATAAATACGACAAATACGACAATGCAAAAACGACTAAATTTTTCCGCCAAGCCTAATAACTTGGAGTTACCGGATTTAATAGAACTGCAGAAAAAGTCCTATAAGTGGTTTTGGGACGAAGGCCTTAAGGATTTATTCGACGAATTTTCCCCGATAACCGATTTTATCGGCCGTGACCTGGAAATGAGCTTCTGTAATTACTATCTAGATGAGCCGAAGTTCGATGAGGTAATCAGTAAAGAAAAGAATATTACCTATGAAGCTCCTTTAAGAGTAATCGTTAAGTTAGAAAATAAGAAAACCGCCCAGGCTGTCGAGCAGGAAATATATCTTGGTGATTTTCCTTTAATGACTGATCGAGGCACCTTTATTATTAACGGCGTCGAAAGAGTCGTAGTTTCCCAATTGATCCGTTCCGCCGGTGTTTTCTTTACTTCTCAAAACATCAATGACCGCAATTGTTACGGCGCTAAAGTCATTCCCAACCGCGGTTCTTGGCTCGAGTTTGAAACTGATGGCAATAAAGTTATTTGGGTTAAAATAGATCGCAAGAGAAAAGTCGCCGCTACCGCCCTGTTGCGCGCTTTTGGTATGGCTAGCGATGAAGAAATCATTGATTTGTTTAAAGATATCGATACCAATCCGGACGCGAAATATATCGAATCGACAATCAAGAAGGACGCTTCGAAGAGCGAAGCGGAAGGTCTTATCGAAGTTTATAAGAGAATTAGACCGGGTGATCTTGCTACTCCGGATAATGCTAAGCAATTGATCGATAACATGTTTTTCAATTTCGCTAGATATGACTTCGGTACGGTTGGTCGTTATAAACTTAATCAAAGATTCGGAACTGATGTGCCGATAACTAAGGAAGTCAGGGTTCTTCTTAAAGAAGACATCGTCAATATCCTTAAAGAAATTATTCGATTGAATAATACCCAAGAAGAAGCTGATGACATTGATCATTTAGGCAATCGAAGAATTAGAGCGGTTGGCGAATTAGTCCAAAATAAATTCCGTATCGGTCTTTCCCGTATGGAAAGAATTATTAAAGATAGGATGAGTACGCTTGATGTCGCTACCTTAACTCCGAATAAATTGGTCAATTCTCGGCCGGTTATCAGTGTCGTGAAGGAATTTTTCATGTCTTCCCAATTATCCCAATTCATGGATCAGGTTAATCCTTTGGCTGAGTTGGAACATAAGCGAAGATTGTCAGCGATGGGACCTGGTGGTCTCTCAAGAGAACGCGCTGGCTTCGAAGTTCGTGATGTTCATCAAACCCATTATAGTAGAATTTGTCCGATTGCAACTCCGGAAGGACCAAACATTGGGTTAGTTGGTCATCTAGCTTCTTTAGCTAGAGTTAATGATTACGGTTTTATCGAAGCGCCTTATTATCGGATTGTCCATGATCCGATCAACGATCCGAAGAATACGGAAGGCGAAATTGTTAGAGTTGATATCAAGGATCCTAAGTCGGGCGCAGTTATCGCTAAAAAAGATGAAAAGATTACGAAAGAATTGGCCGGCAAGCTAGCTAAGACTGAATTAAAAACTATTCCTGTTAAACCTAGAGTTACTAAAGAAGTCGTTTATTTAGATGCTTTTGAAGAATCCCGGGCTACGACTACTCCTTATACGACCGAATTCGATGAGGCTGGTTACTTTAAGCGGGAAAAAGTCGAGGCAAGAGTCCGTCTCCAACCTACTATGACTACAATCGATAAAGTCGATTATATGGATGTGGCTTCCAATCAAGTTGTTTCCATTGCTACCTCCCTTATTCCTTTCTTGGAGCATGATGATGCGGTTCGTGCCCTTATGGGAACGAACATGCAACGTCAAGCCGTTTCTTGCATTAGGCCTCAGGCGCCGTTAGTCGGTACGGGCGTTGAAGCTAAAGCGGCTTATGATTCTGGTCATGTTATCATCGCTAAAGAAGACGGTGAGATTATCAGTCTCTCGGGAGACATGATTGAAATCTTGAACAAGAATAACAAGATAGATCGTTATCGTTTAAATAAATTTATCCGTTCTAACGCCTCGACTTGTATCAATCAGAAGCCGATTGTTAAGATCGGACAAAAAGTTAATAAAGGCGATGTTTTGGCTGACGGTCCTTCAACTGATAACGGCGAATTAGCTCTTGGCCAAAATATTCTTGTAGCTTTCATGCCTTGGCAAGGATTCAACTACGAAGACGCTATTATTATTTCTGAAAGATTGGTTCAAAAAGATAGATATTCCTCGATTCATATTGAAAATTATGTTTGTGAAGTTCGTGAAACTAAATTAGGGCCCGAGGTTGTAACTTCTGATATTCCTAATGTCTCTGAAGAAAAATTGAAAGATCTTGATGAGGAAGGCATTATCCGTATCGGCGCTAATGTCCGTTCCGGCGATATTTTAGTCGGCAAGATTACGCCGAAGGGTGAAACGGAATTATCCGCGGAAGAAAAATTATTGCGTGCTATTTTCGGAGAGAAGGCGAGAGATGTTCGCGATTCTTCTCTTTATCTTGAACATGGCTCTTCCGGTAAGGTTATCGATATTAAGATCTTCTCCCGCGAGAACGGCGATAAGTTGCCAGCCGGTATGATTAAGATGATCCAGGTTACCGTCGCTTCTTTAAGAAAAGTCCAGGTTGGCGATAAGATGGCCGGACGACATGGTAATAAAGGTGTTATTTCCAAAGTAGTTCCAGTTGAAGATTTACCTCATCTTGAAGACGGAACTCCAGTTGATATTATTCTTTCGCCTCTAGGTGTTGTTTCCCGTATGAACTTGGGTCAGATATTAGAAACCCATCTCGGCTTAGCGGCTAAGACGCTTGGCTATAAAGTTTCTACTCCAGTTTTCGACGGTATTACTGAAACTAGGATTAGAGAAGAATTGAAGAAGTCCGGCTGGAGCGAGGACGGAAGAATTCAATTGATTGACGGTAAGAGCGGTAAGCCTTTTGATAATAAGAGTACCGTCGGCTATGTTTATATGTTGAAGCTTAACCATTTAGTCGAAGATAAGATCCATCAACGATCAATCGGGCCATACTCCTTGATTACCCAGCAGCCTTTGGGCGGTAAAGCTCAATTCGGCGGACAAAGATTCGGAGAAATGGAAGTTTGGGCTCTTGAGGCTTACGGCGCGGCTCATACGCTTCAGGAAATCTTAACGATTAAATCGGACGATGTCTTAGGCCGATCAAAAACTTATGAAGCCATTATTAAGGGTGAAGAAATAGTCAATTTAAATATCCCGGAAAGTTTTAACGTTTTAGTTAGAGAGCTTAAAGGTCTTGGACTTAATGTAGAGCTGATGCAGGGAGAAAGAGTGGTTGATGAAAGAGAAGTCGTTTCCGAAGAAGAAGCGGCCGGCGAAACTCCCCTTATAAAAGAATAACTCCTATAACATAAATCGGCATATGGAAAATAAAGATTTAAACATAGCGGACTTCAGCGCTATTAGGCTAAGACTGGCTTCGCCGGAGGACATCCATACTTGGTCCCACGGAGAAGTAACTAAGCCTGAAACTATTAACTATCGTACTCAGAAACCTGAGCGCGACGGTTTGTTTTGCGAAAAGATTTTCGGTCCTATCAAGGATTGGGAATGTTATTGCGGTAAATATAAGAAGATAAGATATAAAGGCATCGTTTGTGATAAATGCGGCGTCGAAGTCACTCGCGCTATCGTTCGAAGAGAAAGAATGGGTCATATCGATTTATGCGCTCCTGTTTCTCATATTTGGTTTCTTCGCGGTATTCCTTCTAAGATCGGTTTAGCGCTCGATATCTCTATCCAATCCCTAGAGAAGGTTATTTATTTCGCTGACTTTATTATTACTAATGTTAATGAAGACTTAAAGACAGAAACTTTGAATCAGTTGAAACTCGAATATAAGCAATATCGAAAACAAATCGAAAGCGATTTCGATAATCGGATCGCTCAAGCCCAAGCTAAAGGCGAAGGCAAGGATGATTTGGCTAACAGCTTAATCAAGCAAAAAGAAGAAAAGTTGAAGGATTTAGAAGCGACTGTCGCTATCGCCGAGGGTGAATTAAAGGAAATAAAACCTTTGAAGATTATTTCTGAACATACTTATCACGACCTATCCTTGAAGTATGGCCATATTTTCGATTCCGGTATTGGCGCCGAGGCCGTTCGCGAATTGCTTTCTCGCATCGATATTGAAGCGACGATTGATGAGCTTAATAAACAAATCGCGGAAGCAGCCGGCCCCAAGAAAGATAAGCTGATTAGGAGAGTTAAATTATTTAATAATTTATTAAAGAATAAGATTAGGCCGGAATGGATGATTATGACAGTTGTTCCTGTTATTCCTCCGGATTTAAGACCGATGGTACCGCTTGATGGTGGACGTTTCGCGACTTCTGATCTTAATGATCTATATCGCCGAGTCATTAATCGTAACAATCGTTTAAAGCAATTGTTAGAACTTAATGCACCGGAAGTTATTGTTAGAAATGAGAAAAGAATGCTTCAGGAAGCGGTTGACGCCTTAATCGATAATAATGCTAGACATGGTAAGACAGTCGTCGCCTCGACCGGACAGAAAAGAATGCTTAAGAGTATTGCTGATATCTTAAAAGGCAAGCAAGGCCGTTTCAGACAAAACTTGCTAGGTAAGAGAATCGACTATTCCGGCCGTAGCGTTATTGTTGTTGGCCCTAATCTTGCCTTGGATCAGTGCGGTATTCCGAAGATGATGGCCTTGGAATTATTCAAGCCTTTCATTATTTCTAAACTGATCTTAAGAGGCTTAGTCCATAATATTCGAAGCGCTAATCGCTATATCGAAGCCGGACATGAAGAAGTTTATGATATTCTTGAAGAGGTAGTTAAAGACGCTTTTGTTCTTCTTAATCGCGCCCCGACCCTTCACCGTTTAGGTATCCAGGCTTTCCGCCCAGTTCTAATCGAAGGACGAGCCATTCAAATCCATCCTTTGGTTTGTAGCGCTTTTAACGCTGACTTTGACGGCGATCAAATGGCGGTTCATGTTCCTTTAACTAAAGAAGCTAGAAAAGAATCAAGGGAATTGATGCTTTCTTCTCATAACCTCTTAAAGCCGGCTCATGGCCAACCGATCGTGACGCCTAACCAGGATATCGTTTGGGGCAGTTACTATTTAACAACCTTGAATAATAACGAGGCAGTTCGAGCTTTCGGCTCTTTGAACGAGGCTTTCTTAGCTGAAAGCAAAGGCTTAATCAGTTTCCAGGATAAGATCAAGATAAAATACGGTAAGGCTGGAGCTGAACCGAAAGTTTTAGAAACTTCTTTAGGTAGGATTATTTTTAATAATCTTTTGCCTGCGGAGTTGGAATTTATCAATGATCGTTTCGGTAAAAAGCAATTAGCTAAAGTACTTCAGACTGTTCTATATAAATTCGGTCCCGAAGAAACCGTAAAAGTCCTAGATAATCTTAAAAAATACGGTTTCTATTACTTAACTTATTCGGGCCAATCTCTTGGTATGGATGATTTGCCTGAAATTAAGATTAGGAATGAAAAGATAAAAGCCGGAGAAGAAGAATTGAATTCTATCGAACAGCAATATCAAATGGGTCTTTTGACTGATGATGAAAGACATGAAAAAATTGTGGAAATGTGGCTGGGAGTTAATAATCAGATCCTTGCCCATGTTAAGGATTCCTTAGAGGAAGGCAACCCTATTTACAGCATGATCGATTCAGGCGCTAGAGGTTCCTGGGGGCAGCTTAACCAGATGATCGGTATGAAAGGACCGGTAGTTAACCCGGCTTATGAGGTTATCGAATTGCCGGTTAAAGGAAACTTTAAGAAAGGTTTTGATGTCCTTGAGTTCTTTATTTCCACTCATGGTGCTCGAAAAGGTTTGACTGATACCGCTCTTAGAACTTCTTCCGCAGGTTACTTAACAAGACGTTTAGTCGATGTCGCTCAGGATGTTATTGTCAGCGATACTGATTGCGGTGATAAAGAGGGCTTGATTATTACTAAAGCGGAAAGTGACTTGATGGGCGATAAGCTGGTCAATAGATTGCTTGGTAGGTATTTAGCCCAGGATATTATCGATCCTAATACTAAGGAAGTTATTGTTAAATCTGGAGAATTAGTGACTGAGGAACACATGCCTAAGTTAGTCGGCATTGATTTCGATAAGGTAGCTATTCGTTCTCTTCTAACTTGTAAGAAAGTTCGAGGCGTTTGCCAAAAATGCTACGGTTACGACTTAGCCTATAATAAGCCGGCCAAGTTCGGTACGGCAGTCGGTATTATCGCCGCTCAATCAGTTGGTGAACCGGGAACGCAGTTAACTATGAGAACTTTCCATACGGGTGGTGTGGCTTCCGAAGGTGATATTACTCAAGGTTTGCCTCGAGTTGAAGAAATCTTTGAAGCAAGAACGCCTAAAGCTCCGGCTATTGTTGCTGAGGTTGATGGCGTTATCGCGGTTAAGGAAGGCCAAAGACAGGTAATCGGACCTGATGGTAAAGTCGCTATTTCTACTTCTTCCAAGGAAAGGATTCTCCAAATAAGTTATCAGGAAAAAGCTGAGCGCAAGATTCCTTTTGGCGAAAGCGCGAAGAAGGTAAAATTAGAAGTTAAGGATGGCGACGAAGTCCAAATCGGACAAATCCTTTTCCATCATTCGGTTTCCGGGGAGATTACGGCGCCAATTAAAGGTAAGGTTAAGATTGAGAAAAACAGCGTTGTTATTTTCGGCGAAGAATTATCCGCTAAGGAATATTTCTTGCCTAACTATAAATCGTTATTAGTTAAGGATGGCCAGGAAGTAAAATCCGGCGATCAATTAACTGAAGGCAGTTTAGATCTTCATCAGCTTTATCGCTTAAAGGGCCAGGAATTTACCCAAAAGTATATCATGAAAGAAATCCAAAGGATTTATTCTTCTCAAGGTCAGAAGTTGAACGATAAGCATGTCGAAGTTATCGCGCGCCAGATGTTCTCCAAGGTTTACATTAAAGATGCTGGCGAGAGCGATTTCATGCCGGGCGAAGTAGCTGAGTATGTCGACGTTGTTGATGCTAATGAGATCTTAATCAAAGAGGGCAAGACTTTAATTGAGTTTGATCGCTTACTTATGGGTATTACCAAGGTTTCTCTTTCAACTCGCAGTTGGTTAGCGGCCGCTTCTTTCCAAGAAACCGCTAAAGTCCTTATTAATGCCGCGATTACCGGTAAGACGGATGACCTCTCGGGCTTGAAGGAAAATATCATTATCGGTCGTTTAATTCCGGCCGGAACCGGCTTTAATCCGGATAAGAAGTTTAATTAATATTGGGTTAGTTTTAAATAGAAAGAACCGCGATTATTCGCGGTTCTTTTTGGTATTGACATTTTTTTATAAATATGCTAATATCTAAAGTCAATCGGATAGGTTTCCGATAGGCGAATACGGAGCGTGTTGACGGGAGTCCGCCTCTCTTATCCGGTCAGGCCGGAGAAAATCAACCCGCTAACAGCGCTTTAAGCGCAGGGAGTTAAGTCATGTCGCACCTTATAATGATTCTAGCATTGTTGTTTTCTGCAGTCAGTCTCTCTATTCAGGTTCGGTTTTTGTATGTTGGGATAACCAAAGAAAAGCAGGAGGCAGAGGAGAATCGCAAGCGGGCTATCGACGAGATGTTGTTGATTCTGCCGCGGTTGAAACTGGAAAGGGCTTACGATATCTTGAAGATGCCGAAACTGGCCCTAGTCAAGGAAGGAAAGTTCGATTTCAAGCGAGCTAGCGACTTCTCCTTCAAGATTGCCGCTTCAGCTCTTCGAACTTTCTGGAACCACAGATCCGGCTATCACATCATCGAACAGTTAGACATCGAGGAAATGGCTTCTCGAGCTGTCGAAGCTTATGGGGCAGAAGCCATTCACTTGGCTAACTCGCTATGCGAGCAAGAGAATCATGATCACTTTCTTCGGTTTAAGGCCGAGGTCGAACATGTCCTTCATGCTCGCTTCGGCGAAGTCCCAAAGCTCTTACCTATTGGCGCCAAGGAAATTATGCAAAGAGGCTATCAAGCCCTAGGTATTTAGCGCTAACGCCGTAAAAGGAGAAGTTCGGGTCCTAACCCCGGCTTCTCCTCTCAACTAAGGTAGTAAATGAAAATTTATCGCTTTTGAGAGTCCAGTTTAAATTCATTTTAAGATAAAAAGAACCGCGATTATTCGCGGTTCTTTTTGGTATGGAATTTTCTTGCCCTCAAAGCTTGAAAAATGTTGTTTTGTCTTGTTAAAAATGTTAATATTTAGACAATAAGCATCAAATTATTGCATATGGAAGGTGAAATAAGGTCTCTGCATCAGGGAGAAAAGAAAGAAAAAAAAGAATATGAGATCAAAGAACGCGTTATTGTTAAAGGCGGTATTTTAAATGTATTTGGTAAGTGTGTCTATATTAATAGAAATAGGATAGGTACTAGAGCCTTTGAAATAGCTCCTAGAATTTTTGGCATTGTCGGTCAAGATAACCAGATTGATAAAATTTATGAAATGCCTCTAGATAAATTAGAGGCAGATAAAAGAAGTGTAGCCTTAAGCTCTATACCATCATTAGATTTGGAAAGTCTTCCCGATGATTTAGCGAGAAGAGTTGAAGATATTAATCTAAAACTTAAAAGCGGAGTTGATATTAATGCTGAGTCTCGCAGTTATAGTAATGAAGAAATATCAAGCCAGTATCGGGATTATCTTATTGAGGTAATGGAAAAGCAAAAAATCGTAGAATACGGCGAAGATGGCGAGATAGTTTGCGATTTAGAAGCATTAAAAAAAATAAATTATGATTTCTTGTCAGAGAATAAAGGACAGGATGGGGATGTGAGAAATAGCCGCAGAAAAAACGCGGCAAGGAATGGGGCGAATATTTCTTGGCAAAAAATATTATTCGATATTTTTTATGGTCATCAGGTTTACTCTAAGGAGGATTATCAAAAAAAACTAGCTGGAGAAGCTGTTGAACCGAAACCCCTATTTTATAGTCCCTTAAAGGAGCAAGCCTTTGATATCGAGGCTATAAAAAAAGCGAGTTTTTATTTAGCTCCAGAAGAAATAAGCGGCAAATGGGATAGTATTAATCCTATTTTTGAAGATAAGTTCGGTTATGGAGCCGAAGAAGCTAATCTAGCATTAATAATTTATCACCCTAATTACGGCAATGGTCGAAGAGATGGTAATGGCAGATTGTTAGTTAGAAAAGACTTTAATTCTGATAAAGATAATTTTGGGACTATATCATACTCCTGGATGATCAAGAAACCTAAGAAGCATCGCGTTAGCGCCGCAGTTAAATCGGGGAGGGTTGATGTTTGGAATAGGCCAAGGGAATCAATAAAAAAAGAGCAGTACAAAAATCTAAGATCTAGTGGCCTCTTAACTGAGGATGATTTTAGGAGCATGGAAACTACCGTTACTGGAGAAAAAAATCGGCGAGAAAGCGTAATAGATAAAAAGGGAAATATTTCTGTTAATACTTATGAAGAAGATGATGACGGAAGTAGAAAATCTCTTTCTGTTAGATATTTACTGGGTGTTGAGTTTAGTGGTAAGAAATTAGTTAAGTTAGAAGATAATTTATACGGTATTGTTACTGAAACTCAAGGACAAAAAGAAATAACCCATGTTTTCAGGCCGAATAGTTATCAGGATATTCAAAGAAAGTATCAGGAATTTGAGGAAAGAACGGGCAAAAAAGCTTTACCAGCCAATATATATATCGGAAAAAGAGATGCTGACTTTCCTGGTGTTATGAGGTTTAGCGAGACGAAATTTATGCAACGCAGAAGAGATGATGAGAGCGATATTGATTATGCTAAAAGAATTGCTACTTTTAATGCAGTTAAGAATTATAATAAATTGGAAAAATTATCTGATGTTCTTTCTGAGGAAGCAGGAATTGGTCTTCATAATATGACCATTAGGGAGCAGAACTGCTTAACTACCTACGCTTTCAGTAGAGGCGATGAGACATTCAATAGATTGGTAAGATTTTGTAAAAATTATGGGGAAAAAGGAATAAGGACATTTCTTTCTTGTGAGTTCTCAACCGATATGGGCGAAAAGATTCTTGAATTAGGGCAGGGCTTGCCGGAGGAAACGGCGGCTAGTCTTTTTAGTAAGTATGCCGAGATTGCTGATGCGGCTAGCGAATCTCTTGAAGAGATGATCGCCGGCTTCGGCCAAGAAGTCGATAAGGAAACCCGCCTCAAGATCGAAGAAAATTTACTTAAGCGTGCCAAAGATCTTTTAGATATTTTTTACCTAAAGATGAAGCGAGGAGAGAAGGTAGCTGATTTCGATAAGCAGTTGGGAGACATTAAATCAGATATCATGTTATTTACTTCGACTTTCAAAACTCTTTATGAGGCTGGCACGAATCTTGATTTTAAGGAATTGGCCAAGGTTAGTATGGAAACTAAAAAACCGGCCGATTTATCTCCGGCAGAGAAAGAAGAGATGGTTAGGATTTTTTTAGCTAATCGTGAAGAAGGCTATCCTGAGGAACTTCTAAAAAATGTTTTCAGCGATTTCGAACAATCGATCAATCCGGAGGATGATTCCGTTAAAGCTGAAGCTAATTTTATTATTTTAAAATACGCTGGTAACATTGTTAGTTTTTTAAGGCTCGAGCCTCGCGGACCCGGAAGACTTTATGCCGCCGCTTTCAATACCCGCCCAGAAGCTAAAGGTTTTAAAATTGGTAATGCCATGATGAAGGAAGTTATAGAAGGCGCCGCTAAGGAAAATACGATTGAAGCGGTAGCTTATAGTAAGAAGCCCCAGCTTCTCGCTTTTTATAAGAATTTTTTCGGCTTTAAGGAGATTGGGGAAACGGAGATTGCGGGAGAAAGATTTATTAAAATAGAGAAAACTGCTTTAAGTGAAGAGAAAAACTTACCTGAAGCTGCTTAGGCTAGATTGTTATTAGAACTCGGCGGCAGCTCAGGCTTTATTTCATTATTCGGCGCTTCTTTAGTAAAGAGTGGTTCGGTTTTTTCCCACATATATTCAAAAATAGTCTTATGCATTCGACTGATGTAGGGATCCTCAATTAGGATGCCTATTTTTTTGTCTTTAGAGATAGTTAAGTAGCTGACTTTATTGTCATATATTTGCATGGCGACGGCAAAAGGGAAGCGAGCGCCATCAATTAAATGGATATCGGTTATTTCTCGGTCATATTTATTGATATTTTTTCTTATAAATTCATTATCAATGGTAATCATTTTCTTTTTAATTCTTTTTTCTCGCCGCTTATTTACATATTCGGCGTTAATCTTCGGAAAAAAATTATTTGCGGCTTCATTATCAATATACTGGTAAATCTCGCCCTTTGCGTTAAGGGAGTCAAAGATTACCTTTTTCATACCCTCCTCGCCCTCGTAATAGACGATATCTGGCCGGTCAGTCAATAAATTATACTCCGAAACAAGGCTGGGTAGGATATTTTCTAAAGCTAATTTAGCGTTTTGGGCTCTTTGTTCTCGGGATTCTACCAGGCTTTGCAGTTTTAAGGGGTGATTAGCAGTAAAGATGGCTATTTTAGAGTTTTCTTCATTTTTCTCAATTAATCCTTTTTCCAATAATCTCTCCAGTGTTTTATAGGTTAAACCGCGCTTTAAGCCGGCTTTTTTGCTAATTTTACCTGCGGGCATAGGGCCGGTTTTCAGTAAAAGCTCGTAAATTAAGGCCATTTCCT
>CAZEKG010000006.1:0-37831 GCA_964512625.1 uncultured Gammaproteobacteria bacterium | reverse complement strand
AGTCGTAACAAGGCATCCGTAGCGGAAGCTGTGGATGGATCACCTCCTTTCTAGAGGAGTAATCGGATATGGTCCTCACGATCATATCCAATAGTCGAACTCGCTTTATGCGAGTGATAAGTTTGTGTCTTTTTGTCGCTTTCAAGTTGTTAAACATCAAAAAAATCACCAGCCTTAGGCGGGTGATTTTTTGTTTAACTTTTTATTTTTTCTTTTCCCAACTCTTGCCCTTACTCTTTAAATATTTCTTAAAATCCTCAGCGCAAGAGAAGCTAACCTTCTCGGCCGAGCCCTTACTGTATTTCGGACATTCTTCCTGATCATACTCGCGACAAATATCCGGACGATTCTCATAATCGGAGCAAAGTCCTTTAGCATTAAGCTTCAGGCAAGGAGTTTGAAACTCGAGATACCAATGATTATCGAAGCCAATATAAGCTGAGACATCTTTATGGATTAACATCCAAATGATATTCTGATATTCCGCTTTGGTTGTCGGCTTATCGATCTCAATAGCGATATACCGGCAACATTTATCGCAACCTTCGCACATTTCTTTATTCTTTGAATCTGATTTCATGTTTTTGTTTTATTGATACTTATCTAGTATACTATCTAAAGATAAAAAGTCAATCTTTAACTAATATGAAAATCTTAATCGTTGGCGGCGCCGGCTATATCGGCAGCCATGTCGCTAAAAAATTATTTCAAGAAGGCCATACGATAACCATATTCGACAACCTTTCAACCGGATTAAAAAGCAATATTAAATCGGATTACGGCTTCATCGGAGGTGATATAAAAAACTACGCCGAGATCGCCTCAGCTATGAATAATATTGAAGCCGTTATCCATTTAGCAGCCTTAAAAGCGGCCGGCGAATCGATGAGCGAACCGGAAAAATACTCCTTCAATAATCTAAATGGAACGATAAACCTTTTAAACGCCATGTGCGAAAAAGGCGTAAAAAAAATAATCTTCTCTTCGACAGCCGCTGTTTATGGCGAACCGAAATATCTACCGATCGATGAAAAGCATTCAACTGAACCAATTAACTACTACGGCTTTACTAAATTGGAAATAGAAAGGATCTTGACCTGGTACTCAAAACTAAAAGGCTTGGACTGCGCCATCTTAAGATATTTTAACGCCGTCGGTTATGATACTGAAGGTGAGCTTAAGGGATTAGAAAATAATCCCCAAAACCTCCTGCCTATTATCATGGAGGCGATTATCGGACAAAGAGAGAAAGTAACTATTTTCGGAACTGACTGGCCAACGCCGGACGGAACTTGTATTCGCGATTACATCCATGTAAGCGATTTAGCAGAAGGCCATAAACTCGCTTTAGATTATCTAATTAATAACAAAAGTACTGTTATTGTTAACCTTGGAACAGGTAAAGGTTTAAGCGTTAAGGAAATTATTGACGAGGCGAAAAAGCAATCCGGAGTTGATTTTAAAGTCGAGTTCGGACCGCGCCGAGAAGGCGATCCGGCCGAACTTTATGCTGAAACTAAGATAGCTAAAGAGCTTATCGGCTTTGAGGCGCAATATAGTGATTTAGAGACGATCATCAGAACGACTTTAGGGGCTTATAAATAAGATCGGCGACTTGACTTTCCGCCTCAAAAACGATATTATAACAAAGCAAAATACCTTTAAAAAAGTTGCGGACGTGGCGGAATTGGTATACGCGCAGCCTTGAGGTGGCTGTGGTCGCAAGGCCTTGGAGGTTCAAGTCCTCTCGTCCGCACTCGTTCTATAAGCGCGCCTAGCTCAGTTGGTTAGAGCATCTCGTTTACACCGAGGGGGTCGGGGGTTCGAATCCCTCGGCGCGCACATCAAAGCAATTTGATAAGTTAAAACATCCTTATTTCGTTCAATCTTTTAATTATTAAGGATTCGAACGGGTTGGAAGCGAACGCAGTGAGTGATCGTCCGATGCGACCAAAGGGAGGATTGGACGCCAACCCAGGACAAAGCGAAGCGTCGGAAATCCCTCGGCGCGCACATCAAAGCAATTTGATAAGTTAAAATGATATGGTAAAAATCATAATCGGCCTTATCGGAGTTGCTCTTGGATTTCTAATGGTTTGGAAACCGAGGGCTTTTTTAGAAATGATCGGTGAACAAGCTTGGGCAGAAAAAATCTTCGGTTACGGTCATGGCACAACCGCCTATCAAACCATAGGCATTATAATCATCTTTTTATCTTTCATGATTATGACCGGCTTAATTGAAGGGACAGTGGTTTGGATTTTCAGTCCCCTTTTTAAAAGATAAATAGAATCATGGGCCTTTAGCTCAGCTGGCTAGAGCACCTGCTTTGCAAGCAGGGGGTCAAGGGTTCGAATCCCTTAAGGTCCAAAAACAAACTTAAAACCCGCTTTCTAGCGGGTTTTAAGTTATTGAGAAATACTTTATTTAGTAATCTGCTTTTCCTTAAGCTTCTTTTTGTAAGTTCTTAAATAATACAATTTAGCCTGCTTTACTTTAGCTAATTTAACCAATTCTATTTTAGAAACAACTGGCGAATAAAGCGGGAAAATACGCTCCACTCCAATACCGTTGGAAGCGATTTTTCTAACGGTAATAGTCGCATTCTTTTGACTACCGCCTCTTCTAGCAAGAACCATGCCTTCAAAAATCTGGATTCTTTGTTTTTCTTCACCTTTAGTATTTTTTTCTTTAATAACCTGATGAACTTTAACAGTCATACCGGCCTTAATCTGAGGTAAAATGGTTTCTCTCCAATCGGTTTTTATTTCGTTTGCTTTTTCTTTGCTCATATTTTTGGATTCTTATATGTCTAGCGTCTTTATTGAGCTGACTCTTGTCCAGCTACCTCAGTAGCTTCTTCAGTCTTAGCAATCTCTTCGACAGGAGCTGCTTCTTCAGCTGGCGCTGCAGCCGCTTGAGCTGCCGCTTCGGCGTCGGCCTTAACCTTGGCTTCCGCATCAGCTTTTTCTTTAGCTATTCTATCCAATTCTAATTGTCTCTTTTTACCAGGCTTGGATTTTGAAGCTCTTACCTTTTCTTCTTTCATAATTTCTTTAGTAACTAGAAGGTTATGAACAGTAGGAGTTGGTTGAGCGCCCTTAGAAATCCAAAATTCGATTCTTTCTTTATTTAACTGAGCTTCTTTTGTTTTTGGATCATAAAAACCGAGGCCTTCAAGATACTTACCCCAAGGATCCCTAGTTTTTTCAGAAACAATTACCCGATAAATAGGCTGTTTCTTTTTCCCTTTTCTGGAAAATCTAATAGTTAACATGTCTTAAAAAGTTAATTTCAGGAGTTTAGAAATTTGGAGTTATGTCCATTTTTCTCTAATTTTAGATAAATAACCGAGAAAATAATCCTAGTTATTTAAAATCGTTTTTGAGCATTAACGGTACTCGTATTCTACTATAATGAGTGGCACTTGTCAATATTAAGCCTTATTTAAGTAAAAAAAATAGCGAGGAATCACTCCTCGCTATTTTAAGTACTAATATAAATTATTGGGCGGTTGGTAAAGGATTCCTGCTATTAGCTTGGCCCGGCTTCCATGATGCCGGCACAGTCAAATTAGGAGCAAGTAAGGCACCAGTCAAATATACCTGCGAACCTATCGTTTCTTGAATAGTAAATTCCATTGAGCCAATAGCGGTCCAAACTAGAGGCATTCTTTTTAATGCTGGCCGAGCAGTAAAAGCCGGATAGTAGACATTTCTTAGATAATCATAGCCCGCTGTAGCTGGCAAGCCATCAACCGGACCATAAACAACTATACCTGGAATAGCTGGCAAGCCCTTTACTTTTTGAAGCGTCATAGAATCTAATTGTAAAGGCTGTTCAGGTTTTCTCGTTCCTAGTCCACTAACATAAGACATACCCATTGGATTACCACCTAAGAAATAATCGAACGATAAACTCATATAATCAAAATACTTCTGATCGTTCGCACCAGCTAATCCTAATTCTTTAAACGCCAGAGTGGTTAATAGATGACGGCCAGTGGCTGAATCAGTCCCCCAACTAGGCTTACTGCCAGGAGTTCGGCCGTTTCTAAATACATTGGTAAAGGTTGAAAGTTCAGCGTTAATCCTAGCTAGCCAATACTTATAAGCTTTGCCAGTAGTACTATTTATAGAACTGACGATTGTCGAACTAGCTCTAGAATCTTTTAAATAATCAATCGCATAAGCGGCTAAAGCCGGCTGAGTTGATGTTGTATAAGAGGTTGCCCAAGGAATATCTCTAATTATAGATACCCCTTGACCCCAATTCTTGGCTAACCAAATTTTTTCAAAACAGTTTTTATATGACTGTTCTCCTGTTAGAGCAAATAATTCTGAACAAGCGTAGAACATTGGACCCTCGGAACTCTCTGTAACTCCCTTACTTCTAGCATAATTATAAGCTTTAATGGCCCTACTTTTTAAATCATTAGCTTTAGCGGCATTAAACGGAGCAACCACCTTGGAAGCTTGAGCAAACAAACCTGCAATTCTCGCCGTATGTATTGGGTCTGGCGTTGCTGACCAAAAAGGAATTTGATCATTAGGTTCATTATTAGCTAAATAAATGCCCCAAGGATGTCTATAGGATTCAACATGAGGACTGACTCCTCCGTCGGCGCGCTGTAAATTAGCCCAGCCTTTAATATTCCAAAGTGCTTCATCTATAATATCCGGAATACCGTTACCACTCTCCGGAATATTCAATTGTCCGTCAGAAAAAGCATTAGAATTCATCGAATAAGTCCTTAATAACATCATTGGAACTAGATAATGCTGTAAATTAATATCATAGTCGCCAGCATCATGATGGCCGCCTAAACCATCGGGATAAGTCATTGGATTAGCCTTGGTAGTTGCCGATGAGAAAAATCCGATATCATTCTCAACGTCAGTTTGATAAATTGTCGTATGATCAGGTCCACTATTATCAGTACTCCAATCAGTCCATTGAGCCTTAAGATCCCTTCCGAAGCGATTATGATACAAGAATCTCGTGATCGTATAAAAAGCTTTTAAGGTTGCTTGTTCACTAACTTGAGTCGGCCAAGAAATACCAACTCCCGGAATCCTCACACGATAAATAGCACTCTCAGAAGCCGGCAGGGCGGCCAAGTTTATATCATTAACATATGTACCAGCCTCATTAGTCGTAACTGATGAACGAACAGCAATCGGCGCATCAATAACTTTTTCCATATTATCGCCACTCTCTCGAAGAACTTCGGCGCTCTTGGGGAAATTAGCTAAGCTCAAAGCACCGCCATCACCCAACCAACCAGAGATATAAGCCCATCTTTGAGTTGCTCGAGGATTATAACCGACCTGATTCAATTGAATAACTGGGGTTTCTAAATATCTATCGCTGAAAGGCAAAGTAATCGACATATCAGCCAGCTTAGGTAGATAAGTTATAACCTCGAGAGCCGTCGCTGACTTTTTAGGTAAGCCTTCTTTAGCATACAGCGACAAAGCAGTAGGAGAATCTGACTTGAATTTTATAGTCAATATTTCATTACTGCCGACGTTCTGGTCAAGAGTTAAATAAATACTATGATCCATATCAAATAATTCATCATAAGTTTGACTCTTGTAGCCAACCTCATAATAGGGCATGTCAACTGGAACACTTTCGCGATTAACCTTTACCACTCCGATTTTCGATCCATCATTCCTATATACTTCCCACGATCCTTTTTGCCAATCCAAACCATAATAATTTCCTAAATACTCTCTATAATTATCTCTTACATTGCTTTGTTGAGCAAAAGATCTTACTTTTTTATTTTCCATGACCAACCTTAAAACATTAGGCGCCATTAAACTCGTTTCCCTTAATGGACTAGACAATACTTGCTTCGGACCACCAATCGTCTTGAATTTAGCATAGAAATGCTTAGCACTAATAGTATTATCAGCTCTTACTGCCTCAACTCTTACAAATAAAGTTGAATTAGCGGCTAAATTATCGATAAAATATGAGCTGGCTGTCGCCGGAACATTAGCGATTAATTTCCTCTTGCTGATATCGACTAATAATTCAGGCTCAGGAGCGATATAAACATTATAACTAACAGCGCCACTAACCGGCTGCCATTTTACATTAACCGATTTAGAAGTTATTCCTTCAACATTAAGATTTAATTGTTGAGATGTCTCTGCTGTAGTCGTTGTGGTCGTGTTAGTTGTTTGACCAGTATTAATTACTATTGGTTTTCTTCTTAAAACAATACTGTCCATATAAAAACTCTGGCCGCCTTTAGCAGGTATCGTAGAGCTAGCTACAATCAAGGTTATTCGTCGAAATTTACCATTAAAATTTCCGGCTATCTGTTCTCGAGGAATAGAGATTTTCTGATACCGCTCGGTTACTATATTACCAGGAAATTGAGAAGTAATATCCATGATTTGAGAAGCATCAGAAGCTCCAGAATAACTAAGCTGGATACCGATAACTCCCGGCGTAGCTGAGGCATTAAATATTCCTGACTTATTCCTAACATAAAATTCTAAAGTATCGCCAATATTAAGAACGGCTGTATTACTATTAAAATAACTCCTGGATACATGCCATTTATCAGGAAAATTAAACAATAGTGATTGATTACCTTCGTAGGCAGTAGTCGGATCAAGACTCAAAGTCGCCTCCGAATAAATAAGGGCACTGCTAGAGGCTGAGGTAACTTCATTAAAAAATACTGTCGGAAGCGGTACAACTTCCTCCCCTGATAAAACCTGAGGAGCTATACTGTCAATATTACTAACAACAACCATTGTATAAACTCCTAGGAACGCGAACGGCACTAAAGCCAAGACAATGACTAATGCCTTTTGCCAAAGTCTTAATTGCGCAAAGAGATACTGTTTGGTCAACATATTTTTTTATTTTACGGCCAAGCCTCTTAGGAAGCCGGGAGATTTATATATAAATGATTATTTATCATTATACCACAAAAAAACCAACTATAGTTAGTTGGTCATTTTTTCCGCTTCTTCAAACTTTAAGCCGATCAGGCGCGAAACCCCATCGCCTTGCATGGTAACGCCATAGAGAACATCAGCGTTAGCCATGATAGCGCGGTTATGAGTTATAACAATGAACTGGGTTTTGTTAGATAATTCCTCCAAGATCTTGCCGAATTTTTCCGAATTATTCTCGTCTAACGCCGCATCAACTTCATCAAAAAGAATGAAAGGGGAAGGATTGTTAGAAATAATGGCGCAAATTAAACCTAGGGCCGTCATAGTTTTCTCACCGCCGGATAAAACAGCGATATTCTTGATTTTTTTGCCCGGAGGGCAAGCCTCGATTTCGATACCCATATCGGAAAGGAAGAGCTTATCTTCTACATGCTTTTTTTCCGCCTTCGCTTCAATTCCATTTTCATCTTCAACGGCTTCTCCATTTTCAGCTAAAACTTCGGAAACCTCTTCTTTAGCTATCTCGGCCTCCGTCACCTCTTTTTGCGATAAGACTAGTCTAGCGCTGCCGCCATCAAATAATTGTTTGAAATAACGCGAGAAGTCCTGATTGATCTTTTTAAATTCCTCCTCGAATTGCTTCTTTATCAGCTTGTCAAGCTCTATGACTACTCGCTCAAGATCATTAATCGCCTTAGTTAAATCGGCGTTTTGCTGTGCTAAGAATTCAAACCTGGTTTTAACTTCATTATATTCTTTCTCGATTTCCGGATCTGTACCGCCGATGAGCTCCAATTGCTTCTTAAACTTAACGATTTTAGCTTCCGCCTCAGAAAAATCAAACTCACTCTCGGCTTTAGAAGGCTTGATCTTATAATCCTCGCCTAATTCATTTTTTATATCATTGAATAAATCTTCTTTCTTAGTTTCTATCTTAGCTAATTGGATTTTAACCTCATTAAGATCAGCTACAACCTCATTAAAACTGATCTGCCTTAAATGCATTTCTTGTTGCGTTTTAAATATTTCTCGCTTCTTATTCTCTTCAGCTAAATTGAATTTATCAATTTTAATTTTTACTTCTTCAATGGCTTTTTCTAGCTTATCGGATTCAACTTGCAACTTATCCTTTTTAATATTAAGCTCTTTTAAAAATTGGTCCTGGTCCTTCGGATCGATTTGAGCCTCTTTAATCTCTTGTTTTATCTTGTTTATTTCCCGTTCATTAATAAGACTATCGGTCTTTAAGCTATCAATCCTGGACTGGTCTATTTGGGTTTGGAATCTTAATTCGCTGATTTTAGACAAAATAACTTCCCGCTGCCGATATTTTTCGTCAGTTCGATTCTTGAGCTGATTAACTTCCTTGATCCGATCTTCCCAATTGGCTTGTTTTTCTATACCCAAAACCGCCCAAACCTGCGATCCTCTAGCCTTGAAACCGCCTTTCATGACACCAGTTTTTTCTAAGACATCGCCGTCTAAAGTTACCATCCTCTCGCGGCCGATGCCGATACTCTTAGCATCTTCAAGCGTCTCAACAATAATCGTATTGCCGAAAACCTGAGCGAAAGCTTTAAGATAGCGATCATTAAATTCAATCAAATCGACTGCTAAGCCGACGACTCCTCTTTGACCGATTATTTCCATCGCCTGACTACTGACGTAACTATCAGACAATTTATTCAAAGGCATAAAAGTTACCGGCGACAACCTATTCTCTTTCAAGTAATTAATACATCTTACTGCGACTTCATCGGACTCGACAACGACCGCCCAAAGTCGGTTACCAGCCGTAACAGCAAGAGCTGTTTCATATTTTTTATCTATCTTTCCCAGTTCGCTTATTGTTCCGTATATGCCGCCAATCATTTCTTTTTGGGCTAAGACGGCCTTAACCGATTCAAGCGAGTAATTGCTTTTTTGACCGCTCTTTTGGCGATAAAAATCATCTTGGGCGATTTGAAGATTGTTTTGTAAAACCGCTAATTCATCGTTAATTTTATTAATCTCCTGCTGCAACGCCTCCGTATCCTTAATCCTATATTCCAGCTTTAAAGCCAAGGATTTGCTTTCTTCATTAAGCGCTTTGGTTTTCAATTCTAATTCGATCTTCTTATCTTCAAGCCAAGAAAGGTTTTGTTTTCCGATCTTCGAATATTCCAAATCAGTCTTGCCTTTAATAATCGTCAACTCTTTCAAAATCTCATTTTTTTGAGTTATAAGCTCGGCATGCTGTTGTTGCAATAAATCAAACTCTTCGCTGCGGCCTTTTTCTTCGCTTTGACTCTCTAACTTTTTTTGCAAAACGGAGATTTCCGATTCTAATTGAGTTCTTCTTTTTTCCTGGCCCTTATAAGCTGAATCAAACTTTTGATAAGACTCTTCAAATTGAAACCAAAGAGCGCTATAGTAATTGACTTGCCATTCTTTCAATTCAGTCTCGATAGCCTGTCTTCTTTTCAATCTCTCAACCTGCCTAGTCAAAGATTTTAATCGCGGCTCAAGCTCCTGGACGAGGGTCTCGACTTGAGCTACATGTTCCCGGGATTTCTTCAATTTATTGACTGACTTATCGCGTTTTATCTGATATTGTTTAACGCCCGTCGCCTCATCAAAAAAATTCTTGCGCTCTTGGCCGGAATAATTAACGATCTTGTCGACCATGCCCTGACCGATAATGCTGTAAGTATTCTGACCAAAATTAGCTTTAGCTAAAAGCATGACAATATCGAAAAGCCTGACTTCATTCTTATTTAAAAAGTACTCAGAACTGCCATCGCGGAAAATCTTGCGAGTAATAACGATTTCCGAATAATCGATCGGCGCCGACTTATCCTCATTATTTAAATATAAAGAAACCTCCGCCAAGCCCATTTGGGATTTTTTAGCGGAGCCAGAAAAAATGATATCGGTCGATTTCTTACCTCTTAAAAGCTTAAGGCTTTGTTCGCCGAGAACCCAGCGAACCGCATCAACGACATTCGACTTCCCTGAGCCGTTAGGCCCGACAATCGAGGTTATTCCGCAACGATGCTTCTTACCCTTGCGGCCGTCGGCGTGAATGGCTGTCAAGACTTTCGGCGCCGGAAATTCTAAAACCGTCTTATTAGCAAAAGATTTAAATCCTTGAAGTTCAATTCTTTGTAGATACATAGTTAACTGAGAAAAAAACGGGAATCGTTCCCTTAAAACAAATTAATTTTAGCACAAGAGTTGAAAATTTCCAATCCTAGCCCGGGACCCAGTATTTAATCAAAAATAAAAGAGAGCTTCGCGCCCTCTAAGTTTTTTCCCGGCGTATCCTAGTCAGCGTCATTTCCTCTCTCGGATAATGCGCGAAGGCGATCCGCCTCTTTTCCCGCGCGTCCCCGGGATTGATAATAGAAAAAGGATTACTGCCGGAAGTATTAAGAACTTCCTCATACATAGCATCGTAGTAACCGCCGGTTACGACCATGTCAATATGATGATAGCTCTTAATCGCCTCGGTAGCGATTCCAACTAACTGAACCTCCGACTTGCCAGCTAGTATTGAACCGAGGTTATGCATAACCAGGAACTGATAGCCGCTGATTTCAACTACTGGCTTGTCCAGTAAGATCTCGCGCCAATTAGCGAGATTACTGACTGGAGAGATTTCTCCCGGCAAGACGAGATAATGGACCTCGATGTCTGATAACTCTGTTCGGCCGACATCCTCAGGCATAAGGCCGGAAATGATCAGCGACCTCGCGCCTCTCTGATCGAGCTCATAACGAACCGAGCTCCAAAAGTTACTGTCGCGCTTCGAAACCAGTCCGGGATCAGAAATAAATCCGACCGTAAAAGGCTCGACTGTCGAGGTAACTTTAGGAATGCGGCTAAAGACGACCTCCTTCTTATCTACATCAATGAAAGCGAATTCGTAACCGCTTGACGGGATAAGGCTTTTAACAGCTCCCGGCTGAACCCACATGACCGGTCCGAACTGCCTTAGAGCTTGCCAATGATTATGCCCGGAAAAGATCCACTCCACTCCTTCAAGAGAAGTTTCCAGCTCCATCAAGAAAGCCTGCGCTTTCTCGAAGCTTAAAAAGAGATCCCTGGACCTCTGATGACCGAGATAAATCTTCAAGCTGCCAAGGTTGATTATCCGGGCCGCTGTACCATACTCAGCTAAAGTATAGGTCCAGCCGTTAGGTGGAAAAAGGAACTCCGGCTTATGCCGTTGCTCGATGGTTAGAGCGCAAACTACCGGAATATCGCCGAAAAGCTTGGCATCCCAATGCTCTATTTCAATGTCTCCCGTATGGAAGATGATCTCGGCGCCTCTCGCTATTAAGTCGTCGACAACCGCCTTAACCTTATGCCTCTCGACGTCATGAGTATCCCCCATACCCCCTATCTTTTTAAACTTTTTCATCCTTATCTCCTCCAGAGTAACTCGTGTAAATGTTCGACTAACCCCTAAAAACTACCGCTTGACTGCTATTTTGTCAAATAGGAGATAAATTATAACTAAAAAGTTGACAAAATTAGCTAAATATACTAGAATTTTATCGTGGCTGTACCACAAAAGTGTTCATTTAAAAACAGGGTGACTGAAGAGAAAAGGAGAACTTTATGCTAAGTTCTGGAAGAAGCGGATTGGCGATGGCGCGTTGGGCAAGAAAAACTCTGCTCTGGAAGCGAGAAGATGCATTGCTTAAATTCCGCTTTCCTGAGGATCAAGATCCTGATGTGGCTGTCTCGACCTATGAGGGCTCTGTCGTCTTTGCGGACAAAGACTTATCAATGTTGTTAGCTTCCGCAAAAGACATCGGGGTTAATATTTCCGAACTGACGCTAAGAGTCTTGGTTGAGAAGCAACAAGGAAACAAGAACTGCTTCGTAGCTTCTCGACCGAAAACAAAAGGCTACCTAGACAGGAATACTAGGGAGTCGCTCGAAGCCTTAACTGTTGACAGTTTCAAGCCTTCGGTAGAAATGACATCAGTATGTGTCATTGACTTCCAAAACTTCTCAGGCTCCCTAAATAGCCTGTTCCCCATGGTGACCTACGGGACCCTCGATATCACTGATATCATTGAAATACTCCTAAAGAGGGACCAGTCTAAGCCCTTAGAAACCATGATTTTCGATTGCCAACAAAGAACAAGGAATCCGGCCTGGCAAGCACAACTTGCTGCCTTGGCTAAAAAGGATCCGAAAATCAAGCTGAGCGATCGAAAAACGAAGAAGATAAAGAGCGACGGCGGGTTTATATACAAAACAGACGTCGATGCTATAAGCATCGTTCATATCATGAAAATACTCCTAACCCGACCTGAGGTGAAGCATCTTGTCCTTTTCTGCGGCGATAGCGATTACGAAGAAGTCGCTAAAGCCTGGCTAGGTCTCGGCGAACACGCCGACCTAGGCGAAGATCGCTCCTTGACGATCATTTCCTCGATCAGAGGCCGGAACATTTCCTTGGAGATGACCGAACTGACTAACAATCCGCGTTGTCGGCTACTGTTAATTGAGGATTTGTTCGAAGAAATCATGAAAACCATACCCCGAGATTAATTCGGGGTTTTTTATTTTTCCAATCTTTCCATTATCTTTAAACTAGGCTATAATTGATAAGTAAAAATATGGCCAAAAACAAACAAAAATTAGTCATAATCGACTCAAATGCCCTAATCCATAGGGCCTTTCACGCCCTACCGCCTTTAACTACTAAAGATGGTAAGTTAGTTAATGCTGTCTACGGTTTTACCTCTATTCTACTAAAAGTCATTAAAGACCTTAAGCCGGATTACTTAGTCGCGACCTTCGACTTAAAGGGTAAGACTTTCCGCCATGAAGAATTCGAGGAATACAAAGCTAACCGCATAAAACAGCCGGATGAGTTATACGAACAAATACCCTTAGTTAAAGAGGTTGTTAGAATTCTTAATATTGCCATTTTTGAAAAAGAAGGCTTCGAGGCTGACGACCTGATCGGTACTATCGCCTCTTTAAAGACTGTCGACCGGCCCGATATCGAAACCATTATCGTAACCGGCGACCAAGATACTTTCCAGCTTGTCGATAATAATACTAAAGTCTTAACGCCGCAAAAAGGCTTAAGCGAAACGAAGCTTTACGGCGAAGCCGAAGTTGAAGAAAAATTCGGCGGCTTAAAACCGAAACAAATGATCGATTATAAAGCGTTGCGTGGCGATGTTTCTGATAATATCCCGGGAGTTAAGGGTATCGGCGAAAAAACCGCTATCGATCTCTTAACTAAATTCGAAACTTTAGAGAAGCTTTATGAAAACCTTGATTCGCCGGAAATCAGGGACCGCATTAAGAATTTATTAACGGAGAATAAGGAAAATGCTTTCATGTCGAAACGATTAGCTACTATTATTACTGATATGGAAATCGACTTCGATCTCAATAATTGCCGTTTCGAAGAAATCGATTTAGATAAGGCCTCGCCTCTTTTCCAGGAATTGAATTTTAAAGGCTTAATGAAACAACTTCTAACTTTAGCGCCGGAAAAACCGAGCCCGATCCAAGGCGGCCTATTCGATTCCCCGCCTAAGAAAAAAAATGACTCCTTGGAAAAAGCGGAATCGCTCAACACTCCTAAAGCTAATCCGAAATTTTCTCAGGACTACCGCTTAATCGATAAGGAAAATATTGAGGAATTCTTAAGTGAGCTAAAAAAACAAACTGAGTTTTGTTTTGATACGGAAACGACCAGTATCGATTCTTTCCGCGCTAAACTGCTCGGCATCAGTTTTTCCTGGCAAGCCGGCCTCGCCTGGTATTTACCGGCTAATATCGCCAAGCCAATTAAAAAAGAATTGGCCACTATTTTTAAAGATGAAAAAATCCTAAAGATCGGTCATAACTTAAAGTATGACATGGAAGTCCTTTGGGAAGATGGCTATGAAGTTAATGGCATTTATTTTGATACTATGATCGCTTCTTATCTCCTTAATTCCGGTTCCCGGCAACATAATCTTGATACTGCCGTCTTCGTCGAACTCGGCTATCAAATGCAAAGCATCGAGGAATTGATCGGCAAGGGTAAAGGGCAATTATCCATGGAAAACGTACCAGTTGAAAAAGTAGCTTGGTATTCTTGCGAAGACGCAGATATGACTTTTCGCCTTTACCTAAAATTCAAGGAGGAATTGAAAAAAGAAAACTTCGAGGGGCTGTTCAATAACTTGGAAATGCCCTTACTTTCCGTTTTAGCACGCATGGAAAAGAACGGCGTAAAAATAGACGGCGAACTTTTAACCGACTTAAGCGAAGACCTGACTAAGAAAATTAAAAAGATTGAAAAAGAAGTTTACAAGCTGGCCGAGATGGAATTCAATCTCGCTTCTCCGCTCCAATTAAAGCAAGTCCTGTTTGAAAAAATGAAAATAAACGGCGCCGGATTAGTTAAAACTAAAACCGGCATTTCAACGGGCGCCTCTGAATTAGAGAAGCTTTCTCTTTGGTTAAAAGAAAATAGGGAGGGTGAAGAAAAAATAAAAATCATTGATCTTATCTTGGAATTCCGGGAATTATCAAAGTTGAAAAATACTTATCTAGACGCCTTGCCGAAATTGATCAATCCGAAAGACGGCCGTGTCCATACTAGCTTCAATCAAACCATTGCTGCGACCGGACGACTATCTTCCTCTGACCCAAATCTGCAAAACATCCCTATTAAATCGGAAATAGGACAATTGATTAGGAAAGCTTTTATCGCCGAAAAGGGCTTTAAGATACTTAAAGCCGATTATTCCCAAATCGAACTTCGCATTGTCGCCTCTTTAGCGAATGATGAAAAAATGCTCGAGGCTTTCAAAAATAAAGCTGATATCCATACTCAAACTGCAGCCGCTATCAACGACGTTAAGCCGGAAGAAGTGACTTCGAATATGCGACGCCAAGCCAAAGAAGTCAACTTCGGCGTCTTATACGGTATGGGCGCTTGGGGCTTAGCGAGTCGGACGGGAATCTCCAACGCCGAAGCTCAAGATTTCATCAATAAATATTTCGAGGCTTTTACCGGTGTTAGGCGATACCTTGATGAAACGGTCAAGTTAGCGCGAAAGACTGGTTATGTCGAAACGATTTACGGCCGGCGCCGCTATATCCCGGAAATAAATTCCGGCATGGCTCAAATTAAGAATGGCGCCGAAAGAACAGCAGTCAATATGCCGATCCAAGGAACTGCCGCCGATATGATTAAACTGGCTATGATCGAGATCGATAAAAAACTAAAAAATGTCTCACCAAAATCAAGAATGATCTTGCAAGTCCATGACGAATTAGTCTTCGAGGTTCCAGAAAATGAAATCGAAAAAGTCGCCGGCTTCATCGAAGAAACGATGTGCTCGGTTATGAAACTTCGAGTGCCGATCGAGGCCGAAGTTAAGTTCGGCGCTAATTGGGGCGAGACTGAGAAATTATAATATGATCTTCTTTATCTACGGCACGGACGAATACCGCTGCCGGCAAAAACTGAATGAGCTAGTCGACGGCTTTATCCAAAAACGGGATAAGGCCGGTTTAAATGTTGTTAAAATGGAAGCTGACAGCCTTAATATCGACGAGTTTAAACAAGAAGCCTTGACTACACCCTTCCTTGGAGAGAAAAAAATGATCATTATAAAAAATGTTTTAAAGGATAAAAAAACTCAAGCCGAAGCTCTAAGCTTCTTAAAAGAGAAAGAAGATAAGATCGAGAATATTCTTATCTTTATCGATTTCCTTGATCCGGAAAATAAATTTAAGCCGGCCGGCGAACTCTTTCGCTTCTTAAGTCAAAAAAGATACGCTTGGGAAAGCGTTTGGGAAATAAACCTGCTCGGCTCATTAGCTATAGAAAAGTGGTTGATTAGTTACTTAAAAAATAAGGGCGGGCTGATAGCGCCTCAGGCCGCTAAGATAGCCGTTTCTTTAACCGGCAACGACCTTTATTTATTAACTAACGAAGCCGACAAGCTCCTCGCCTTTAAAGATGGACAGCGAATTGAAGTCGCTGATGTGGAAACTATAATTAAAGCGAAATATGAAAGCAATATCTTCGCTTTTATCGACGCCTTAGCGAATAAAAACCGCGCCCTGGCCTTGAAGCTTTGGCAAAATGAGATGCTCTCCGGCAGTCATCCGCTTTATCTCCTTTCTATGATTCAAAGGCAATTCAAGAACTTGATTAAAATAAAATCCGCTTTGGATTCCGGCCGACGGGCTGACGATTCCCTGGCGAAATCCCTCGGACTTCATCCTTATGTAACAAAAAAAACCGCCCAGCAATCGAAAAAATTCGAGCTGAGCGAGTTGAAAGATATCTTCTCAGAACTAGTAAAAATAGAATCTAAACTCAAGGGCGGAGTAAGGAATCAGGAGCTACCAATCAATCTTCTAATCGCTAAGATCGGAAAGTAAATTACGGCTGTAAGATCCCTTCAGTCTCTCCTTCAACGGAGATTAAAACACTCTTAATTGTCGGAAATTGCTTTAGGGTTTCAGTTATTTGGGCATAGATGGAAGCAACCCGGCATGAACCGCCAAGATTTTTACTGATTTCTTTTGAAAAATCAACTTTAGCAATTCCGTTAGTAATTTCCAAGCTTTTAATTTTAATGCCCGTATTAAGGCTGGTTGAATAATTGCCTTCCTTATCGGCTTTAGACGGTCCTTTCAATAACTCCTCAAGAGCCGCCCGAGCGACAGCCTGAGTATAAGGCACGACTCTTTCAACAGAGAAAACTTTATTGCAAGTAGCCTCCGTATCCATCATATTATTATTGAAGAAAGCTTTAATTGTGAGAGGATTCTTATCGGTTAAAATAATCTTTTGGCCGATAACGTCTATATGCCCCTTATCAGCGTTAAGAATCAAATAATCGTACTTTTGTTTTTTAATCGTTACAGTGGCAGGGAAAGACAAGATGATCGTCGCCCTATTTTTCATCTCTAGTGCCTGATCTTTGGAAGGCATGATAAGCTTAGCCGATAATCCGTCTATTTTTAAATCAGAAACTAAAGGCTCGGAACCGAAGTATTTATTTTTTTGATCCGTTAATGAATTAACTACGCCGTTTAAACCGTCTTTATTGACGCCCAACCCTTCAATATAAAACCAGCCATCAACGCCGAAGAATCCTAACTGTTTATTTTCCGAAGGTGTTTTCCAATTCGCCGGATAAAGCAAGGAAACTTTAAAATCATTATTTAATAATTCCGCCAAGCTATTATCAGTTTTATAATTAAGGCTAAGCGAGGTTAAATTTTCAACCCCTCCATCCTTAGGCGAATAAGAAAAAAGCTCTAAAATAATCTTATCACTTATCATCACTCGCTTATCAAGATAAATAGCCAAATTAATTTCTCCGTATTGGCCCATTTCACCATTAGCAGTAATTAAGCCCTCCTCAATGATTTTATTATCCGCTTTTATGCGGTAACTTAATTGATTCTCAAATACTCGAGCTCGGCCGGAAACTGTTATAATATCGCCGATCGTCTCACCGTCTTTAGGACTATCAATTATTATATTAGGCGCTAGAGAGACTTCTAAGTTATTGGCTTCATACTTATCGCCGCTCGCTTTCGTAGCTAAAACTGTCGCCATAAAGCCTTTCTTAAAATAATCAAGTTTAACGCTATTGCCGTTTTCATCTAGGATTTTAGTTGTTGAAGAAATAGAAAAAAGCATTTCTTGATTAGAGCCATCGATCAATCTTATCGATTTATTTTCTAAATTAACTTCTTTAACAAGCCCGGAAAAAAGCACTGATTGGACTTCCATATTATTGCTGGAAGCCTGATCCTTCTCAATCCCCTTACGGCTTTGATTGAAATAAAGCAGCCCGGCGATAACTACAATTACGATAACAGCGGAGGCAGCAGCGATTTTTAGAATATTGTCGTCTTTCATGTTTTTTTAAGTTTAATCTTTTCCTTCATTATAGGCTAAAAGTGATTTATTTTCCAATAGGCCCTATTATTTAATGATTTCTAAGTATAAAACAAAAACCCGCTTTGAGGCGGGCTTTTGTTTGAATGTTTTTATTGCTGACTGGTAGAGGTCGAATTAGTTGAGGTACTTTCACTCTCCTGTTTTTGAAATCTCTCCATCAACCTATCTTTATACTTTTTCCTTATCTCATTTATCTTTTCATTGATCTCTTTTTTTCTTTCCTGTAGTTTTTTAATTAAAACGCCGCCATTCTCGTTTAGATAGCCCCTAAATTCTTCCTTAGCTTCCTCGAACTTGCTCTTTATCTTTTCGGCTTGGTTCTTGCTGATTATAATTATGGCATCAGCTGGTAAGTTATTCTGATCAAAAGTTGAGGAAGACATTTTAACTAATTTTCCTTCTTCAATATGCCAAATATCTGTTGAACTGCCGAATCTTAAATAAGTGCCATCAGGATATTTACTTTCCTTATTAAGGACGCAATTTTTATCGAATTCGTAATCCGCCTCAAATGACCCCTGGATTAAAATCACTTTCTTTTCCCAATCGGCGCCAAAAAGCATCGCCGCTACAGTCTTATCAGCTAACTTACAAAGTTTTCCGTTAGGCCTGACTGCATAGATCGTATCCGGACTATTATCGAATTTAATAAGCTTAACACCAGGTCTAACTTTAATGTTTGGGCCGCTAGTTAGCTTTTCAAGTGTAGAAGTAGTAACGACTTGGATTTGTTGATCTTTCCAACTTCCTTTATTCCAAGTCCAAAAGGTATCTGCATTAGGAAATAAACTCCTAGTGCTGCTGGCTCCTACATAGTAAACTGCCGGATAATTCTGGGTCTTAATTAACTCCCCTTCCTTGGGCGAATATTCAGCTAAAGCATAAAAAGAAAAAGCTAAGCCGATAGTAATAATCGGAATAATTAATAGTTTTTTAGACATACTTTTTGATTATTAGTAATGCCTGTATTATATCATATTTTAAAAACTCCCGCTTTTGCCGCCAATTGGCCACAAGATCCTTCAATATCTGAGCCAAGAGAAGCTCTAATTGTGCCTTTTATGCCATTTTTTTCCAAAACCTCTAAGAATTTTTCAATCCTCTCGGGCGAAGACGGCTTAAATTTTCCTGTCTCGTTATAAGGTATTAAATTAACTAAACAAAGTTTCTGACTAATCTCTTTTATGAGTTTAGCTAATTCCTTGGCATTCTCATCGCTATCATTAATCTTTTCAATCATCACATACTCAACCATCAATCGCCTTTTATTCTTTTCGACATATTTTTTAAGAAGTGGGATTAAATGATCGAGATCATTCTCCATGGAGCTTGGAATAAGCTTTGATCTAATTCTATTATTGGGCGCATGAAGGGAAAAAGCGAGGTTTATTTGAATCTTAAAATCCAATAAATCCCTTATACCGGAAGCGATACCGACAGTGGAAATGGAAATCGAGCGGGCGCCAAGATTAATTCCTTCCTTGTCGTTTAATATTTTAATCGCCTTAATGACATTGCCGTAATTAAGCAATGGCTCGCCCATACCCATAAAAACTACATTGTCGATTTTTTCATTTTCCAGCTTTAGAAAACGGGCGAAGATAAGGAATTGATCAACTATCTCTTCCGCCGATAAATTCCGCTTGAAACCAAGCGCGCCTGTAGCGCAAAAAGAACAGCCGATCGGACAACCAACCTGGGATGAAAGGCAAAGCGTATTGCGATCGGAATAATGGCGCATTAAAACGGCTTCTATTTTCAAACCGTCAACTAATTCGATTAAAGCTTTAGCCGTCCGACCGTCACTGGAGATAGTTAACTGATGCTTTATTTCCAAAGGGCATTCGTGATTAAGCTCCTCTCTTAATTTTTCAGGAAAAACCGTCGCTTCCGACCAATTAGAAATATAGCGGACAAAAATTTCATGCCGCGCCTGCTTGAGCCGGAATTTCGGCTGCGATAATATTTTTTCTAACTTTTGATAATCCATAGTAATCGAAAACCCCGCCTATAAGGGCGGAGTCTTGAGTTTTCTTATTTAGCAAGAGCGTTTAACTTTTTCATTAGCTGCGATTTCTTTCTGGAAGCCGTATTTTTCTCTAAGACTTTTTTCTGAACTGCCTTATCAATCGCTTTAATAGCTTCTTTGACTTTTTCCGCCGCTGCCTTTTCTTTAGCGTCAATCAATCTTTCCGATTTCTTAACTAACTCTTTAACAGTTTTCTTTTTCTTCATGTTTCTCAAGGCTCTCACTTTGCTTTGAGCCAGCGCCTTCATGGCTGATTTTTTAATTGGCATAAATTATAGCTTGATAATTACTTATTTTCCTTGCCGTAATAATAAGCGGCAACTTTTATAACTATGTCAAGATTATAACATAACTTTTTAATTTTGACAATAGGGAGTAAAAAGAGCTAAAATATAGTAAACGAACTTCCTCCGGTCTGGACCAGCCGACCGGCTCCAAAATTAATTGTAAAAATTATGTTTAAAGAAACTCAAGGAGTTAGCGAAACTGATACTATTATAGGCCCATCAGTAAGAGTCGAGGGTGATTTTATAACTGAGGGCAATATTATTGTCGAGGGTACTATTTGCGGTACTATAAAAACAACCAAAAACCTTAAAATAGGCCCTCAAGCTAAAATTTTCGCTAATGTCAGCGCCAGCAATGCTTTAATTGCCGGAGAAATTCAAGGCAATCTGCAAGTTAGTGGCAAACTAGAGCTAACCTCAACCGCCAAGATCTTCGGCGATGTTCGAACTTCCGCCATGTCGATGGCCAGCGGCGCCGTTATTAACGGAAAATGCTCCATGGGTGGCGACGGCAAGAAATCCAATAAACCTGAATTAGCCAAGCAAAGAAAGATCGAATTGAAGCCTTTAGCTGAAAAACATCTCGAAGAACCAGCCTCTTAAAAACAAGCAGTTATGTATCATTATATCTACGACAGTTTTTTGAGTGAAAAAAAATATCAAACTACCGTCGCTAAAATTGAAACCAGGCTAACCGACCTCGGAATAAACGGCAAGATAAGCCGTCTTTCTTTCTTAAAAAACATCGAGGGCGTTTTAGAGGAAGAAATAGAAAGAGGCTTGAAGACGATTGTTATTATCGGCAATGATAAGACGATCGGCCAAATGCTTAACATTATTAGAAGATGGCCGGTAACAATCGGCATTATTCCTGTCGGCGAAATGAATAATATCGCCAAGATGTTAGGCATCCCGGAAAACGAAAAAGCTTGCGATGTCCTTTCTTCGAGAATTACCGATAAACTCGATTTAGTAAAAATAAACAGTTACTATTTTTTAACTTCTGCAATCATTGAAGGAAGCAATATCTCCTTAGAATGTGATGATAATTATTTTATTAACCTCGACGGCAAGGATAATGTAGTTAGTATCAGCAACTTAGATTATATAAGCGATACCGCCTGTTGCAATCCTAATGACGGCAAGCTTGATCTTATTATTAAACATGTAGAAAAAAACGGCTGGCTGTTTAAGAAAAAAACTGAATACTTCAGTAATTTCAGTGCCAAGCGGATCAGAGTTTCTTCCGTAAAAACCCTACCTATCCTCCTTATGGACGAAAGAAAAATTATAAAAACCCCAGCCGAAATAGAGATCGAGCCGGAAAAACTTACCATAATCGTCGGGAAGAACCGGCAATACTAAAAAATTCCTCGAACGAGGAATTTTTTTATTGAATTTTTTTAATTTTTCTTTAAGCCACTGAAAGTTTTTCGCCTTCGGCTGCAAAACTGTCCTCGACTATAATCTCTGTCTCATCAATAGAAATAATGAATGAGGAATTGATATAGAGTTCCGAGGCTAATAACATCTTCGGTAGTTGCGCTGGGGCCACGATTAAAGCTGTTATCTTTAAGTTATCAGCATCAATCTCAACCTCTTTAACCCGGCCGAGACTATCTCCGCTTTTAGTTACGACTTCTAAAGTGATAAGTTTTTTAAAATTGATTTTCATTTTAACGATTAACGACTTCAATTTCCGGAGTTTTTGGTTTTCTAAAAACTATCATTTGCTGGAAAATATTAAGAATGGTTAAAACTAACCAATAAAGAGTCAAGCCGCCCGGAAGCGTAAAGCCGATAACAACTGTCATGATCGGCATCATATACATCATTTGATTATTCATCATTGCCATCATATCTTCATCCTTACTACCCTCGCCTTTTACAACCGGCTTTTTTCTAAACATCATTTTTGTTTGGAAAAATTGAGCTAACCCAGCTAGGACGGCAACCGCCGGCAGAGCCTTGCTTAAATCAAAAAACCCGAAAGCAATAGGGCTTAAGCGGATTGGATTATCAATAAAAGGATAAATTAAAGACAGATCTTTAGTTAAGCCTACATTAAAAACCTGATAAATGGCGATCAAAAACGGTAATTGGATTAAGAGCGGTAAGCAGGAAGAAAAAGGATTGACCTTCTCCTCTTTATAAAGCTTCATTAATTCACTAGCTTGCTTCTCTTTATTGTCCTTGTACTGCTGTTTAAGCGCATCGATCTTTGGCTGGATTTCCTGGATCTGCTTCTGGGATTTTAAGGACTGGGCGTTAAAAGGATAAAGGATCGCCTTAATTAAGATGGTTAGGATTATAATGGCTAAACCGATATCGTGTCCGGGAATGACATTATAAACAAAAACCAATAAATTAAGTAACGGTTGATAAAAAACAGTGGTAAAAAATTGGATCATAAATTATTTTAAGGGGTCTTCCCCGCCTTTATTAAATGGATTACATCTTAAGACTCGCCAAAAGCCTTTAATTCCCCCCTTTATTAAGCCATATTTTAAAATAGCTTGCCGAGAATACTCGGAGCAAGTCGGGTGAAATCGACAATAGCCATGAGGATAAAAAACCTTCAAAAAGCCATGATCGAAAGAGAGGGTTTTTTGATATATTTCAATAGCCTTTAAAGCCGCTATTTTAGGATAATCTTGAATTTTAAAAAACATATTTTGTCTTAATTTAGACAAATTTAAACGATTAAACGATTTTTCCTTAAAATACTCTCTAGGTCTGTTTTCAATTCTAAATATTCCTTATCTAGAGCGCGGTCGAATAAAATAATAATTATATCATTATTTGTATTAAATTTAGATAAATTATCCCTAATTATCTCTCTTGATTGTCTTCTGATTTTATTCCTTTTTGTCGCTTTTTTAGAGACTTTATTGGAAACCACGAAAGCAAAGCGGCTATTGGCGGTTTCATTATTAGCTAAGAAATACAATTTATAACATTGGCCGTAAGCCTTTTTACCACCTTTAAAAACTCGATCGAAATCGCTCTTTTTAGCCAATCTATACTCTTTGGCAAGCATAATTTAAGCTTTTTTTGAAGGAGTCAGTTTTTTTCTGCCCTTAGCTCTTCTTCTTTTTAGAACTTTTCGGCCATTAGCCGTCTGCATTTTCTTCCTAAAACCAGTGGTTCTAGCTCTTTTTTTCTTTTTCGGCTGGTATGTTCTTTTTGTTGCCATAACATTAAGATTATTTTCATTTTTATCTGGATCGGCAGGAAATAAAACCGGCCTTTTTCCTTGACTAAGATTAACACTTTTATCATTTTATGTCAAAAGTTGATTATTATGAAAAATAGTATTACTATGGGCATAGGAAAATAGAAATACTTTTCAACAGGAAATCAACAGGTTGATAACTTTGTGGATATAAATGTTAATTTCTCTATTTATCCACAGTGTGCTAAAATGATATTGAAAAAATAACTTCTATTTTAAAACAAGCGTTAAAATAGAAGCATCAAATAACTCTTTTATAAACAACATGAATCCTCAACAGCTTTGGCAAGCGGCCCTTGGAGAGCTTGAATTATTAATTTCTAAAGGTAACTTCACAACTTGGTTTAAAAACACCAGCATCTCCTTAATTAAAGAAGATGAGATTATTATTGCCGTTCCAAACGGCTTCACAAAAGAGTGGTTAGAAAAAAAATACCATCAAACTATTTTAAAAGCTTTAAAAAGCGTTACTAATAATAATGTTAAGCGGATCGTTTATAAAATAGAGACTAATAATATCAATCCGCAGACGTCTTTCAATCAACCTATTGAAACTAATATTAATTTTGATCATGAGCCTTCCATGTCTCACGATCAAGTTATTGAGCCGGCGGCTCCTCCAGTAAATAATAATATAAAGGAAAATAATAACTCTATTGGTTCTGGAGGACAATTGAACTTAAATCCTAAATACAGCTTTAGTAGTTTCATTGTAGGTAAAAATAATGAATTAGCTCATGCGGCAGCCTTAGCAGTTGCTAAAAGCCCCGGCCGAACTTATAATCCTTTATTTATTTATGGCGGCGTAGGATTAGGTAAAACCCATTTAATGCATGCTATCGGCCATAAAATTCTAGAAGATAACCCTAAAGCCATTATTCTTTATGTTTCTAGTGAAAAATTCACTAATGATTACATTTCCTTTATTAGAGCGGGACGAGCTAAAGAATTCGAACAAAAATACCGCTCCGTCGATGTCTTATTGATCGACGACATCCAATTCCTTTCCGATAAAGAAAGGACTCAGGAAGGCTTTTTCCATACTTTTAATGAACTACACCAACAAAACAAGCAAGTTGTTATTTCTTCCGATCGCCCTCCTAAAGCTATTGCCGCTTTAGAGCAAAGGCTTATTTCCCGCTTTGAATGGGGTATGATCGCCGATATCTCTTTACCTGACCTAGAAACTAGGATAGCTATTATTGAAGCTAAGGCAAGAGAAAAGAATTTTAACTTCGATTCTGATATTTGTAATTACTTGGCTAGCGTTATAAATCACAATATTAGAGAGTTAGAGGGAGTAATTAATAGGCTAATTGCCTTAAGCCAGCTCCAAAATAAAAAATTATCCTTAGAGGAAGTTAAGCAGGTTACCGCTTCCATTACTACCAATTCCCAAAAGAAATCACTAACTCCTAAACAAGTGATAACTATTGTTTCTGAATATTTTGATATTTCTATTGAAGATATTGTAAGCCCTTGTCGTAAAAAAAGCTTAACTGAGCCAAGGCAGATTATAATGTATTTAATTAGAGAAGAATTAAAATCATCATATCCTACGATCGGAGAAGCGCTTGGAGGACGCGACCATACTACTGTCATCCATGCTTATGATAAGGTCTCTAGGAATTTAAAAACTGATGAAAAGTTAAGGCAAGATGTAACGATTTTAAAACAAAAACTTTATAATTAAATTTAATAACTGAATAACTTGTTGATAAGAGCTTAATTAAGACTGGAAAAGGAGGAGGATAAATAAGGATCAATTAGTTGATAAACCTAATAATAAGTGGAAAGATAAAAACACAGCTTATCCACTTAGCCAATTTCCCCTATTTATAAAAGTTACCAACTTCTATGCACAGAAGTTAATAACAATTAAAAATAGTTAAAACTATTAAAAACCTTAAAGGAAATTAAAATAAATAGAGTTATCAACTTTTCCACAAAGCTTATTAGTTATTGTTATTTATAAATATATATTAAACACTTAATATAATAAATATGAAAATTTCCTGTACTCAAGAAAATATAAATATCGGTCTAGGTATAGTAAGTCATATCGCAGGAAGAAATGCCAACCTCCCGATACTTTCTAATATCTTAATAAAAGCTGAGGATAAGTTAATAACTCTTTCTTCAACAAACTTAGAAATAGGTGTTACAACTCAAATTAGAGGAAAAATTGAAGCTGAAGGAGAATTTAGTGTTGATGCTAAGCTTTTAAGTAGTTATATTTCTTTATTACCAAAAGAAAGAGTTGATATTGAGTTGATAAATGAGGAAATAAAAATAGAATGTCAAAAGCAAAAAACAAAAATAAAAGGCCAATTAGCGGTTGATTTCCCTTTAATTCCAAAATTAGAGAAGAATAATCCTTATTTAGTAGAAGTTAAGGCTTTTAAAGCCGCGGTTTCTGAGACTATTTTTGCCGCCGCTAACTCAGAAGCTCGGCCGGAGATTTCGGGAATTTTTTTAAGCTTCAATAATGATCAATTAGTTATGGCGGCGACTGATAGTTATCGCCTCGCAGAAGCTAAAATTGCCCTCTTAGAGGGTAATAAGAATGAAAGTAGTATAATAGTTCCAGTTAGAACTTTACAGGAGGTTTTTAGGATAATTAATCTTATAAAAGAAGACTCATCCTCAGATAATGTAGAAAATTTAGAAATTTATATTTCAGATAATCAAATAATGTTTTCTTATAATGGAGTTGATTTAATTTCTAGGTTGATTGAGGGACAATATCCTGATTATACCCAAATTATCCCCAATAGCTGGAAAAGTAGGGTAAAAATAGATGTTAGTGGCCTTATTAAAGCTGTTAAATCATCATCATTATTTACTAGAAGTGGTATTTATGATGTGAAACTTGATTTTAATATGGAAAGTAAGGGGTTGGTTATTTATTCTTCCTCTTCCCAGACTGGCGAGAATTATTCTAATATGGAAGTTGAGATAGAAGGTGGAGATGAAAATGTCGTTTTAAATTACCGTTATTTATTAGATGGTTTGCAAAATATAAATTCCCAATATATTTATCTTGAAATTACTGATTCTTCCAGTCCAATAATTTTAAAGCCGATAGATCGCGACAATTACCTTTATATTATTATGCCTATTAGGCAGTAAACTAAAGATAAAAAACAGCCTCTAATAGAGGTTGTTTTTTTTACTTCTAACTCATTTAACTAAAAATCTTATCTTATCACTTTGGTATTTTTTACCATCCTGAGTAAAAATATTAGCGTATAAATAATAAGCAGTGCTAGAGCTAAGAGGCTTATTTAAAATGAAGCTACCTTTACTGGAATTTGATTCAATGGTATTTAAATAACTTTCAACTTTATCCCCCTCCTTTTGATAATAAAAATCAATTTTTTTGATATTTTGATAGTTATTTAAGGAATATTTTACGTTAATTGGGGTATTAATGCTCTCATTATTTCTTGGAGAAGTGAAAGTTAATAAAGGACTAGGTTTATTTAAGGAAAAATTTAAATTAACTTCTTGAATGGAAGTATTTTTTAAATCATCCATAGCTTCAACTCTTAAAATATATTGACCGTCGCTGTATTGGCTTAAATTAATTAAAGCTAAGTTGGTATCTTTTTTAGTTAAAACTAATTCATTATTAATATAATAATTAATCGTCTTAACGCCTCTTTTAGAAACAGCCGAGATATCAACTTCTAAGTTGTTATCAGTTATTTTTTGTCCTGGTAATGGAGTAATAATACTTAACCTTATTTGATCTTCGGCTAAATGGATATTGTCATATTCAGTTGGGATGTTGCCAGTATCTTCAACTTGGATATTTTTTTGCGCCGCCCAACGAGCTACCGCACTTTCCCAATTATTGAATTGCGGATCACTAGCGGGATTACTTGGAGCTGGTCCGCGCGGATCATCTTTATTGATGTAGTATAGGATATCATGGATTCCTTGAGTAGTTATTTCTTCAATTGTCGAAGAAGGAGTATATTGGGTCGCCAATAAGCCGGACATACTGTCTATTTTTACTGTTTGTCCTCCCGAAGTATCGCCGTCTAAGACCGGCTTACCGGTAATAACTTGCTCAGGAGCGTTAAACTGTTCGACGGGAGTATCTTTAAGGGCTTCTTTCATATAATAATTCCAAATCGGAGCAGCGATAATACTGCCGTCAGCTCCAGTTTTCATGGATTTGCTATTATTATTACCAACCCAGACGCCAGTTACTAAAGAAGGAGTATAACCCATACACCAAGCATCTTTATAATCGTTAGTAGTACCAGTTTTTGCGGCGACAGGACGGCCAGGCAGAGTTAGTTTACTGCCGGCGCCGAAAGTAAAGGCACGAGCTGAGTCGTCTGAAAGAATACTGCTTATTTGCCTAGCAATCTCCGGTTCATAAACTTTCTTTTCTTTCTTTTCGAATTCATAAAGGACTTTGCCACTGGCATCTTCTATTTTTAAGATCGGATTAACCTCTTCTCTTAAGCCGTCATTGGCAAAAGCGCCATAAGCATCCGCGTGTTCTAATAATTTTACCTCCGCTCCGCCTAAAACAATGGAAAGGCCGAAACGATTCTTATCTTCTAAGGTGCTATAACCCAACTCTTTGGTCAATTTAAAGATATTATCCAAGCCGGTTAGATAGGTGGCCTTAACGGCTGGAATATTTAATGAGCCGGCTAGAGCTTTGCGGATAGTGACTGGGCCGTTTTCTTTTAAATTATAATTTTTAGGTTCGTATTTATTAGCTCCGGTTGTATCAAAATTAGTTACTACATCATATAAAACAGTATTAGGAGTGTAGCCCTTTATAAAGGAAGCGGCGTAAACAATCGGTTTAAAGGATGACCCCGGTTGTCTCGGTCTTAGAGAGACATTAACTTGCCCGTCTATCGCGTCATTAAAATAATCGGCGGAACCGACCATAGCGAGAACTTGTCCGGTTTTCGGATCTAAGGAGACTAAAGAAGCATTAGTAAAGCCGTATTTCGCGCTATTAGCTTCGATTCCCTGCTTAACCGCCTCTTCAGCGATTTTTTGTTTATTGAGATCAAGGGAGGTAGTTATTTTTAAGCCTTGCTGGTTAATAAATTCTTCGCCGTATTTTTCCGATAAGATGTCTTTAATATACATAACGAAATGAGGAGCTAAGATAGACTCATTAAGCGGTTTGAAAATTATTTTTTCCTGCTTGGCGGCCTCGCCTTGTTCTTTAGTGATATAGCCGAGTTTAACCATCGAATCAAGGACATAGCGCTGCCTGATAATTAATTGATCCTTATTATTACCATAAGGCGAAAAGTAAGTCGGCCTTTGAGGAATAGCAGCTAAGATTGTCGCTTCGCCAAGAGTTAAGTCTTTAGCCGGCTTGCCGAAAAATGATTGGGACGCGGCCTCGATACCGTAGATGACTGAACCGTAAGGAATTTCATTGAAATACATCTGCAGGATCTGGTCTTTAGTGAATTTTTTTTCTATGCGATAAGAAAGAATGAATTCCTTGATTTTTCTAGTATAAGTTTTTTCATTAGTTAAAATGGCATTCTTAACGAATTGCTGAGTTAAGGTTGAACCGCCGACTCTTTTTCCGGTTGTGATATTTATGAAAACCGATCTAATTATGCCTGTTATGCTAAAACCGCTATGATTGTAAAAATCCCTATCCTCAGCGGCTAAGGTCGCTTTAATGGCGTAGCCGGGAATCTCATTTAAGGTAATGACTGTTCTTTTAACATCGCCGTGGATATCGTATAAGACGGTTTTACCTTCCCGGTCATAGATTTTACTGCTAACAGTAACGGAGCGGTTAATAACTCCATCTGGACTTGGTAAGTCCTTGGAAACCCAAAGGAAAAGGCCGAAGAAGGCGACGGCACCTAAAACCAATAAGAAAAGAGCGATAGGAAAGAGAGTACTGAAAATCTTTTTCCAGTTTATTTTTCCTTCTTTTCTCGGTTTTTTCTTCAAAGGCGGTTGATAATCCAATACTGACGGGTTTCTCCAGTTCTGCTCGGAATGCTTGATTGGAGGAATAGCCATATTTGATTTATTTTTATTATTTAATTTTAAATTCTAAAATTGATTCTATTTTTTTTCTATAACCAAGAAGTTCTGAACGGCTGGAAGCGGCAATATTGAATGAGCATATATAACCATGGCCGAATTTAGAAAAGCCGACTTTCTCCCCAGGCTTGATAAGCTGTTTTGATCTTAAAACGAAAGGATAAGTGGATATTTTATTAAAACCTTTAATTGATAGTAGTTTACCTTGTTTTAATGGCCAAAATTTCAAGAAAGCGGTATATTTTTTCTTTTTCAGTTTAATGTCAGGCTTTTGGCCTAATTTAATAAGATAATCATTCATGTGATGTTTTAAACCAAAAGCATCTTTTAATATCTCATCTCTAAACCCGCCAGTTCGCGCAGCAATTTCTACGATTTTGAAAGACTTTTTAGTCTTATAAAACTCGGCATGGGCGGTGCAGGACTTAAGGCCTAGGGCATGGATACCATCAGCAACCATCGCTTTAGCCTGGTCTTTTTCTTCTTTATTAAGATTGGAAGGCGTCATTTGGGAATACATGAAAAAATCGTCATGGCCAATATCCTTACCGGTTTTTATTTCTATAAACGGAGTGTAATAAATCCTGCCTAAAGAGTTGACATAAGCATCAATGGAATAAAGGCTGCCTTCTATAAGCTGTTCGACTAATATTTTCGGCTCATGTTCAACTTTATTTTTTTTGTATAAAACCTTTATTTTTTTAATAGTCAGCTTTAAATATTTAACCAACTCCTCTTTGTAATAGCAGTTTATAACTAATTGGCTCTTAGAGAGAGAAGCGGGCTTAATAACACAGGGAAAGCTGATGGATTTTATTATTTTAGTGATAGTTTTCCTTTCCGCATCCTTAACGATAATGAATTTAGGGATGTGTTGCGGGCAATACTTTTTAAAAGCTTTCCGCATTTCTACTTTATCACTGGCAATCATTAAGGAATGGGGCGTGGGATTTTTTAAATAAGGAAAAACAGTTATGAGCCTTGAATAAAGAGGCATGGTATTTTCAAACTTGGAGATAATGGCGGCGATTCTTTCTTTATAGGGCAATAATTCTTTTTCGATCAGGTCTATTCTTGAAAGGTTGACCCTGATTATTTTATAAATGTCTTTTTTAACCGAATTAGAGATATTTTCTTTTTTATCGGTTAAAATAATTATTCTGAATTTTTTATTCAGCTCCTTTTCAAGATCCTTAACTCCTTTGATATGTTTTTTAGTTATCTTCCTTAAGAAGATAAGGATATTCTTATTTCTTAGCATGGGATTTTTTTATGAGAAAATCTATCAATTCCCCTGCAATGTCTTTGCCGGTTAAATCCTGGACTCTTGGAAAAAAACAAGGGAAGTTCGCTTCGGCTAAATAGGGGTTGCCTTTCTTATCAATTAAAATATCGACGCCTGCGAATTCAAGGCCAAGAGCGGAGACAGCTTTAATGGCTAAAGATTCGACTTTTTTAGAAAACTTTTTTTCCGCTATTTTGAATTTCCCCGCGTTAGAGCGGAAATCGTCATTATGGCAGAAGTATTCTATACTGCCGGCAATTTTATTGCCAAGAACAATAAGCCTGGCCGAGCTTTTAGTATTAATAAATTGCTTTAGTACGACTTTGCCACTAGCGATTTCGTCTGTGAGATAGCTGATTATTGATAAGAACGAAGAAATGGAATCGGCTTTAATTACTCCCTTGCCGTGGCTGCCGCCGATGACTTTTATAATTAAAGGGAAGCCCCCAACCAGCTTGATTTGTTTTTTTAACAGTTCTAAATCCTCGCTAAGGCAATGGACGGTTTTTGGAGTGGCGATATTGTTTTTTTGATAAACAATAAGATTAGCGCAATCGACTTGTGATCGTTGGTAGTCTTTATGAAGTGTCGCTACCTTTTTGTTTAAGATTATTTTTTCCAGTGTCCGGGCTTTAGCGGAAGTCTCTATCCGATATAATAAATCCCCGGACTTAAAAGGCTTATGACCTGTTAAATCGTAAGTGTCAGGGGCGATCTTGATAAATTTAATCTTTCTTTTAGCGGCCGCTTTTTTAAGAAGTTCTGAAGTTCTATTTTTATAAGAGTAAAGGCAATAAAAATTCATATGAAATTAATATTTATTATTAGCCCCGCAAATAGCGACCGCCAAAGCATCGGCGGCGTCATCCGGTTTCGGGATTTCCTTTAAGTTCAATATTATCTTAACCATCTGCTGGATTTGTTTTTTTTCCGCTTTGCCGTAGCCGGTTACAGCCATCTTAACTTGTAACGGTGTAAATTCTAAGATCGGTAAGTTATTGTCTCGGGCGGCGAAAAGGATTACTCCTCTGGCTTGGCCGACGGCGAAAGCTGTTTTAGCATTATTACAGAAAAATAATTTTTCAATGCTGATGGAATCGGGACGATATTTTTTTATCAGTTTTTGCACTTCTTTTTCTATCTCAAAAATCCTATCCGCCAACCCCAGCTTTTTATCGGTTTTAATCGAGCCGTAATTGAGCGCCGTAAAGCTATTGGCTTCGCACCTGACTAAGCCGTAGCCGGTATCAGCTACTCCCGGATCAATGCCTAATATTATTTTGGCCCCTGCCTTTTTACCAAGTGGCATTGGTATAGACATTATTAATATCTTCCATATCTTCCAAGAGAGAATAGAATTTTTCGATTCGCTTTTGTTCCTCTTCTTTAGTTATTTTCAATTCGTCTTTTGGTTGGTAAATAAGACTAGACTCCTCGATCGTAAAGCCTAAAGCTTTTATTTTCTCTGTTACTAATTGCAATTGATCTCCAACGGTCGAGATTTCCCATTGTCCTGATTCTTGGCGGAAATCTTTAGCGCCGGCGTCGATCAGTTCCAATTCTAATTCATCGGCGCTTTTACCAGTTTCATTTTTAGCGGTTATTGAGCCTTCTCGCTCAAACATCCAAACGACGCTGTTAGGATTTCCCAGCTGGCCGCCATTTTTATTTAAAACCGCTTTAAGTTCGGAAACTGTTCGGTTTTTATTATCAGTAATAGTCTCAACGATAAAAACGCTGCCGGCCGGACCGAAGATCTCATAAGTTATTTCTTCCAAAATAGTCGAGCCATCGGAAATGCCCGCTCCTCTTTTTATAGCTCTTTCAATGTTATCTTTAGGCATACTGCCCTCTTTAGCTTTATCGACGGCCAGCCTTAAGCGGAAATTGCTTTCTAAATCAGCCCCGCCCTGCTTAGCGGCGATAGTTATGGCATTGCCTAGCTTAGTAAAAGAAGCGCCTTTTTTAGCGTCTGTAGCCTCTTTTTGGCGGTGAGTTTTTGCCCATTTACTATGTCCTGACATAAGATTAGATTAAGATTTTCATAATTAAATAACCCGAGAATAACTCCAGGGTATTTTTCGTATTTCTCTCTCTATTATGATATATTTTTCAAAAAAAATCAATAACCAAAACTGGAATATTCCTTAATCAGGTAATATCCTTAAACCACCTTATTTTTGCCGTTTTTTCGCTTTTATTTATTTCAATGGCGATAATATCCAGGCGCCAAAAAAGAGACAAACGATTTTTTTGTAAAAAGTGGTTGGCGATTTTAAAAATCCGTTCCCTTTTTTCCCGATTGACGGCAATTTCCGGATAGCCACAAGTTGAGCTGGTTCTCGTCTTAACTTCAATAAAAAGGATTTCTTGTCTATTTTTAGCAATAATATCTATTTCGCCTAAAGAAGTTTGGTAATTTTTGGCAAGAATTTCCGCCCCTTTACTTATAAGGTATTTTACGGCCAAGTTCTCGCCGTAAGCGCCAATTATTTTATTGTGTTTTTCCATATAAAATCGCCCCTTATCGGGGCGAAAGTTATTATAGGTATGATAAACAGCTAAAATTAGAGCTATTTTTTCTTAGGTAGGTATTTTTGGAAGATTTTTTTTGCTTCTATTTTTTTCTTTACTTCCGGAATAGTTTTTAATTGGTAGCGGATAATCGGGTAAAGCCAAGCTAAGGCCATAATAATCAGGATCGGAAAAATCAGTCGAGAAGACAAGAAAGGCACGGTTTCATACCTAAACCAGCTCCAAAGTAAGCCAAGTAGGCCGAAAGTCAGGGCAAGATTGAAGTATTTGTCTAATAGCTTCGCCTCATAAGGAGGATATTTTTTATATTTTTTAGCTATTTTAATACCAATAGCGATAATGACGAAAAGTGAGAAAAAAACAATGAAAGCTTTTAGGGTAGTTGGGGAAATAGTCGGTCGGTAGTCGATTAAATAGTATAAATTAGTCAATTTAGAAAAATCCATAGTTTTAGGTTTTAATTAAAAAAGCGGAAAAAGGCTTGGCCGATTTCGGCTTTAAAATTTTAACAAGAATTACCTTATTTTACAAATATAATACCGTAGTGATATGGACCGGCGGAAAATTCTTGCAAAACCTTAAGTTTTGCTTCTATGCCGTAGGTTTTAACTTGTTCTGGAGTAAGGCGGTCATTTAAAGGCGGGCCGAAAGGCGTTTCATTCTTTATCCAATCAACAACCATTAGTTTAGCTCCCGTTTTAAGGAGGCGATAAGCCTCTTGCATGACTAAATCGTCTTTATCTGATTGGAATAAGACATTATGAAGAAAAGCGACATCTATTGAATTATCAGGGATTTTAGCAGCGCCAACGACTTCTAGGTTTGACCAAACTGTTTTTACATTATTAAGCCCCAGCTCTTTAGCTTTGCTTTCGACTGCAGTTAAAGCTGATTTTAAAATATCAACAGCATAAACTACGCCTGATTTATTAACTATTTTTGCGGCCGCAAAAGTGAAGAAGCCAAGATTGCCACAGCCGAGATCGGCGACAGACATGCCTTTTTCTAGGTTTATAAGCTCGAAGACATTGGTAGTTATTAATTCGTTTTCTCCTTTGACGACAGCCATATATTTTTTATTTTTTTTGATGATTATATTATAACAAAAAATAGGGATTTAGTTTATAGCTAAAAATAAAAGAGCCCGATAAGTCTTACTCGGGTAAGATTTCTCGGGCTGGATGTATGGGTAACCTACTAAAGTCGTAGGTATAGTTCAAGAAGATTCCGGCTAGGTAAAGCCGGCGATAGTCGTATCAGGGCATCTCTGACGCGTCTTCGCCATGAAAAGGTCCTCCTGACATTCGAGTTTGACTTGATCGAATGGTGGTTGTTCGTCTCCGGGTTAACGGCCGGCTGCCTCTTCGGTACGTCGGAAGGCCTTCGCTTCGTGTGTCGCCGCGGCCTCGTCTTTCTTCTTCTTATGGGCCGGCGTTGTCGCGAAAATGCGCTTGATATGCTTCATGACTGGATTCCCCTTACGGTTATTTCCCTTTCTATGGGAAGTGAACACATGATGCGTAGTCTTCTTCGCGCTCTCACCAAGGCTCTGCGCCAAGACTCTAAGCCTCGATGAGGTTTATGACCGAAGTCATTAAGGAGTAAGAAACGCTTTGCGTAGTGCAATTCAATCGAGCGATCAATAATTGGCGGACAATGATCGCTTTGTCCGGAGGTTTGTTCCTAGTGTTTGAAGTAGTAGCCCATAGGCACGCTTCCTTTCTTCTTGTTTCGAGTAAAAAGTTCGAGAGAGTCTAAGCTGACTTCAGCCTAGATAAGAATAATTATAGGAAGATGGCTAAAATAAGTCAATGAGGTTATCAACAAGTTGCTAACCTCCTATTATAATTTTCGCAACCGGTTTATAAGTCTTCCGATGGATCTCGCAAATCCCCCATCTATCTAAAGCGGTTTGATGCTCTTTCGTTCCGTAGCCTTTATGATTATTAAAGCCGTAACTGGGATATTTCTCATGAAATTCAGTCATTAGTCGGTCGCGGTAAACCTTGGCGATAATTGAGGCGGCGGCAATAGACCAAACTAAACGATCGCCTTTAATCAGGCTTTTTTGCGGCAGGTTTATTTCTTTTAAGAGCTTAACTGCATCAATGACTAAAAAGTCAGGCGCCGCCCCAAGGCCTCTAACCGCTTCGGCCATGGCTTTTTTTGTCGCCGGCAAAATGCCAATTAAATCGATTTCCTGATGATCGATTATTCCGACGCCCCAATCGAAACTTTCTATTAAATGGTTATAAAAATAATCGCGCTTTTTTGGCGTGATTATTTTTGAGTCGGCAATGCCTTTTATCTTTTTCGCTTTTTTCTCGTCATAAATTAAAGCTCCGGCGACAACCGGTCCCGCCCAAGAGCCCCGTCCGGCTTCGTCAATACCGGCGATAATCGTAAAGCCCTCGCTTAATAGCTTAGCCTCCAGTTTTTTAGTCGGTAAGAAGGCGGTCATTAATTTTCCAATTTTACGGTCGCTTCGTTAGAGCTTTCATGTTTACCCCAATCTGGCGGCAAGATTTTATTCTCTTTATTGGCGAGGTATTTATAAGCTTGAAGTCCTGCTTTAGCTCCTTCGCCGGAAGCGATAACGATTTGCTTATAAGTCGTATCAGTGCAATCGCCGGCGGCAAAGATGCCGGGCTGCGAAGTTTCACAGTCGCGACTAGTTATGATTTCTCCTTTGTCATTAAGATTGACCGTGTCTTTAAGCCAAGCGGTTTTCGGAGCGTGCCCGATTTCAATAAATAAGCCGTCGATAGTGATAGTTTCTTCTTTATTATCTTTAGTATCGACAATCTTAACCGCTTCGACTTTCTTTTCCCCGATTATTTCTTTTATTTCAGTAAAGCATTTAAGTTTAACATTTTCGCTCGATTTTACTTTATCTAAAATAATAGGATCGGCTCGGAAGTCATCTGTTTTATGGAAGAGATAAACTTGCTTGGTTATTTTAGAAAGATATTCGGCTGCTTCGATAGCGGAATTGCCGCCGCCAACAACGCCGACAATCTTGTTTTTATAAAGCGGACCATCGCAAGTAGCGCAATAAGTGACGCCGGCTCCTTTCAATCTTTCTTCGCCGGGAACATTTAAATCGCGCGGCGTTAATCCGAAAGCGAGAATAATCGCGGCCGCCTCGAAAGTTTCTTGGCTAGTTGAAATCGTAAAAGCGCCGTCATTTTTTTCTATCTTTATGACTTCATTGCTGATAAACTCAGTGCCGAAATATTCCGCTTGCTTTTTAAACTTATCCATCAGTTCGAAGCCGCCGATCATTTCCGATCCTGGCCAATTCTCAACTTCGCGAGTAAGAGCGGCTTGTCCCCCAAGGCTTTTAGCGATAACTAAAACGCTTAGGTTCTTCCTTCTTCCGTAAACTGCGGCTGTTAAGCCCGCCGGTCCCCCACCGACGATTATTAAGTCATATTTTTTCATACTCTTGAGATTAGATTATTGGGCTAGCTTGGCAAGTTCTCCGAGCAGGCCTTCTTTAGTTTGGAGGCCGATGAATTTTTGGACCGGTTCGCCGCCTTTGAAAATAATAATCGTTGGGATCGACATGACATCGAATTTTTGGGCGGTTTCAGAGCTATTGTCGACATCAAGTTTTCCTATCTTGAATTTATCGCCAGCTTCTTTCGCGACTTCGTCAATAATCGGGCCCTGCATCTTGCATGGTCCGCACCAATCCGCGTAGAAATCGACTAAGGTTATTTTATCGCTTTTTAAGACTTCGGTCTCGAAGTTCGCGTCGGTAAAAATAATTTCGTTCATATATTTATTTTATTTTAAAAAATAAGCTGATTAATTTATCAAGGCTTTTCTTGTCGCAGCATTTGCTTTCAGTCCTGACAAGGTCGATAGCCAATTGCTCAAGGCTCGATTTCGCCGCTATTATTTGGGCGATGATTTTTTCGTTTTTTTCTTTCTTCTCCAACATATTTTTAATGCCGCCGATTTGACCGGCGATGCGGTTAAGATGATGGATTGATTGTAATTTTTTAGTTTTCATATTTTTTTCCTCCTTTGAATTGTATACCCCCTGGGGGTATGTGTCAAGAATAATTATTTTAACATTTCCCGATTGATATTCAGCAAGTTTTTTACGCTATCGGCCTCGTTAGCTTCAATGATGATGACCCTGCCCTCCTCCAATTGTTCTTTTACTTTTATATTGTTAGAGCTTTCCGTTTCAGATTGAAGTTTGATATTCTTTTGATGGAAAAAGTATAAGAAAAAAGACAAGGCAATCATAATGAGCGCAGTTACTATTATAGTTTTCGGCTTAGTCTTAGCGAATTTTTTCGGCGCCGCTAAAAGCAGCGGCCCCTTCTCAAGCAGCTTAGCCGGGTTAAAGAGTTCGTTTTTTAGTTCTTGATTGTCCATGCTTCAATTTTATTCCTTTTATAGGTATTTAGCAAAATGAAGTTGACCTCGCCGCAAGCGGACCGGGTACCTGCCTGCCGGCAGGCAGGTTTGAGCGACTTCCAATAAAAAACCGGCCTTATTCGGGCTCGGTT
>CAZEKG010000005.1:0-45321 GCA_964512625.1 uncultured Gammaproteobacteria bacterium | reverse complement strand
TCAGTTAAGCCCGATTGGACTAAGGATTGCTCATACATACGGTTTTTATAAGTTAATTAAATGGTTAAATTTTTTAAAGGAAAATACTTTACATAAAGTGTTTTTCCTGTTTTAATTATATATTATTGATATTTACTTGTCAAATTATTATGACAAAAATATAGCTAAAATATGTGGATAAGTATATCTTAAATTAGGTAATATTGCTATATTATCATTTATATATGATACGCTTTATTGACAAAAAGCTAAGCTTATGCTATAATGCTTGTGTAAGATCAAATGACCCAAGGAAAGAAGGAGAGAGCTTTCCAAGGGGCGTAAAACTAAATAGCTATGATTAAAAACTCTCTCCGCCCGAAGAGAGTTTTTATTCGGCTTCGGGCCGGAGAGCGGGTTAGGGAAAAGCTTGTCGCTTCCTTAACCGGCTCTCCGAAGAGGAGAAATGCACTTTAAATAATTATTTATCAAGGTCTGCGATCGAAGAGAGGTAGTCCTTGAATAAGTAAATCACTCGCGCGTTTTCGCTAGAAGAGAGCGAACTTCTTAATGAGTGTTAAGAAGGCTTAATCCTAAGAGCTCGATGGCTTCCCGCTTAAGCGGGATACCCATCCTCTTGAGAGATTAAACGGCGCAGTCGTTTTCTAATAAAGAGACGATTTACCTAATCGATCTAACCAGTCAATTAGGTAAAGAAATGTCTTTATCAGGCCTCAGGTTATAGGAGCTTATGGTGAGAGGATGAGAGTAAGACGGACTTTGACAATTGAATGGGAACTACTTATAGGAAAAGTTTTAGCATTTATATTCATATTAATTCTATTATTATTTTCTAATATAGGCTCGGCTGCCCGGGGATTTTCTAATAATCTTCGGCAGTCGGGCTAAATGTTTTTCCAATTGGCTTTGCAAGTAATGGGTTTGTGGGGCTTGAGGAAAATTGTTATTCCTCCTAAATTTATGATTTTCATAAGTTTGGGAGGGGTTGCAAAATATTTGTGATCTTCTAAAACCGCGCTGCGCGGAACGCAGCATGATGGCAAGCACAAAAAGGAGAGCAAGCCATGACGACGTTTATCAACCTGAATCCGCACCCGATGCGGATCCGGATCAACACCGCCAACACGGCGGCTGAGCCGGATTCCACCGACCTCGTCATCGAGGCCCGCAAGGGCAGCGACGGCAAACCCAATCCCGCCCGCGTCTCGACGACGCCCGGCGGCGCGCTCGCCCCAATCAACGGAGTGGCGGTCTACGATCGCACCAGCTACGGCGCGGTCGAGGGGCTCCCCGAGCCGCAGCCCGACACCGTCTACCTGGTGTCGGCGCTGATCGCCGGCCGCCCCGAGGTCGCCGGCCGGGACGACGTGTTCGTTCCTGGCACCGGTCCCAAGGATGGGACCGTTCGCGACGGGAACGGGCAAGTGTACGCCGTAACCCGCATCATCAAGGCGGGCTGATCGGCACCTCTCCCGTGTAGAGAGGAAGTTCTGGGTTGTTAGTGTGGCACGGCACACTAGTAAAGGTTTTGGGGGCGAGGTTAGTTGGTTCTAATCCTCGCCCGCCACATCCAGCGTACAATAATTGAATTGCGCGTTGGTATGGTTTTTAACAATGGCCGCTCGATGCGGCAAAGGAGAGAGTATGAACAAGAATGTCGCGATCGCGTTTTCCGCAGTTTTTGGCGTTGTGCCCGGGTATGGGCATGACAACGGGCTCCCTGAGGGCACGACCGCCGACGGGCTCGTCGCCCACGCCTGGCGTGAGGCGCTGGAGGAGGAATTCAAGGCCTCTGGCATTCTTGTTGGCGCGGCGGTGACGCCGGGCCGTGTCGTGTACCCGACTTCGTTCGGGTGCCCGAAGGACGGCGAGGTCATCGCCGTAGTATCCGGCAACTCTAACCCGAAGTTCATAGGGCCCGAAAAGCTCGGTGACTTCCGTGATGCGGTGATCCGTGTCGCGGAGGCGACGAAAGACCGGCTCAGTCAGAGCCGCGTGCAGTTGACTTTATCGGAGGTCGACGAGTTCGTGTACTTCGAGCCCGCCGATTCGGGTGGTTGTCAGAAATGGGGTTCCTAAAGAAGGGAGGGCGCCATGCGCCGAATCATAGTGTGTGGACAACCCCATTCGGGGAAGTCCGTATTTTTGGCGAATCTGATGCGGCTTTTGCCGCCAGATTCGTTTTATCTCGCTTTTGCCGCTCCTGATGGGGAGTGGCACTGGTCGAATTTTGGCGATCAAGACCTGGTTCAGGTCGTTCGCCAAAAGGGCAAGTTCTCCGAGGACTTCGTGTCCTCGATGGTCGACGCGATCCGTTTTAACGAGCAACCGCTCGTTCTCGTCGACACCGGCGGCGTTATGTCGCCGGAGAATGCCCGGATTTTCGCGGCGTGCGACGGGTGCATCATCCTGTCGTCCGATCACGAAAAGATCAGCGCGTGGCATGAGTTTGCCACGCAAAACGACGTCCGAGTACTCGCCGAGCTCGATTCGGTGCTTCATGGCACCTGCGAGCTCTATCCCGACCAGGGCGATAATATCGTCCGAGGCCGGATCAGCGGGCTCGAGCGCGGGCAGACCATCCAGTCGCTCACGCTCAACGCGGTCGTCGATCGCCTTAGGGAAATCATCCGCAGTAATGCGGATATGACCGAAGGTGAGATGTTGTGCAATGTCAACGGTGCGACCCTCGTGGGACGCCTTGATGTTGTCGACAAGAACGATCCGTTCTTGGGCGTGCGTCCCCATCACCTCCAGCCCGCGCTGCGGCTTACCGCTGCGGTTGCAAAGCTGGAAGTCGTCCGTATCTGGAATGTTCGCGCGGCGATCTTGGCTTCGGCCTACGCTGCGCGGCTCTCCGGTGCGGTCGAACTCTACGACGTCAGCAAGGGGTACATCCGTATCCCCGAGGTGACGCCGCAGGGTGCCGGGAATGGGAATGTCGCGTGGGAGGTTCTCGAACTCCCCGAATACACATTGGTGAAATTCAAGCCAATGTGTTTTATCACGGCGGAGATGCTGAAAGGCGTCACCCCGCCAGTGGTCGATATTGAGAAGCCCGTCGTGCTCGCCCACGACGGTCCCCCGATGTGGTTGGATGCCACCATCGTGCGCAGCTACGTTCGCGCCGGTGCTCCGTGGGTGGCAATGCTCTGGCCGGTCGAATCCGGTAGGGCGCAGCCCTCCCTCGGGGATCGCAAGTGGGACGAGGTACATCCCTTCGCGGGGCCTGCGGTTGTCGTCGCCGGTGCCGAGGAGAAGGTCGGTGAGATCGTTCCGGTCTCGTTCGACCTGCTCCGCTGGGATACACCGCAAGTCGGGCGGCTCAAGTCGGGCGAACTCGTGGTTGACCGCAAGGACAGCCACGTCGCCTCGCACGAGAGCGTCATGCCGCTCCTCACCGAAACGCTTTCGCAGATCTCCTCGGAGGGACGCGAGACTTTCTGTGACGAGGTTGAATTCGGACGCATCGTCGGAGAGACGATCTGCGTCCATACCAACCCGGGCGACAATATCGTTTTCGCCCAACGGCCGAATCGGCTCGGACTCACGCGTTTCGTCAAAGACCGCGATCCTGAGCCGACGAACAAAGTCACTGCGTGCTTCAAACGCACGTATGGGGGTGCTTACATCCTTATGACCGCGTTCGTGGGCGGCCGCGCTCCTTCCGAGCCGTGGGATATTAAGTTCGCCGACGACACGTCGCGTGAGTTCTGGAACACCCACGCTCTCATATGGGGGCGGGAAAAGACGATCCCGGACACCGAAACGAAAAGGTGTCCATGGTAAGAAGTTCTTTGGTTAGGTTTAGTTCGGCGAGCGTGAGTGGTATTAACAGCTCGCCGACCTTATTCAGCTTGCCAATATTGGTAAGTTGATAGGGTTTTAACGAAAGGAGGGCAACAATGCCCAAAGAACTCAAAGCCATACCGAAGGTCGCAAAGGCAGTTGCCCTTGTCGGCCTCGTCCACGACGGGCAGAAACGCCCGGGCGGCGAGTCGCAGTATGACCACCTGATGAGGGTGGGAGAAATTGCGGCACGTTTCGTCGATCGCTATGAACAGGACGACATTCCTGCCGAGTTGCGGTTGAGCGAGGACGAAGCCACTGACCTTCTCGCCGCTGCCGTGCTCCACGACACCATCGAGGACACGGACACGACGGAAAATGAGCTTGCCGAGCAGTTCGGCGAGCGAGTGGCGCGGATCGTTCGCGCGGTGAGTCACGAGGAGGAAGAGGAACCCGATGAGGTTTACCTTCGCCGTGTGGCCGCCGGTGGCCGCTTGGCGGTCATCGTGAAGCGATCCGACCGGCTGGACAATCTCAACACTCTGCGGCACGCGCCACCCGAGTTCCGCAAGCGCAAGCTCGCGGAGATTCGGACAGCTCTCCCGCTGTGGCACGAGATCGACCCGGACGGTGCGCCCCTGATCGAGGAGCTCTTGCAGGAGGTTGAATATGAATCGACCGCTTGCTGAACTCCAGCTCCGGGCCGGTGTGCTCTCGCAGGTGCAAGACGAACTCCACAAGGAGTGCGTCTGCATCGCGCGGGACAAGTCACCAAGCTCGGCCTTCGATCTGGCCTCCATTGCCGCGCGAAAGCACGGTGTCGGAGGTATGCAGGCAATCGGCGTTGCGAAAGCGACGCGCTGGCTCGCCGTGATTCGACGGGATCATGGCGAGGATATCTTCAACGAAGCCGTGAGGACGCTCTTGGGTACCCACGCCCACGGTATAACCACGGGCAAGGAAAGGACAGAATGATGAGCCAAGATATGCTTGACGCAGCACTGGCGCTTGCGCCGAAGGTTGCGAATGTGGTGGCAGACGTCGCCGTGCGGAACATCGGCCGCGAGGCCCTGATCCGCGCGACCATGCTGTCGCTAGTGTCCGGCCGGCCGGCCTTTTTCCTCGGTTCGCCGGGGATCAACAAGACCGGCACAGTGCAGGACGTCGCGCGGAATATCAACGGCGCCGTGTTCTACGACGCTCTCATGCCGACGATCGTTTCGGTCGAGCAGCTCCTCGTCGAGGAAACTCGCATCGAGGAGTCGACCGATGCCAATGGTGTGAAGTCGATTCGCACGCGCGACACACTGGGACGCGCTGCAAGCGCACACGTACTTTTCGCGGACGAGATCTGGAAAGCGGAGCCTCGAGTTCTGCAAACCCTGCTCGACCTGTCGAAAGGTGACGGCGTGCGACACGAGGGACGGATGATGAAAACTCCACTCCTCGCGTTCGTCGCGGCCAGCAATGAGCTTCCCGATCCCGAGGGCAACCTCGGCGCGATGTGGTCTCGCATGACCATTCGCGCCGTAGCGAACTCTCTCGATCGCGCCGGCAAGAAGTCGCTCGTCACCGCCCGTATCAACCGGGCTCGCGGCACGGCTTCTGCTCCAGTGAAGATCTCTCTTGAAGACATCGAATGGCTGCGCGAGGGGCGGCTGATGGTTGAAGTTTCGGACGATATCGTCGAGATCGTCCTCGACCTGTACCAGCAGCTTCTCGACGAAGACCAGGCCGGTTTCGACTGGCTCTGGAAAGATGACCGCCGGTTCGGGCGCGTGTTTGATGTCCTTCAGGCATCGGCACTCCTCGACGGGCGCTCGAAGGTCAGCAAGACCGATCTGAGGGTACTCGAATTTCTGCTCTGGGACACTCCCGAGCAGATCCCGATCGTCAAGGCGAAGGTCGCCCCGCTCACGCGGACGCCCCTTTCGGATGCGCAGGAGGTGGTCGACACTTTACTGGCTCCGGCTGGGACCGTCGCGGAAGCTAAGGGCGGCGATCGCAACAAACTCGTTGCCGCACTGGCACAGTTCGAAGACGCCGAGCGCGAGCTCGACCGTCTCTCGGGCGAAGTCACTGGCGACGAGAAGTCTGCAATCCTCGTTCTTCGCAAGCAGCTCGACGGGGAGAAGCAGGAAACGGTGAACGCAATGCTCGGGACGAAATTCCGGGTCAAACCATAGGAGGTGGAGAATGCAGAAGGCACCAACACTCGCGCGGCAGGAGCTCCAAAAGCTCCTCGTCACGGATGCGGACGCCTTCACGGCGCTCCGCTTCCTGCGACATCGCGAGAATGCGCCAGCGATCAGCGAAGTCGAGGAGCAAGGCGAAAGCCGACTCCCCGGATTCGCAGGATCGCTGTGCGATCTTTATCACGCGCTGTGGGCGGAAACGCCTGTGGTGCGTGAGGAACTGCCGGCCGATCGCCGGTACTGGGGTGAGATTCTCAAGGGTACAATGGCGACATCGACCTACGAGCAACTTCATGCCCAGACGCAGTATTCCGATCTGAAGTCCGTGCTTGGTACGTTGACGATGGGTCAATCGGTCCTCGAAAACGTGTCCGAGAAGGACCAAGAGAAACTTCAGGAAGCTGCGCAGAAGCAGGACGACGCCGACGAAGCGGAAGCCGAAGCCCAACAGGCAGAGGTCGAAAGCTCGGCGGCGAACATGCTCGCGGAAGCGGCGCAAGCCACCCAAGGCGGGCAGAGCGGCAACCAGTCCGGCAACGGCTCTGGCATGTCGCTCGAAGAAGCGCAAGAACTCGCTGACCAATACGCGGGTCGCGCTGCTGCGGCGAGAGCCAAAGCGGATGCGGCCAAGCAAGCAGTCGAGTCTGTTGTCGAGGAGCTTTTGGGGCAACCCGGAAGCGATAAGGCGGTGGACAAGCTTCGTGAACTCGCTCGTGTCGGCATCGCCGCCGCGAAAGAGGCCAAGGAGAAAGTGGAGGAGATATCCGACACGCTCGAATCTTGGGGCCTCGATGAAGGCGAGCTTGTTCGCAAAGGGATTCCCGAAGCTCTCGGGGTTCTTGAGCGGATGAAGAAAAGCGAAGCTCTGCGCAAGTTCGCGGCGCTCCTTGGTCGACTCCGGCAGATCGCGGCTCGCAAGGCCCGGTCGAAGGAGAAGGCAGAGGGTGTGCGTGTCACGATGCCGGAAATGGGTCGGGACATTAAACGCGCCGTTAACTCCGAGCTTGTTTCGATCTCGCATCCGGCACTCCGCATGAAGGCGCTCACGCGCTGGGCTCGCGGTGAACTCCGGCTGCGCGGCGAGCAGGCGAAGAAGAAGCTTGGCCACGGTCCGGTCGTCGTCTGCGAAGACGGCTCCGGTTCGATGGACGGAGAGAAGCGTTGGTGGGCAAAGGCAATGGTTCTCGCCATGGCTCACTATGCCAAACTCCAGAAGCGGTCGTTTGTTTGGGTGCATTTCGGATCGCGTTCCTCACTGAACGTAACCCGGGTGTACAAGGGCGGTCGGCTGTCGGCCGAAGCGATACTGGAAATCGCGGAGACGTTTCTCGATGCGGGCGGTACGGACTTCGAACGTCCGCTGTCCGAAGCGATGCAAACGATCCGCGTCGAAGGGCTCACCAAAGCCGACATCGCCTTCATCACTGACGGCGAGTGCGCGGTTTCGAGGGAGTTCCTTCGTGAGTTCCGGGCGACCAAGGAGAAGTTAAAAGTCAACGTGTTTGCAGTCCTCTGCGACGTTGGCTCCAGCTCCGACGAAAGTGTCCGAGAATTCGCCAATCGCGTCGAGCGTGTATCGTCGTTCACTGATGAAAGCGCCGCAGCGGTGTTCGAGAACTTGTAAAGGAGGTAGCATGACGGAACAAATCGTTGCAACCCTCCGCGCCGAGCGCGGAGGGAAATACGAGGAGACCGGACAGTGCATCTCCTCTTACAATCGGTCAATAGTTTTTATGCCTCGTTTGGTCAAGCCGGACGAGGTGGTGAGGGTGCGGTTGATTCCAGTTGACGGGAAAGTCGACAAGAATAATCGCCAAATGTACCGCGCAGAGTTCGCGCCGCTCGACTTGATGATGGAAGTGAAAAAAACCATCGCGGCCGAGGCGCAAGAACTTCGCGCGGGGAATGCCTTGCCACGCGAGCAGGGTGAAGCGATTCTTCGGGCGAAAGGCGTCGTGGTAGTATCCGGCTACAGCTGGTACTACTTCTGTGGCGACAAGATCTTCGGATCCTCCTTCTCACCGGCGGCGCTTACAGCTCTTGAGGTTCTACCCCGCGCGAGTGGTGCTGGAATGATAGAGTTGATCGCGTGGATTGCCGAGAGTGGATACTACTCGGCGACTCAAGAGCGTGGCGAGACGCGAATTCCGGATGTGCCGGATAGCGCCCTCACCTCGATTAATGAGAGGACGAGCCGTCAAGAGCGGGTTTTGTCCTCCGCCGTTATTTAGTGGTTTCACGGAGGAGCGCAAGTGGTACTTGTTGCTCCTCCTTCCAATTAGCTTCGCAATCTCCTTGATTGTGAAACTTGAGGAAAAATTAAAAATAAGATAGGATAAAGAAAGTTAACAGCTTCTTTTTGTCCGGCTAAGATTCACTCTCTTCCCGAAAAGCGATTTTCGGACGAGTCTTGGCTGGGCTGAAAGGAGCTGTTTTTTTATTTAAAAATTTTCTTGCCCTCAAAGCTTGAAAAATGTTAAAATATAATATATGAAAAGCCGAAAAACCATTTTCTCAATTTTTATTTTAGCCTGCCTCTTATCGGTTATACCGATAAATTTTTTATTCGCCGCTATGACTTCTAATAGCGGTTATCAAATTTGGGCGGATACGGTTTCTATTGGCGGAGGGGAAGTCGCTTCCTCCTCTAATTTCTCAATTTCTGATACGGTTGGCGAGTCAGTTGCTGGAGCGTCTTCTTCGACGAATTATTCAGTTAAAGCCGGCTATCGGGAAATGGAAAATGATGTGCCAATTTTAACTCTAAGCCTTGGCGGATCAAGCTTGAATCTCGGAACTTTAAGCGAGGCTACTGCCGCGACTGCTTCCCATACCTTAACTTTAAGAAGTAATAGTGTTACTGGTGTCAGTCTTACTTTTTCCGGCGCTACCTTGACTTCCGGGGTTAATCAGATAACCGCTATCGGCGCGACGGCAACCAGCTCACTGCCGGGAACTTCCCAATTCGGTTTTAATGCTATTTATAGCTCAGGAGACAGTTCGGCCGCTTCCCAAGCGCCATATAATAATCCTGCTCGCTACGCTTTTGATTCCTCTTCGCCAATCATCTCTTCCTCGGGATCAATGTCTTCCGAGGCCGTATTTAATATCAATTATATCGCTAATATTTCGGCTAGCCAGCCCTCAGGATCATACGCAACCAATATTACTTATACGGCGATCGCTAACTTTTAAATGACTGTTTGAAATTAAGATGACTATACTGAATAAAATTAAGATTTTTCTTTTCCTAACCTTTTTCCTTTTGCCTGCTTTTTCCGCTTCGGCCGCGACTGTTAGCCCGCTAAAACTCGAGGCGGAAATAAATCCTGGAGAAACCGCGTCCTATTCGCTGACGCTTTTTAATGAAACGGATAAAGATGTTTTTTTAACTTCCAAGGTGGAAGTCTTTAAGCCGAAAAGTAACGGCTATCAGGCGGAAATAACGCCGTCTTTCGGTTCGGCTTACCTTTCTTGGCTGACCTTGCCTCAGGATTCCTTAATTCTAAAACCGGGAGAGAAAAAAACCGTTCCCGTTTTAATCAGCATTCCGAAAACGGCCAATGTCGGCGGTTATTACTTAGCGATTATGTGGGAAAGCAAGGAGCCCTCGGCTAATAAGGCGAATCTTGGCGTTTCTTCGCGGATTGGCGTCCTAGTTTTTTTAAGGGTTAATGGCGAAGTAACGGAGAAGATGTCCTCATCCGGCTTAGAGCCTTTAAAGCGATCGGTCGCTTATTTCAATTTTCCGATTAGTTTTAGAACTGATTTAAAAAATGAAGGCAATGTTCATTTAAAACCTAAAGGCTTATTAGTCATAAAGAATATTTTCGGCCAAGTCGTCGATACGGTTCCTTTCAATCCCGACGGCGGTATTATCCTTCCTTCCAGCGAAAAGGAATTCTTGATCTCTTGGGATCGGGAAGATCGGGGCTTTTTTAATCAGCTCATTTCCCAAATTAAATATTTTTCTTGGCTAAGGCTTTCCGCTGTCTTAGAGCTTGATTACGGCGAGTCGCATCAAAGGCTTAGCTCAGCGCCTTACGGCTTTTTCGTTTGGCCGATAGAATTATCAGTCATTTTTTTAGCGGTTGCTTTCCTTTTACTTTTCAATTTAATTTTTAATCGGCGATCTAAGAAGGTAAATAGTGATGATAAGAAATAATAAAAATAAATTTTATTTTTTAGCGGTTGTTTCTTTAGCAACCAGTTTTGTTTTTTTTCTTTATAATTTTTCTTCAGCCTCGACGGAGAATTCCGGCTTAAGCATTACGGCGACAGTCGCTAGTACGACAACGCCTCCTTGCGTCGGCTGTGGCGGCGGCGAGGGAGGAGAAACGGCGGTTTGTGGCAATAGTATCGTTGAAACGGGCGAAGCCTGCGATGACGGCAATAGAAATGATGGAGACGGCTGTAATAGCGCCTGCCAAACGGAAAGCCAAGGAGCTTTAACGATCGATCAAATAACGGCTCAGGCTAATTGCAGTAGTGTCCAAATTGGCTGGCGTACCGTCCAAGCTCCGAATAATATTAGTGTTTCGACAGTCGGCTCGATCGTTTATTGGTTATCCGCTTCGCCGAACAATAAAACGGAAATTGCTATTACTAATGCCCAGGCTTCCCATTTAGTAACTTTAAATAATTTAGAGTTACAATCAGCGTATACTTTTTTAATCAAGGCTAACGCTAATGCTTTAAACGCTGAGTCGCCGACCAATACTTTTAGGACGGATTGTCTTATGCCTAATGCTGAGACTTCGGCTCGACCGGTCAATAAAGGCTCAGTTATTGATTTAACTTACCCCAATTATTCCGATATCGCCGGCGTAACTATTTATAAGGGACGGACGACTTGCCCAAGCGCTAATGAGAAAGTTTATCAAAGCGCTACGGCTAAGGCAGCCGGAATTTCTGAATCTATTAATGCTGAAAGTTCCATTGCCTTAAGAACTAAAGTGGAATATACGGTTTGCTTGAATAACAGTTTCGGCGTCTATTCTTCGGGCGCTTATGCGGAAACTATGAGAAATATTCCGGAAATTGGTGATTTTTCGGCGGTAGGTGGTAATAAGCAAGTAACTTTGAATTGGACGAATCCGGCTAATAATCCGGCTATTGATTTTATTTTTGGCTTAGCTCGCTTGATAAGAGTAACAGTAAATGATTGTTCTAAGGCGGGCTTATTAAATGGCGTTTTACTTTCGACCAATAAGAATAAATCATTTACTGATACTGGCTTGAATAATAATCAAGTTTATAACTATAAAATTTTTACTCGCAGCGGTTACGCGGAATATTCATTAGGAACTTGTTTGTCGGTAAAGACGGCAGTACAAGCTGAAGCGAAGTGCCCGAGTAATTTCTTAGCGGAGAGTGGCGATAAGCAAGTTAGGCTTAGTTGGACCAATCCGGAGAATGATTTTAATTTTGAAAAAATAACTTTAAGAAAATCAGATAGTTGTGTTAGCAGTATCGGCGCCGGCAGTCCGTCTTACTCGGGTAGCGCTAGTAGTTTTACTGATACTGGCTTGAATAATAATCAGGTTTACAGTTATTCTCTTTTTACCATTTATGATGGTGGTAAGTCGCTGAGTTGCGGTTGTGCTGTTTCTATTCCTCTTGGCCAGGAAGAGAAAACGACGACAACTGATGAGATAATTCCTAAGCTTGAAGAGAAACCGAAAGAATTATGTGAGACTTGCGGAGCTACGGCGGTTGAGACCAAGGCTGATTTTCTAACTAATAATGGCAATCTTGCTATTAATCCCGATAGCCAGGATGTTTTAAATGTCCTCGAGGGCAATGATTTAATCGCCAGCGTACCGCGCGACTCATTAATCAAGCCAGTTTCGGTTATTGGGCTTCAAGTCGCCGGTAAAACTTATTTCTTATCCCTTTCCAATCAAAGCAATAATTATCTAGGCAGTATTACGGTTAATAAAAATCTTGATGGCTATAGCTTGTATGTTAGTACCGTTTATCAGGATAAAACGGAAGCTGTTAGATCGTGGAAGTTGAAAGTCTTGCCTTTAGGGCGAGTTTATGATCGGAAAACTAATCAGCCGCTCGCTGGCGTTAAGATTTCCCTTTATCGGGTTGAGAGCGGCGGCGCGGTTTTAGTTAATGATGCACTCTCTTCAAATGCTAACGGTCTTTATGGCGCTATGGTACCTAACGGCCAATATTTTATTTCCGCCTCTAAGGATGATTATGAAACTCTAAAGACGGCTAGCTTTAATGTTAATAATAAGGTAATTAATTTCAATATCGGTTTGGAAGCTTCGCCGATTATTAAAATCGAAGAGATTTTAAACTCGAAAAATCTCGGCGACTTAACTAGTAGCCTAGCTCCTTTGATCGCTAATCCCGGCAAGACGGCTCAACTGATTAAAGATCAGGTTATTGATAATCCGGAGGTGCAAAAAGCCAACTCTAGCTATGTCGCTCCCGGTGTTGCGGCGGTTACTTTAGTTAGTACCGCGACAGCCACGCCTTGGTGGAACTTTTGGTACTTTTTTCAATACTTTTTTACTGAGCCTTTCGCTTGGTTTACGAGAAAGAAGCGTAAAGGTTGGGGAGTCATTTATAATTCTTTGACTAAAATGCCGATTGATCTCGCCGTTGTCCGCATTTATGATTTAAAAACCGATAAATTGCTCCAATCCCGGGTTACTGATCATCAAGGCCGTTATATTTTCTTAGTCGGTCCTGGCGAATATCGAGTCGAAGTTATAAAGCGGGGTTTTGAGTTCCCTTCCAAGATTATGGCTAACGCCAAAGAAGATTCGAAATTCGCCGATCTCTATCATGGCGGAAAAATTACTGTTATGGAAAATTCGACTGGCGCTATCGTCGCTAATATTCCAGTTGACCAGGAAGATAAGAAGGTGACGGATAAAGAAATCATTAAGGAGAATAATAAGGTTAAATGGCGCAAGCGAGTTATTCTTATTGGTCCGACGATCGGTTTGATCTCTTTCTTAATCACGCCTCGCTATCATACTTTCGGCCTTCTCGTCCTTCATATTGCTCTTTATTTTCTCTTTAAGCGTTTGGCGGATAAGAAAGTCCCGAGTAGTTGGGGAGTTGTTTATGATGAGAAAACCGGCAAGCCTTTGCCTTACGCTGTCGCCAGGATTTTTGCTCCCGAGTATGATCGTATGTTAGAATCATTCGTAACGGATAAAAAAGGCCGTTACGGCTTCTTAGTGGGTAATAGTGTTTACTATTTAACAGCTGAAAAGCCGGGCTACGATCAGTATAAATCTAATAATATTGACTTGACGAAACGAGGCCACGATGAAGTAATCAAACAGGATATCTTACTCAAAAAAGGCGGCCAGCCAGCCGAGTTGCCGGCTTTAGACAAGTCAGAATCGTCTTTGGAAGTTAAAAAAGAAGCTGAACAAGAAATTAGTTCAACCCCTTTAGTCGAGTCGAGAGAAGAAGTTAAAGAGCAAGCCCCGGAGATTAAAAAAGAAATCGAGGAAACAGTTAAGATAAATAGCGTAAAATCAGGCAAAAAGGTAGCAAAAGAAGATATTTTCGGCTAAGTAATGCCTGGCGATTATGTTTAATGACCTTTCACATTGTTTAAGAATTGTGTTAAAATGAAAGGGCGGAAACGGGAAGGTTTTCGGCTTATAATTATTCAATCTGATTTAATTTTTATTTAATTATTAATATATGTCTAAAAGAAGAAGGCGCAAGCTGTCTGATAACGATAACAGTTTTGATTTTGGGGGCGGCTTAGGCGTTAACCTTAGTAATGAGACTAAGCGCGGTATTGGCATTATTTTCTTATTCGTTTTAGCTGCCTTGCTTTGGCTGGCGCTTTTTAATCTTGCTGGACAACTAGGTCATGGCTTGCTTTGGCTAGTAACGGTTATGTTCGGCAATCTTAAGTGGCTCTTAGCCGTATTTCTAACTCTTTGGGGCGCGCTATTGCTCCAGGAAAAGTTTCCCGTCAAAGCAGTTAATTATATTGGCGCCTTTTTATTATTCATTGGGCTCTCTGGCGTTTGGCATTTAAAGTTTCCTCCTGGTCAAATGTTTATGGCCGCTAAAGAAGGCTTGGGTAGTGGCTATCTCGGCGCTTTATTGGATTATCCGATGTTTCAATTGATGGGTTTTTGGGGATCTTGGGTCGTCTTCTTTGCGATTTTATTGGTTGGCGTCTTATTAGCTTTAGAGACTTCTATTTACGGCTTGATGTGGCCTTGGCGCTTAACTAAATTCATTTTTACCAAGCTGATTTTAGCGGCTCGTTCGACTCGAACCGTTCCGAGAGTTAAAAATGACTTTACTGATGATAATTACGAGGAAGAAACTAATAATTTCGCTTTTAGCGATGATAATAAGTTGAAGTTTGGCAAAAAGATGCTGGCTGATTCCTTGCCTGAGGCCGAAGAAGAGGTTGAAGAGACTAAGGAAGAGCCGGAAGAATATATTTCTATTCCTGTTTTTAAAGATAAACAAGAGCTTAATCGTTTTGCGGATAAAAAATTCGGTAAGAAAATAGAGATTCCGCTAGAGCTTTTATCATCCCGTTCAGGTAAGCCGACTTCCGGCGATATTCGAACTAATCAGGAAATAATTAAGAAAACTTTAGCTAATTTCAGTATTCCGGTTGAGATGGGACTCGTCAATATCGGCCCGACAGTAACTCAATACACTTTCCGTCCTTCCGATGGTGTTCGTCTTTCTAAGATTGTCAATTTAGGCGGCGATTTAGCCTTGGCTTTGGCCGCCCATCCCGTTAGGATTGAGGCGCCGATTCCGGGTAAGTCTTTAGTCGGTATTGAAATCCCGAATCAGATAGCTGCAAAAGTTACGATGTTCGATATGGTCTCTGGTGCGGAATTTAAAAAGCGGCCGAACGATTTATCAATCGCTTTAGGTAAGGATGTTAGTGGTCAGAACTGTTTTGCGCAGCTCGATAAGATGCCCCATCTTCTAATCGCCGGCTCAACCGGTTCAGGTAAGTCAGTTTGCGTTAATTCGATAATCGTCAGCTTGTTATTCCAAAATAGCCCCGATGATTTAAAATTCATTTTAATCGATCCTAAGCGAGTCGAGCTCCCGGCTTATAATGGCATTCCTTATCTTTTAACGCCAGTTATTACTGATGTGAAAAAAACGATCAACGCGCTTAAGTGGGCGGTGACGGAAATGGAAAACCGTTTAGAATTATTATCGAAATATGGCAAACGCAACATTGCTTCTTATAACGAAACCGCTAAGAGCAAGTTGCCCTATATCATAATTGTTATTGATGAGTTGGCGGACTTGATGGCGACTTCCTCGGCTGATGTTGAGGGCAGTATCGTCCGCTTAGCCCAAATGTCTCGAGCGGTCGGCATTCATTTAATCCTAGCGACTCAACGTCCCTCAGTCGAGGTTTTAACCGGCCTTATTAAAGCTAATGTGCCGGCTAGAATCGCTTTTTCCGTTTCTTCCTCGATTGATTCGAGAACGATTTTAGACGCTTCGGGCGCGGAGAAATTAGTCGGTCGAGGCGATATGCTTTACCTTGGACCGGAAACCTCGAAGCCTAAAAGAATCCAGGGCGTTTTCTTGACGGATAGAGAAATCAACGGCGTTATTGATTATATTAAGTCCCAAGGCGAGGCTGATTATCTCGAGGGGATTGTCGATAAGCCGACTCTTGGCAGTTTCGGTAGTAATGGCTTCGACGGCGGTGATGAACCTCTCTTAGAAGAGGCGGTAAATGTTATCCGCGAATCAGGCAAGGCTTCAACGACTCTTTTACAAAGAAGATTGAAAATAGGTTATTCTCGGGCTGCGCGGATTATGGATTTATTGGAAGATCAAGGTATTGTCGGTCCGGCTGACGGAGCTAAGCCTCGCGAAGTCTTCTTGAATAAATTGAAAGGCTTAGGAGCTTTGGAATTCGCGGCCAAAGAGCATGGCTTGGAAGGCGAGTTAGAGGCCTATGATCAGGAAATGATGGCTGAAGAAGAGCCGAGTTTTACCGCTTTTAAGCCGAAGGAAAGCGAAGAGGAGAATAATGTATCGGATGAAGAAGATAATCCGCTTTTAGCGATGAAGCCGGAACTGCCGGAAACTGATTTTAGCGAATTGATCGGCGAAGAATCGGAGGCTATAGAAGATGAACCCGAAGAGGAAGTAGAGGAGATGGAAGAGGAAAGCCCTTTTATTCAAGATGAAATCGAAGAAGAAAAAGAAGAAGATAAGAAGAGCAAGATCAGGTCAAGAATTTTTTCCGAGGACGAATGGACTTAATTTATGATTAAAAAAAATAAAAAAGAACTGACTGTTTCCGGTTTCTGTTTGGGGGAGTGCTTAGCGGAAGCGCGCTTGGAAAAAGGAGTTTCTATTCGTAAGGCGGCTCGCGATCTCAGCGTTCCCTATAAACAACTCCAAGACTTAGAAAAAAATAGGCCGGAGCTTTTACCTTCGATAGCTTATGCGCGGGATTTACTCCGAGCTTACTGCGCTTATTTGAATTATGATTTTAGAAAATGCTGGGATCAGCTTTCTCAGTGTGATTTTTCAAAAAAACACGACAGCCTTAATCATAAGCATTTCCAATCCTGGCCTAAAGTTATTAGGCGATTGGGAATCGTCTTAGCGGCTTTGGCAGTCCTATTTTTTTTAGGTTTAAGAGTTAATCATATCTTCGCTGCTCCGCCGATTATTATTTATGCGCCTCAGGATGAAACCATTACTCAAATGAAACAAATCGAGGTTTCGGGACGATCGGAAAAAGAGTCGGAAATAACTATAAACAACCGTTTAGTTTTTGTCGATAATAATGGCGAATTCAGAACGGAAATTGACTTGCAAAAGGGACTTAATTTGATTAAGATAACAGGGAAGAAAAGGTACGGCCAAACCAAGGAGGTGGAATTGAGGGTTTTACTTAAAGAGTAGCGATTTTGATTAATAATTACTTAGATATTATGGCAAAAGCAAATAAGGACGCAATGGACGAAAAGTCCGAAGCAGTACAATCAGCTATCAGTCAGATCAAGGAGAGGTTTGGCGAAGGCGCTATCATGAAGTTCGGCGAGGCAAGGACTATGCAAATTGACGCAGTTCCGACTGGTTGTCTTTCTCTTGATGTAGCCCTTGGAGTCGGTGGTGTGCCACGAGGTAGGATTATCGAGATTTTTGGGCCGGAAGCTTCCGGTAAAACGACTTTAGCTCAGCATATCGTAGCTGAAGTCCAAAAACTTGGAGGTGTCGCCGCTTTCGTTGATGCCGAGCATGCTCTTGATCCGGATTATGCTTTAAAAATAGGCGTTAAGATTAATGATCTTTTAATCTCTCAGCCCGATACCGGTGAACAAGCTTTAGAAATTGTAGAAACTTTAGTGCGCTCTAATGCGGTTGATGTTATTGTTGTCGATTCTGTTGCAGCCCTTGTTCCAAAAGCAGAAATCGAAGGCGATATGGGCGATTCCCATATGGGGCTTCAAGCCAGACTGATGAGCCAAGCTTTAAGGAAGTTGACCGGCAGTATTAGTAAGAGTAAAACAGTTTTAATTTTTATCAATCAGATTAGGCAAAAGATTGGTGTCTTTTTTGGCAATCCGGAAACGACGACGGGTGGCAACGCCTTGAAGTTTTATTCGTCGGTTAGAGTCGAAGTTAGAAGGAGTGCCCAAATAAAACAAGGCGATAAGAATATCGGCAATCGCGTTAAGGTTAAAATCGTTAAGAATAAAGTGGCGCCACCTTTCCAAACTTGTGAATTCGATATCATGTATAACGAGGGTATTTCCATTTCCGGCGACTTACTCGACCTTGGAGTTGAACGCAGCGTTATTAAGAAATCAGGCAATTCCTATTCTTACGGCGAAGAAAAATTAGGCGTCGGCCGGGAAAATGCTAAGAAATTCTTAAGGGAGAATCCGAAGCTAATGACAGTCATTAGGAAAAATATTTGGGATGAAGTAAAGAAACAAAAAGAATTGGCCGCGGCCGAGTTTTCCGGTGCTGCTGGAGTTGAGGCCGGTATGGACTTTGCTTTAGAGGAATAGATTTGGAGCTAGTAACTAGTGACTTGCAACTAAATAAAACAAATACAAAAGAAACTCCCACCCCGGGAGTTTCTTTTTATAAATACCATTAAATCAGTTCTGTAATTACTAGTTACTCTAATTATTTACTCTTTCAACATACTCTCTTGTTTCCGTATTAATCCTGATGACATCGCCTTCCTTAATGAAAAGAGGAACTTGGATAGAGGCGCCGCTTTCTAGTTCGGCGGTCTTAGTAACTCTCCCTTGAGCGGAATTACCCTTGACTCCCTCCGGAGCGGAAACTACTTTCAATTCGACTTTAGGCGGTAAGGAAACGGAAACCGGCAGGCCGTTAAAGTAGAGAGCGTCAACCTTATCGCCGTCTTTCATAAAGCCTTCCAAATCGCCGATAGTTGATTTTTCGATTTCGAATTGTTCGAAGTCGTCCTGAGACATGAAATAGAATTTATCGCCTTCTTTATAAAGGTAATCGACTTTCTTTCTTTGCATGTTGGCTTCTTCGATCTTTTCGCCTTGATGGAAGTTTACTTCCATGGTTTTCCCGGTAATTAAATTTTTCAGCTTCGTTTGCATTACCGGTTTGCGCATCTGCATCTTAACGAAGTTGGCTTCCATAACAACATACGGATCGCCGTCTTGAAGGATATTGATGCCTTTTTTGATATCATTTAAAGTGGAAATGGACATGAACGATTGATTTTACTTAGTTACGAATGGCAAGATAGCCATGATTCTCGCTCTCTTGATGGCTTGGGAAAGCATTCTTTGATGCTTGGCGCAAACGCCGCTTCTCTTGCGAGGAACGATCTTAGAATAAGAGGAGATGAATCTTTTCAAAAGATTGTGATTCTTGTAATCGATATGGGAAACATTGTTGACGCAAAAATAGCAATATCTTTCATTATTCAAAGGATTGTTCTTTTGCTTGGAATTTTTAGTGTTGGTCATAGTTTTTAAAATGGTATGTCTTCGATTTTTATTTCTTCTTCGTCATCCTGGGCTTTAGGAGCTGGAGCGGCGGCCGGGGATTCATAAAATTCTCCTCGATCGCTGTTATTGCCTTGGCCTTCGGAACCGCCTTGAGCGCCGCGAGGTCCGAGTTGGATGTTTTCCGCAATGATCTCAGTCTTATATTTCTTATTGCCGGTTTGATCGTCCCAGCTTCTGGTTTGGATTCGGCCTTCAACCATGCAAAGCCTGCCTTTAGCTAAGTATTGTCCGACGATATCGGCTAACTTGCCCCAAGCGACGATGTTATGGAATTCCGCTTGCTGTTGTTTTTGTCCTTGTTGATCATTCCAAACGCGGTTAGTGGCGATGGAGAAAGAAGCGACTGATTGCCCGTTGGGCGTTTTTCTGATTTCAGGATTCTGAGTCAGGTTGCCGATGATGATTGCTTTGTTGAGGTTCATAATTGTGACTTTATGAATAGTGTTTTAAATTTAGATGACTTCTTCTTGGAGGATCTCGTCTAGTTTTTCGTCCAAGTTTTTAATATCGGCTTTCTTTTCTGCTTTGACCGGCTTAACAGTTTTAGGAGCTGGCCTTTCTTCGGTCTCTCCTGAAGCAGTTTCGTTTTCTGGGTTGGCTTCTCTTTGGGCTTTAAGTTTAACGATCTCTTCCGGAGTAATTTTTTCCTTAGTTACGATTTGAGCTCTTAAGATTTCCTTATCCAGTCTTAAGTTTTCGTTGATCGCTTTAAGTTTCGAACCGTCTTCTAATTCGAATTCGCTGACGACGTAGTAGCCGTGATTGAATTTATTGATCGGGTAGGCTAATTTTCTTTTACCTAACATTTCGTGGTAGCCGAGAACGCCGCCATTCTTCTTAAGCTGCTCGTCAATCTTAAGCTTGATTTTTCCGAGCTCGTCTTCCGTGTATTGGTTGGAGACGATGTAAAGCAACTCGTAATTTCTCATAGTTTCTTCTTAAATTAATTATATCTCTTTTCATCAAAAAAATCCCAAGACGCATCTCGGGATTTAATAGGAGAAGGCCTTTTCCTGCTTCAAGAGCAGGATCTTTGCCGGAGCGGCAAATGGGGAAAGGTTTGATTTGCTTCAATATTATCATTTATTGTAAATATTGTCAATATATGGTAGTATTTGACAGTTAGAGGTCATAACTATCAATTTATAACTTAATCAATTCTCATGTCTCAATATATTTTCATCCTCGGCAATAACCCGGAGCTCTCAATCGCAGAAATTGAGTCAGTTTTTAATTCTTGTAAAATTAGAGAAAAAAATCGGGAATACTTAGTCCTTGAAGGCTCCATAGGAGGGGCTCAGGAGGCTCTAAATCGTCTTGGGGGCACGATTAAAATAGGGGAGGTCATTGGTACTAATCCTGATCAAGAATTGGCTAAAAGCCGAATTTTAGCCTCAAGAGGCCCTTCCAAGGCCAACTTCGGCTTCAGTTATTACGGTACTAAGCCGGATAAAGGATTCGGATTAAGCTTGAAAAAAGAGTTGAAGGCGGAGGGTATATCTTCCCGCTTAGTCGTTAGCCGAGATAAAGCGCTTTCTTCAGTTATTGTCAGTAAAGAAAAATGCCTTGATTTCTTAGTCTTGCCCGGTTATTTCGGAGTCACTCTCGCGGTTCAAGATTTTAAGGATTATTCGACTCGCGATTACGGCCGGCCAAGAAGCGATGTCTATTCCGGCATGCTCCCGCCGAAGACGGCGAAGATGATGCTTAACCTGGGCGGTTTATCACCGGAAAAAGATGAGGACGCAGTTATCCTTGATCCTTTTTGCGGTTCTGGGACGGTTTTGATGGAAGCTTACAATCTTGGCTTTAAGCATCTTATCGGTTCTGATATTTCAAGCCGAGCGATCGAAGATACGAAAGAAAATTTAATTTGGATCGTCGGAGAAGTAGACGGCTTAACTGAAATACCGAAGTCCGTAAATATTTTTAATTGTGATGTCAGAAAAATATCTAATTCCCTTAAAGCGGCAAGCGTGGATGCGATCGTCACCGAACCTTATCTTGGTCCGCCAATGAGAGGAACGGAAAAGGAATTCGAAGTTAAAAGAATCATGGGCGAGATTAAGCCTCTTTACATTGATGCTTTAAAGCAATTTTATGCCATTTTAAAGAAGGGCGGACGAGCGGTTATAGTTATTCCTGAATGGCATCTTGGTCAGGAATTTTTTCAGCTTTATTTAAATAAGGAAATTAAGAATATCGGTTTTAATGATTTAAGCGATGGTAAGCTCTATTATCGCCGAGAAGGCCAATCTGTTTGGCGCAATATTTTAGTTTTAGAAAAGGAGTAGGGGAAGAAAGTGACAAGTAGTAAGCAATTGGTAATTTGTATTTACAAGTGTTAAAAAAAATATGCCGATCATCTCCCATAAAAAATGGAAAATAATCCCAATTTTCTTTTTAGTTATCTTGCTATTATTTCTTTTTTTTATTTTTCTATCTCAGGAGGCGAAAGCGCCGATTAAAAAGGTCCTAGGCGCCTTAGAACCGGTTAGTCCGACAAGCTCTTCTCCATCAAGCCTTAACGCAAGCGAGAATGGAAATATTTTAACTGACAATAAGGAAAGCATCGAGCTTCTTTTCGGCGGCGATATCATGCTCTCAAGAGTCGTCGATCAAAAGATGGCTAAGTATCAGGATTATGATTGGCCTCTTAAGAAATTATCAGGACTAATGTCCGGCGCCGATTTGACGGCCGTCAATCTTGAATCGCCTTTCACTTACGGCAAGAATCATCTCGTTCTGACAGGATCATTCAGTTTTAATGCCGATCCTAAAAGTGTTTCCACTCTTAAATCAGCCGGAGTCGATTTAGTTAGTTTGGCTAATAATCATTTTGCCAATCAAGGAGAAAAAGGCATGCGGGATACTTTTTCCGTTTTGAAAAATAATGGTATCAAATATGCCGGCGCCGGCAATAATTCCCAAGAGGCTTATCGCGGAGAAGTTATAGAGGTTAGAAATAAAAAAATCGGCTTTCTCGCTTTCGCTTATCCTAACGACTCAAGCATTGCCGGAGATAAATCTCCGGGTATGGTGAATATGGATCTAGTTAAGGCTAAAAAGGCGATTGAGGTGATGAAAAATGAGGCTGACTTCGTTGTCGTTATGATGCATGCTGGAATCGAGTATGTTAATAAGCCTAATGAGCAACAAAAGCAGTTCGCCAGGATGTCTATCGATTCCGGCGCTGATCTTGTTATCGGCCATCATCCTCATTGGGTCCAAACGACTGAGATTTATAAAGCCAAACCGATCATTTATTCTCTCGGTAATTTAGTTTTTGATCAAATGTGGTCAAGAGAAACGGCTCAAGGCGCTTTAGCGGACGTCAAGTTAGAGCCGTTAAATGAAAATTTAAAAGTTAAGGAAATAAAAATAATCCCGATTAAGATCTCTGATTTCGGCCAAGCCGCCTTAGCGACTAGCACCTCGGAAAAACAAGAGATCCTAAAAAGAATGGGATTAAATAAGGAGTTGATAGAGTTTTAATCTTGCCAGTTTCTGAAAGCAGTTCTTAACAGGCTGTTTTTTTTATTTCCGAGTGATATAATATATCCATAGGAGCGAAACTTATCGGTCCTAGTTAACCTATTCCAATATGCTCACCAAACAAATTAGTTTTGTCGAGTTAAAAACTTGGCAAAAAATAGGCTTGCTCCTATTTGCAACTATTCCTATGGTATTTGTAGTTTCTTATGGCTGGATGATCGTTGACAATATTAAGCCGGCCGTATTGGCTGGCGTTGATATTTCGAGTTCCACAACAGTGCTTTTTGATGAATTAAGCTCTAATTCTAGTACGACTCTATTTAATTCTACAGCGATATTAGTTAATGACCAGCAATATGCTTATAGCGGTCAACAGTCTTTATTATTTTCTTTTCCTGATAAATGGCATTTTAAGGCTACCTATTATAACCAGAACACAGTCAATATGAATTCGGGAGATTCTTTAGAGTTTTATATCCGTTCAAGTAATGGTTATTTTAATACTTCTGGTACTCCTAAAGCTTTGGGAGTGATTTTGAATTATACTGGTCCTAATGATGAGTCCGATTATATTGACATTACTTCTCAGTTCGCTGGAGGAATTGTAACCGAACAATATCAAAAAATAACCATACCCAGAGAGTTAATTGGAGGAAAGTTTATTGGAAAATTCCATAAAATTTATTTAGTAGCTTCTAGTACCCTACTTTCTAAAGGGGCTTCTTTTTATGTAGATAGTGTAGTTATTCGACGAGCAAATACTAGTTTTTCAGAAATCATTGATTTAAGTCCGGCTGATACGATTATGACAGTTAACGCTAATCAGGTTATAGGCGATATTTGGCCTACAGTAATAGGCGGAGAAGAGTGGAATTCTTATAGTAGCGCGCTTTGGTCTTTGTATTATAACTTTAAAGATTCTGGCTTGGCTAAAGGTAGTTGGACGGTGCATCCCGGAGACGATTCCACTGGCCAGCGCTGGGATAGTAATTTAATTGAATCTCGTTCTGTTAATGCCGGGTATTGCAGAAATGGATTAGATGGTTGTTCACAAACTAAGTATTTTGTGACACCTGATGGATTTTATAATCAAGCGAGTGGGGCCATAGGTAAGGAAGTAGTCGATTATGATAAAGGAAATAAAGTTACTGTTGATTATTGGAACGGTACTGATATGAGTCATTCTGGAGTGGTTGTTAAGACTAATAAGGCAGCCAATGCTTATGTAAGACTTGCTACTAATATCGTTAAGGCAACTAATCCTGCTTATGCCCGATTGGATGTTAAGATAGATAGTTCCCAACCTTTTCAAGCTACAAGTTCTGGTTGGATATTAATGACGGCTGGTCAGGCGGGTGGTGGTACGGATTTTGTAGTTCGCCTAACTAATGATCGTCGCTTTGATGTTAGAGCGATTAATTCTAGTGGTAAAGAAACTAAATTAGCTCTTTCATCCGCTATGGAATTAGATAAATACTACTCGCTGGAGGTTTATTATGGTAGTGGCGAATGTGCTTATTGGGTAAATGGTAATCAAATTGATCGACAGAAATTAACGACTCGAACTAATCTTGGCTGGCTCAACTTTGGTTCCGTTGGTTCAGCTATAGAAGGAGTTCAGGGGAAAATTCATGTAGATGCTTTAAGAGTCGATTCTCAATATATTGGTAATAATGTTCTTTTGCCTTGGGAGCATGATTATAGCACTTCCTTTACTTTTGATAATAATTTGAGAACTATAGATGATATAGCTGGTATAGCTGAAAAGTTAGGCACTACAATTGTTTGGGGAATTCCTTTGCCAAATAAAACTCGCCCAGGATATATAGAAAATTCTGATGGTAACGGTTGGGATTGGCAAACTTTACAATATTATACTGATATGGTCGAGTATTTGAATGGTGTGGCTGATAGTGATTATTTGGTTAAAGCTAATAACCTTGATTGGAACCACCAAACGCCTTCTGATAATTGGGCTAATCTAAGAGCTGCTCGCGGAAGAGTTCAGCCCTATAATCAACTTTATTTTGAAATAGGTGTAGAACCTTATTATGGGGGTGGCTGGCGCTATACCGATCCAATCACTAAAAAAGTAGTTGAAAATATAGATGGTTATGCTAAAGAAGTCATAAAGTATAGTCAAAAGTTTAAGGAGGTTAATGGTAATATTAAAATAGGAATTATTTCCTTTAAGAATGGCGGCAGTAATGACTGGTATGATAGAATTTTACCGGTAGCTGGTAATTATATTAATTTTGTTAGCTTATATCACGATTATCCTTATCCTAATTCTGTTAGTACTCCTCGAGAGCATTGGTTAGGAATTCCGATAGCGGATAATAATAAATATATTTATGGAGCAGCTAATAAAAAAGATTGGGTTAATCCTCCGTATGGCTCTAGTAATCCTACAATAGGAGCTGATAAGTTCTTTTATTCTCCTTATTATGCTCGTTATAAAATAAATCAATTTCTTTTTGGTAGAAATATTGATCTTTCAATGACAGAATATGGGTATTTTGTTCAGCCGGGGTATGGCGAAGATAATTGGCTTGGAAGTGCTATTAATAGAGCTAGCTGGCTTGAAGCGCTAATAAAGGGAGGGGTTAGATTTGCTGGTTCTTGGCTAATGACTAGTGAGCGTTTTGGTAATAGCTTTTTAGTTTTTCATTCTCCTTATTTTGCAAATAATTCAAGTATTGAAAAAACACCTTCTTATTATGTGTATAAGATAATAGCTGATCACCTAGGGAGTAAGCTATTGAAAACTGATACGATCAATACCTTTTCTCCTTATCGTTTTGGAGCAGTAGACTCGAGTGCTTCCGGTTTTGATATTCCTTATGTTAGCGGATGGTCATCTATAAATTCTAGCCGTGATAAAATATTTATCACTTTCATAAATCGTAATCAAACCACTTCCACCAGTGTCGCTGTTAAATTCAATGGATTTTTGGCCAATCCTACTGTTAAGGTTTTCTCAGTCAGTGGCGATAATATTTGTTCTGATAATGAAGTAACTAATGAGGGTACCCGTTTAACGGGGTGGTGCCCAGCTAGTGATAATAATAATAATCCTTATAACATTGTAGAAAATAAACGGGATATTTCAATTTCAGGAAATGTTATACGCTATACTTTACCTAAGCTTTCGGTAACTGTTTTTGAAGTATCTGGCAAAGCTCAATAGCTAAGTTTTCAATGATTCTGAAATCTTGTTTTTATGGAGATTGTAATGGGATTATTCAAATAAATAATCCCTTTCTTGTTTTAGCCAAAGAGATAATGATAGAAAGCTAAAAGCACTGGCCAGACATAAGTCGATAGGAGCCAGAAAAGCGGCTTGATGATAACTTCCCAAACGCCGATAGCGACCCCGGTATAAAGGGCGACTATGGCGAAGAAAACTATTTTTAACTTTGTATCGTCTTCCATAGTTAGTTGAATCTAAAGTGGGCAACATCGCCGTCCTGGAATACATATTCCTTGCCCTCGATCCTGATTAAGCCTTTCTCTTTGGCTTTAGCTTCGCCGCCGGATTCGACCAAGTCTTTCCAATTTATTATTTCCGCTCTAATAAAGCCTTTTTCAAAATCAGTATGGATGACGCCGGCCGCCTGAGGCGCTTTCGTTTCTCTTTTTATAGTCCAGGCTTTCGTTTCCATTTCTCCCGAGGTAAAGTAAGTTATTAGTCCGAGAGTTTCGTATGATTTTTTGATTAAGCGGTCCAGTCCGGAGCTTTCCAGTTTCAATTCCGCAAGATAGGTCTTCGCGTCTTCCGCTGGCAGTTCGGAGATTTCCGCTTCGATCTTGGCGGAGACAGTTAAGAAGTCTGATTCTTGGAAAATTTTATCTTCATCAACATTAAGAACATAAATCATCGGTTTCATCGTTAATAGATGTAAGTCCCTAATCAATATTTTTTCTTCTTCGCTAAGGTTGACCGTATTTGCCAGCTGTCCGCTCTCCAAAGCGGTTTTTATTTTTTCTAAAACCGGTTCCAGCTCCTTTGCTTCCTTTTTTCCCGCTCGGACTTCTTTTTGATTGGCGGAGATTCTTTTTTCAACAGTTTGCATATCGGCGAAGATCAATTCCAAGTTTATTGTCTCCTTATCTGATTCGGGATTTATTTTGCCTTCGACGTGGATGACATTTTCATCGGAAAATTCCCGTACAACTTGGACAATGGCATCGACTTCTCGGATATTGGCGAGGAATTGATTGCCAAGACCTTCGCCTTTATGGGCTCCTTTAACTAGTCCGGCGATATCGACGAACTCGATCGCGGTCGGGACGATCTTGGCGGAATTAGAAACCTGCGATAATTTTTCCAAGCGCTCATCAGGAACGGCGACAATGCCGACATTCGGGTCGATAGTGCAAAAAGGATAATTAGCCGCATCAACCTGTTTTTTTGTCAGGGCTTTGAAGAGCGTTGATTTGCCGACATTAGGCAGGCCGACGATGCCGATAGAGAAAGACATATGAATCAAAGATTAAATCCTAAGTTCTAAACCCCAATTTCTAAAAAGTAGATTAGTATTTTTTGAGATTTGTTATTCGGATTTTATTATTTTTATTATTTAACGCATATCTCATAATAACATAAAAATCAAGATTGTTCAAGGGTTTAATTTCGGCCGTCATTGGTCGCTTAGGGTTGTCAAATTGGCTCTTATCCATTAAGATATTAAGCATGAATGAAAAATACCAAAAATATCTTGAGACGGAATTCACGATTTTTGATATTGAGACTTCCGGCCTCAATCCGTCTAAGGATGAGATCTTGGAAATCGCCGGCTTAAAGGTCAAGGGTAAGGAAATAATCGGTCGCTTTGAAGCCTTGATCCAGCCGACTCGCCCTATTCCGCCTGAGGTGGAAAAAATCCATGGCTTGAACGAGTTTTTCTTATTGGTTAACGGCCGGCCGAGTAGCGAGGTCTTAGACGAGTTCAAGGATTTTATCGGCAATACTATTATCTCCGGCCACAATATTCGGGAGTTTGATTGGCTGTTCGTTCTTGGCCATTTCCAAAAAAGGTCTTTGCCTCTTCTTGATAATAAGCTGATTGATACTCTCGAATTGTCGCGCAAGTTGCTTTCGCTGCCGGCTTATAACTTAACGACAGTTGGAGCACATTTCGGGTTTGAAAATAAAAACGCCCACCGGGCAATGGCAGACGTTGAAATTAATACTAAAGTTTTTTTCGAGTTGATGGAGAAACTTTTAGCTAAAAAAGAGTAATTATTCTTTACTTAGCTCATAAACATTTCTCATTAAGCAGGCGACGGTTAAAGGGCCGACGCCGCCGGGAACTGGAGAAAGGTATTCGGCGATCTCGCTGACTTTCGGATCAACATCACCAACGGTTTTTCCTTCGAGTTTGTTGATGCCGATATCGATTATAATCGCTCCTGACTTAACATGTTTCTTTTTTAAGATATGGGCTTGGCCGAGCCCGATGATAATAATATCGTATTCGGCGCTGTTTTTGGGAATGGCTTTTTCGGAAGCTATTTTTTTAATCTTCAATTCTTTTTTCAAATATTTTTCCAAGCCGAGGGTGAAGATATCGCTTTTCCCGATGATTAGAAGATTTTTAGCGGTTAATTTTTCGCCCGTTTCTTTCAGTAATTCGATAACGGCGGCAATCGGCGGCGGAACCAAGCCGGTTTTATTCTTCGGATGGAAGCCGTCAGCGTCTTTTTCCGGATTAATAGTGTTGATGATTTTTTGGGTATCGTATTTTTCCGGCAAGGGGAGTTGTAAAAGGATGCCGTCTATCTCCTTATCTTTATTTAAGAATTCGACTAATTCAATCAGCCCTGATTCGGGAATATCCGGGTAGCATTTTTCGTTGCAAAGGTATTTATGGAATTGGATCCCAACTTCATTAGCGAATTTTTCTTTCAGTTTTACATAAAGATCGGAAGCGGGATTGTCGCCGACCAAAATAGCCGCTAAGCCGGGTTTTTTAGTTTTCAATAGTATCTTGCTTCTTAATTCTATCTTGATTTTTTCAGCCAATAATTTCCCGTCCAGGATTTCGGCCATTTTTTTCTCTTTCATTTTTCTTACGACTTTTTATTTATAGATAGGAAATTTTTTTGTTAGGCTTACGACTTCCGCTTTTATTCTTTTTCTTAATTGCTCGTTAGTCGGATTTTTTAAGATCTCAGAAATCCAAAGGCCGACCAAAGCCATTTCTTTTTCTTTAAAACCGCGAGTGCTTAAAGCGGGAGTACCCAGTCTTAGGCCGGAAGGGTTCATCGGCGTAGCCGGATCATACGGAATCATATTGGCATTGGTATAGATGTTGGCTTCGGCAAGCAGGTTGGCCGCTTCTTTACCGGTTATTTTTAAGTTACGACAATCGATTAAAAGGAGATGATTGTCCGTTCCGCCGGTAATTAAGTTCAGGCCGTTCTTCTTCAATATTTCGGCTAAAAATTTAGCATTTTTTACGGCTTGAGATTGCTGATCTTTGAATTTTTTTTCTAATGATTCGCTGCAGCAGCTGGACTTAGCGGCGATGCTGTTCTCTAACGGTCCGCCTTGCATGCCCGGGAAAACCGCCTTATCGATTTTTAAAGCTAGGTCTTTCTTAGAAATAATGATGGCGCTGCGTGGTCCGGATAAAGTTTTATGAGTTGTTGTTGTTACGATATCGGCGTAAGGAAAAGGGGAAGGATGGACCTTGGCGATGACTAAGCCGGCGATATGGGAAATGTCAGCCAGGAGCAAGGCTCCGACTTTATCGGTGATAGCTCGGAATTTTTTAAAATCAATCGTTCTTGAATAAGCGGTTGCGCCGCAAACGATCATTCTCGGCTTTTCCTTTAAGGCGATTTTTTCTATTTTATCGTAATCAAGTAAATGGGTTTTTTCGTCGACGCCGTAATGGATGAAATTAAAAAGCTTGCCGGAAAAGTTAACTGGCGAGCCGTGAGTCAAATGGCCGCCATGAGCGAGATCCATGCCGAGGATTTTATCTCCCGGAGTAAGCAGGCCGAGATAGACGGCTAAATTGGCGGAGGAGCCGCTGTGAGGCTGGACGTTAGCTTGGTAATCATCGTTTTTCAGGCCGAACATTTTTAAGGCTAGGACTCGGCATTCATCTTCTATTTCGTCGATGTATTGATTGCCGGTATAATAGCGCTTATAAGGATAACCTTCGGAGTATTTATTAGAGAGTGGCGAGCCCATGGCCGAGAGGACAGCCGGAGAGGCGAAGTTTTCCGAAGCGATCATGACTAATGAAGTCTTTTGTCTTAAGACTTCTTTTTTGATTAGATCTTGGATGGTCTTGATAGACATGGCTTTGTGTTTTTAGGCTCTTAAATGTTATAATAATTCTATCAAAATAGGCAATATATTTCAATTTATGCACCGTTTCTATATTGAGAAGGCCGCCTTTCACGGCGATTATGTCGTTTGCCGGGATAAAGTTATAATCAATCAGTTAATTAAGGTTTTGCGCGCCAAGGAAGGGGAGCGTTTTATTGTTTTTGAAGGATCCGGGTTTGAGTATGTTTCTCAGCTGATTGATCTTAAAAAAGAAGAGGCGCGGTTCCTAATAATTGATCGCCATCTTGGTCGTCGTGAATTGAAGAATAAGATCGTCCTTTATCAATCCTTACTTAAGGGCGAAAAAATGGATTTATTAGTTCAAAAAGCGACAGAGCTGGGAGTTTCATTATTCATTCCGGTTATTTCGGCGCGCTCAATCGTTCGAGGTATTACGCCCGCTAAGCAGAAAAGATATTCGGAAATAATTAAGGAGGCGACGGAGCAATGCGGCGGTTCGAAGTTGATGGAGTTGGCGCCGGCTATCGGCTTTCCCGAAGCAGTTAAGTTAGCGGAGGAGTCAGCGGGCCATAAATATATCGCTTTTGAAAAAGAAATGAAAAATACGCCCAATATTAACGCCGAAGAAGTCCATCTTTTCGTCGGTCCGGAAGGCGGATATGAGGATGCGGAAGTTTCTTTGGCGAGCCGTTCAGGGATTTTACCGGTCAGCCTTGGCTTAAGGATTTTAAGGGCGGAGACGGCCACGATTTATTTTATTAGTCAGTTTGTTTAAGATACGGGGTAGTATTGCTGATGAGCTCAGCGGGAGGTGAGTCATGTCAACGCGTGCGAAAATACGAAGAAGACGTCGTTCTTTTATTCGAGGCCTACTGGAAGATTTTTTCGGGAATCTTCGGCGGTTTTTCAGGATTAATGAGATGGAGGCAGAGACGGACTATAGGTTTAGACATCGAAAATAACAGTGAAGACTGGGAGGAGGTGGTTTGTTTGTCTCAAACGTTGTGTGGCATTATTATCAGTCCAAGAGAAAAAAATGAGGCGGAGTCATCTTTTTGAATCGGTCATAAGGCATTATTCCAGCGCCGGGATAGCTTATTTCAAATCGTTGCTGTCAGAGCCTGATTTGAATAAGTATAACCTTTGGTGGAAGGAATTTTGCCGGCCTAAAACCGGAAACTAAAAGCGGCAGGAGATCCTGCCGCTTATTTAAATTCATTTTATTGATAGGTATTCTTCGATAATCGGTCTGATATTGGGAGCGCAATCTTCCGGCAAGTTATTGATATCGAACCAATCCATAGCTAGTACTTGTTCGCCTTTTTTAGGTTCTTCGCTAATAGTTGCTAGGTAATGGATAAGGACGATGGCTTCCGGTTTTTGAGTGCCAGTTTCGGGAATTTCCTGCCAAACGATCATCGGTTTTAGCGGCTTAGTGAGTTTTACTTCGACGCCGATTTCTTCTCCAGCCTCTCTAATGGCGTTTTCTTCCAGTCCCATGTCTTTTAATATTTTACCGCCGCAAAATTTCCACTTTAGCTGTTCTAGCGGTTTGTCGCCATGCTTAACGAGAAGGGTTTTTTCAATTCCTTCGCGTTCTTGGATAATGACCGGTCCCGAAGCGATCATAGCATTAAAGACCCCGATTTCTCCCGGGATTGTTTTATTGATGTCAGACATAAATTATAAATTAAAATTTAAAAAACTAAATTGGAAAATTATTTTAATTTCTTGACCATATAGCTTCCTTTAAGCTCGTAGCCGTTTTTCTTATAATACTCCCTAACGCCAATACCGGAAATGACGGCTATTTGTTTCAATCCAGCTTTTAAAGCGATTTTTTCCGCTTCCCTAAGCAGTTGACGGCCGAAGCCGAGATGTTGGACTTCACCTTTAGCACCAATGGCGGTTACTTGGCCGTAGGTATGGAGTTCTCTTATTAGCGCCGCTTCCCGCAGTTCCAGTAAGAAGTTCTTCTCCGGTTTTTTATTTATCCTCAGTCTTAAAAAGGCGTATAAGATATTCTCGTCGCTTGATTCAAAACTTAAGAAATACTCTATTCCTTCCGACGCTGGATATTTAATTATTTTTAGTTTGGTCTTTGTATTTTGTGATTTGGCGTTTATCTCTTGATGTCCCGCTTCCCGGCATCTAATGCATTTGCATTTCCAACCCTCTTTGATCGAGGCCTGCTGAATCATCTGCCTTAGATTGGTTATTTTGTTGCCAGCGACAATGCTTTCTTCGGGAATGTCCCGGATCAGTCTGGTAATTCTAACCCAAGGCGGCGTGATTTTTTTTATGTCGATTAAAAGTTTTAAAAGTTGCTTATCGGAATAGGGTTTATATTTTTTCTTTTTATACCAATTATAGAGCTCGGAATTTTTAGTTACGACGCAGGGATATATCTTGATCATATCCGGCATATACCCCCCCGAGGTATATAGCTCCTTAAACATCTTTAAATCCTTAGCCGGCGTTGAGCCCGGCAGGCCGGTCATTAGATGAAGATTGATCTTAAAGCCTGAATCTTTAAGCATTCTAATGGCGCGTAGGCTACTGGCGTTATCATGACCCCTTTTATTTAGCTTCAAGATCTTATCATCGATATGTTGGATGCCTAACTCGACTCGCGTACAGCCGAAGCTTCGCATTCTTTTTATTTCTTCTTCATTTATATAATCAGGCCGGGTTTCTAAAGTTAATCCAATGCAACGATGCTTGGCTTTTTCGTTTTGCTTTTGTGCTTCATTAAGGCTTTTGGCTTTTTTGCCGTTTAAGGCTTCGAAACATCTTTTAATAAACCAGGCTTGGTATTTCTTTTCCAAGTATGACCAAGTGCCGCCCATAATAATCAACTCGATTTTTTCCGTCGAGTGGCCGTTAGCTTTTAAGGCTTTAAGGCGCATGGTTATTTGGCGATAAGGATCGAAATCGTTTAGGATAGCGCGCATGACGGCCGGCTCATTCGAGAGGTAACTTTTCGGCATATCTTTTTCGCTCGGGCAGTAAAGGCATTTCCCGGGGCAAGGATAGGGCTTGGTTAAGACGGAAATGACAGCGACGCCGGAGAGTGTCCTGACGGCACGCTTAGTCAGGAATTTTTCCAATTCCAAGGACTTAAGCTTCGGTTGTTTTTTAATCAGTTTATGATATGCTGAAAGCAAAGCTGATTTCTCCGGCGAACCCATTTTAAACTTGCCGGCCTCTTGTCGCACAAGATTAAAAAGCTCTTTTTCGGAAGAGGGTTTGGCTTTGACTATAACCTTAATAATTTCGTTCAAATCTAATTTAGGCATAATATGGATCAGAAGATAACTACCCAAATCTTACAGGAAACTAAAGAAATTTACAACGCGATCGCGCCTGATTTTTCGGATACGCGCAGTATTTGGTGGCAGGGGTATGGCGACTTTGTAAAATACGCTAAGGACGGCGATAAGATCTTGGATCTCGGTTGTGGTAATGGCCGCATGGCCGGAATTTTTAAGGAGCTTAAAGTCGATTATCTCGGCTTGGATAATAGCGAAGAGCTTCTTAAGATCGCTCGAGAAAGATTTGAGGCGAAGCCTAATTTCAAGTTCGAATTCGGGGATTTAAGCGATCTCAATTTAGAAAATAATAAATACGACCTGATATTATTATTCGCTTCTTTACATCATATTCCTTCAAAGGAGTTAAGGGAGAGAGTTATCCGCCAGGCTTATGCTTCCCTGAAGCCGGGCGGGCGAGTTATCATGTCTAATTGGAATCTTTGGCAAATGACGGATAATTATAAATATTGGAAACAGCTTTTAAATTATCGTTTGAAAATAAAGAAGGGAGTTTACGGACTTAGTGACGCTTTCATGCCTTGGAAGAAAACTAAAGGACTCGCCGAAGCGCCGAGGTATGTCCATTCTTTTAAGTTGTCGGAGATTAGGAAGTTGATGGTTAAAGCCGGTTTTAAGATCGAGTTGCTTCAGTATGAATATAAAGGCAAGAGAGTCGGGATTCTTAAGGGTGGTAATTCACTGGTTGTTGGGAGGAAGGGGATTGACTAAATAGATTAAATATGATATGTATTAGGCAGTACCTAAGAAAGGTTGACCCGGAATCTCAGTATGTAACTGGAAATTCTCGGTCGACAAAAGAGAGAGAGGAACTGACCATGAAAGACATGATCGGCTCGATAATTCGGCTTTTAGCGGCTTTACCGCTGGAAATGCTGGGAGTTATCCATGACTTGTTGGAAAAGCTTTCCGGCAATTCCGGCCAGGATTGGCTGAGGGAGCTTAAGAATTTTCTCAAGAAACAGCCATGTTGGACTGGCGTCGCTAAGCAGGTCTACCTCCGCTTAATCTCAGGCGATTATGAAATTGACGCGACTGATGGGACGGAAACATTAGTCGATGCTCGTGATGTCTTCGACGGAGGTATTGACCCCTATTTCCGTAATTGGGGCGCGGACGAACCCGGCAAGTCTACACCGGCCACTAAAGCTGAAGTTTTTGAGTTGGAGAGGGATGGAACTTTTCCTCAGATGTTCGGCTCATTATCTCCCGATTTGAATAGGCTCTGTCTTACGCCAGCCCAGATAAGAGGCTTCGCAAGGAAGTATCGAGACTGGCTCCTAACGGACGGTTATGTGACTTTATTCTTATATAAGTCACATGGGCAGTTCTTTGTTGTTGTTGTGAGCCCCTATATTGATCGCAGGCTCGATGCCCGTGTTAGTCGCTTCGGGAGTGACCGTGTCTGGTTTGCTGGGGGTTGCTGTCACGTCGTTGTTCCGCAGTTGACGACTTAAACCCATTTACTTTTTTTTCTAATCCCTTGGATTTCTTGACGCTTGGGCGCCTGGAAGACGAGGGATTTTTTAATGCTCGTAAATATTAATACAAATACAAAAATCATTGAGCCCAAATGACACAGGGCTTCTTTTTATGTTAAAATACGAATAGACTACATTTGAAACATTATGGATAAAATCAACCAATCAATCTTTAAGGAATACGATATCCGAGGGACTTATCCCGAGGAAATAAATGAAAAAACGGCTTACGCTCTCGGCTTAGCTTTTGCTAAGGTTTCGGGAGTGAAAAAAATCGTTGTCGGACGCGACGCTCGAACTGAGTCCGCTAAAGTCTTCGGTCCGCTTGTTTTAGGCTTGATAACGGGAGGTATGAAAGTTTTTGATCTTGGCGTTTGCGCGACGCCGGAAGTTTTTTTTACTGTCGGAGCAAAAAAAATCCCAAGTGGCGTTATGGTTACCGCTTCCCATTCCCCCGAAGGTCAGACCGGCTTTAAATTTTGCGATGAGAAGGGGCGGGTTTTTGGTCTTAATACTGGATTGAAGAAAATAGCCAAGCTGGCTGATCAGGAATTCGGGAAGATTAGCGATCCGAAAAAAATCTTAGCCAATTCTAAGATAGAAAAATTTTCTATAGTTAAAGAATATCAAAAATGGGTTGCTTCTTTTATTAATCCAAAAAATCTTAAAGGGCTTAGCCTTGCTTTAGACGCTTCGAGCGGCTCCGGCGGCCGGCTAGCCACTGCGGTTTTTAAATCCTTGTCTCTTAAATATCAGACTATTAATTTTTTGCCCCAAAAAATGGCCTCGAGTCATGGCCCTAATCCGCTCTTGCCGGAAAATCAGACGGAAATGAGTCAATTGATAAAATCAGGACAATTCGACTTCGGCGTTATCTTTGACGGCGATGCCGATCGCTCGATTTTTTTTGACGAAAAGGGAGAATTTATAGAACCTTATTATATTAACTGCTTATTGGCGGAATTATTCTTAACTCGTTATAAGAAAAAAACGATTACCGTTGATGCTCGGCTTAATCTTGGTATTTCTAAGGTTATTAAGGAAAATGGCGGGCGGGTTTTAGTCCATCGTTCAGGTTACGCCAATTTCATAAAAACCATGACGGCGAAAAAACTGCTGTTCGGCTGTGAGAATTCTGGCCATTTCATTTTTAATTTTGCTTTGAAAAAATCCCGACCCTATGTTTACGGTGATGCCATTATCGTTATTTTAATGCTGGGAGAATATTTGAAAAAGAATAATTTAAAACTTTCAGAAGAGATTAAAAGGATTGGCGCCGACTATCAGGTTTCCGGAGAGATCAATCTTAAAGCGGATGATTTTAAGAAGCTTGAAAAAGGAATAAGGAATAAATTTAATAGTTATAAATTCTCGATTATTGACGGCTTATCAATTTGGGATAAAAAAGGAGAGTGGTTTATTAATATTAGGCCTTCTCACAATGAACCCTTGATTCGTTTAAATATTGAAGCTAAAAGTCAGAAAAAAATAAAGGAGCTCAAAGCCTCCTTAATAAGAATAATAAATAAAAAATAAAATGGCTGATAAATTTACCGCCGAAGAAGCGAAAAAGATCGGCGAACAATTAGGTCTTGATTGGAGCAAGTTTGATATCGATCAATTCCGGCGCGGTATGGATGTCGAGTTGGAGCATGGAAAAGTTGATAGCGCGACCAATGTCACGGATGACGATCCGCTAATGACCGGGAAAATCGCTTTAGCTCATTTAAATGAGTTCCCTGATTACTATGATCGATTGGAGAAAATGGAAAAAGAAGCGGAAGCTGTTTGGAAAAAAGATTAATCTTGACGTTTTTTTATTTAAAATTATATAATAAAGTCAAGTACATTTTACCTATTAGAACCAAGCTATTGTGGCTTGGTTCTTATGTTAACCGGAGGGGAGATTAGTCCTATGTCAACTCTCGAAGCCACGACTGCAGTCTTGTCGAGGGAAGAAAACAGGGAGGCTTTGGAATCAAGGATTCGCTCCGAAATGTTTCGCCGTTATCATCAGATGTGTGAAAGCAATATTACTATCTTGGCGGAATTGAAAGAGGGGTATTGGAGGGCTTACGGCTTTGAAGCATTGAAATCTTTTTTTGATCTCGTTACGATCGAGGTCGCTAAGGTTTCTCTAGAGACCCCGATAAAGCCTTATATCCCGCGAGTTTCTGATCAAATCGGCGAGCCGGGCGGGCCGAAGGTTTCGAAGAAGGATTGCCGTGCTATTTGTGAGGCGCGGAGAAAGGCGATCGCTTTGCGCAAGAAGCGCGATGCTCAAGAACGCTTGGCGATGAGTCGTTACCGGAATGGTCGCCGGTCTTTTCCTTCTCTTAGCTACGGTTAACAACCAACCGCTTAACATCCTTAGGGCTATTAAGCGGTTTTTTAAATCTAATCGTCCTAAGAAGATTAAGCCAACTTTAAAAACTGTTGACAAAGGCTGAAATAATTATTACAATGAACTAGATTCTCGTTATTCGGCCATCTCCCTTAAAGAGGCAATCGGGCGAGGAGCTAAAAAATAAAAGTACCGTTAAAAGAAATGAACATTTCTACCTTACGTGAGCTTTATAAAAAGCGAAACGCGTGGGGACTGACAGCAAGTATAGACTTGTCTGGATGCGACCATGAACTAATCCAGTCGCCAAAAGCCATCAAGGCTTTTGTGGCATCCTTAGTTAAGCATATCGGCATGAAGACTTACGGGCCGATGTACTTAAAAAAGTTCGGTGACGATTCTTTGGAAGGTTATTCGGTTTTACAATTCATCGAAACCTCTTCCATTGCCATTCATTTTGACGATAAAACGGGAGATAGGGCCTTTTTCGACATTTTCAGCTGCAAATTTTTCAATCCGTGGGAAGCGGCTGAATTCGCCAGGAAATATTTCAAAGGTAAGAAGTTTAGAGTCAAAGTACTACTTAGATATTAATTATCTAAAAACAAAAAGCTCGGAAATATCCGAGCTTTTTGTTTTTTTAAACCTCGATGATGACCGGAAGGATCATCGGACGTTTCTCAGTTTTTTGATAAAGGAATTTACCGATCTCATTCCTAAGCTTTTCTTTCAGGTATTGATCATCCGGCGCGGTTTGCGGATTTTCGTCCTTCAATATCTTCTTGATTTTTTGGCGAGTCATTTCGATAAGCTTCTTATTTTCTTTAAGATAGACGAAGCCCCTAGAGATGATATCGGGATTATGGATTAAGTTTCCGGTATGAGCGTCGACAGTCGCGATAATGACGAGCATGCCGTCTTCGGCCATCATTTTACGATCGCGAAGCACGACGCTGTTACTGTCGGTTATCCCCAAACCATCAACAAAGATATAATCAGAAGGCGCCTTCTTGTCTGAAACTTTGAAATCTGTTTTTGAGAATTCAATGATGTTGCCGTTATCGGGAACGATTATCCTTTCTGGCCTAAAGCCGACATTAGCGGCTAGCTTCGAAGCTTCCTTAAGCATATAGTGGTTGGCGTAAATCGGAATGAAATAATCCGGTTGGATTTGCTTAAGCATATAAATAATATCTTCCCGGTTGCCATGGCCGCTAGTATGGATATCCATGATGTTACCATGGATGACATTATCGCATTGACGGTAAAGGTTATCTTTTAGTCTTTGGATAGTCCTTTCATTGCCGGGAATTATCGAGGAAGAAAGGATGACAGTATCGCTTTTTTTCAGCTTGATATATCTATGGGAGCCGTCGATGATTCTTGAAAGGACGGCATTGCCTTCGCCCTGGGCTCCGGTACAAAGGACAATCAACTTGTTGTCCGGAACTTCCTCGACTTTGTCGATTTTGATGATTAAATTTTTCGGTACTTTGATATAGCCTAATTTTTGGGCGATCTCTACATTTATTTTCATGCTGTAGCCGTCAAGCGCCACTTTTTTTCCGATTTTTGCGGCTTCGCTCAAGATCCAACTGATTCTTTCTATTTGGGAAGAGAAAGTGCCGATAATAGTCCGGCCGGGAGCTTCGGTTATTAGCTTAGTGATATTTTTTTTCATATCATCGCTAGAAGAACTGGTTCTTACATCTATAGCGCCTAAGCTCTCAAGCATTAAAATAGTCGGGCGAGGCAGCTTAGCTAAGAAAGAGTAATCTAAGATAGGATTGCCTTTCAAATCTTTTTCTAAAGTCCAATCGCCTGGGTGAAGAACAGTAGCGGCCGGTGTTTGAAGGATTACGCCGACGGCGTCCATGATCGAGTGATCGATTTGGAAGAAGGAGGTTTGGAAAATGCCCAACTTAATCTTATCGTTAAGGCTTTTAACGGTTATGGCTTTTAACTTCTTTGAGCTGTCTTTTTGATAGTCTTCTAAGCGATGGCGGATCATGGCGAGCGTCAGGTCGCGGCCGACAACCGGCGGATAGCCTAATTTTTCTAGAAGGATCGGCGCTGCTCCGATATGGTCTAGATGTCCGTGCGAGAAGATAACGGCGCGGATATTTTTTTCTTTGCCTTTTAAATAGTCGGCGTTAGGGATGATGTAATCGATGCCCGGCATGTCTTCTTCCGGGAATTGGATACCCATGTCTAAGATGACGATGTCATTGCCATATTCGAAAATCGTCATATTACGTCCGACTTCCTCACAGCCGCCGATAGGAATGACCTTAAGAATTTCTTTCGAAGTTACGAAAGGCATGGCTTGGTTTTGGTTGGGTTGGCTGTTTTTGTGAGGCAAGACTTTCCTAAGCGGCTGATCTTTCGGTAAGTTAGCCTTTCTTGGCTGATGGTAATTAGTTCTAGAATTGCTTCTTATTTCTTTTTTAGGTTGGATCTTCGGCCGATTAGCTTGATGCAGGCTGGCGAAATCATCTGTCAGCCCAAGCAGGGGATCAATCAATAGATTATTTCCCTTCTTAGGTGGTTCTTTTTTATAATCTCTTGGCTTGCGCATAGGCGCAAACTTTCTTGGCCGATGGAAATTATTATTCGGCCCGTTTTTACTTTGTTCCATTTTTTTCATTTTTAATACCGATCGTGCGAACGGTACCGGCTTTTGCCGGTTGATTAATAAAGAGTTTGCCTTTTTAAAGGCAAGAGCATTTGTTCATTTTTCGAGCCGCAAATCCTGGCTTAACTTTGATTTGCGTCTTTGTCGTTTGATTAAATGCGTTGTCGGAGATTCCGACTAAGCGATTTTTCGATTAAGCAGGAAATCAAAAAAATAATTCGCTTATTTTTATGGACGAGAGAGGACTTGAACCTCCACTCTTTTGCAAGAACTAGCACCTGAAGCTAGCGTGTCTACCAATTTCACCACTCGTCCGCGATACTATTAGGTTTTTTTATTTCCAAATTCTTTTAGTCTTTATGTACCAATCGCTGATATTGGAAAAGCGATCGTTGGGAGCGGAAATATAGCTCACCGAGAAACCCTTGATTTTTTTATCTTGGGGATAGACATAGTTAAGATTGTAAAGGAAGATGGCCGGTAAATCTTTAGCGAGGATGTTTTTTAATTCCAGGTAGTTTCCTTGTCTGGCCGACCAGTCATTTATCTTTCTTGCGCTTTCTAATATTTGATCCGCTTTCTTATTATTGTAACCGGAAAGGTTGAGGCCGGGATAGTCGGCTTGGGAAGAATGCCAAAAAGCGAAAGGATCAGGATCAGACCCTAGGTTTTCGCTGAAAATCAAAGCTTCATATTTCCTCGGATTAATAACATCTTGAAAAATCTTTTCCTTTTCTACGACGCTTATTATCGTTTTGATGCCGATTTGATCCCAAGATTCTTTAATTAGTTGGGCGGTTTCGATTGTTTGCTGTTGATTAACGACAGTCAAGGTTATTTGGAGTAGCTGTCCTTTCTTGCTCCTGACTTGTTCGGTTAAGCCGTCGCCGGTTGAGGTAGAAATTAATTTCCAGCCGTTATCTTCGAGTAGTTGAGCGGCGCTTTGGGGGTTATAGGCGTACTTCGGCGCGTCGATTTCCTGAACTCCGGGCAAGACCGGGCTTTCAATTGTATCAGCTTCTCCGTTTAAGACTCTAGTTACTATCTTATTCTTATCGGTTGCTAAGGCTAAAGCTTGGCGGATATAGTCGCTGCTTAAGAGGGAAGAGCCTTTCAAATTGAAAAATACGGCCGTATATTGCGGTTGACTAAGCTGGTTGTAATTAAGATTCTTATATTTTTTAAGCTCGTTCCTGAATTCTTTTGGCAAGTAGGCGAGACCGTCGACATTCTTGCTTTTTAAGGCTTCAATAGCAGAAATGAAATCGCCGTAAAACTTAAAGATGATTTTTTTCAATTTCGGCTTTTCGCCGTAATAATCTTTATTGGGGATTAAGGTATATGATTTTATGATTCCCGATTTATCTTTGGTAAAGCCCTCAAAAGACCAGGCGCCGGTACCGATCGGTTTTTTATTAAGCTCGGTTAAATCCGAATTGGCCGGGGCGATACTGTACCAAAGATGTTCCGGTAAGATACCGAAGTTCATTAAGCTTAAGAAAGGCGCGAAAGACTCCTTAAGCGTTAGGGTAACGGTATAATCATCTATTTTATTAGCCTCGACGCCACGGAAACTTCTTGAAAGCGGGCTGCGGAATTCCGGGTTTTGAATGGCCGAGATAGTGAAGATGATATCATCCGCTTTAAAAGGTTCGCCGTCTTGCCATTTAACTCCCTTTCTTAAATGAAAGGTATAGACTAAGCCGTCTTCGGAAACTTCATAACTTTCCGCTAAATCGGGTATCAATTGATGATTCTTATCATATTTTAAAAGGCCGGAAAAGACTAAGCGAGAAATATCAAGGTCGCTTTCAGTTTGAGCTAAAACAGGATTAATCAGTTTTGGTGAGCCGATCAAGCCCTCGGTATAATCGCCTCCGATAATGGGCGTCGAGATAGTATTGAGCTGATAGACTCCGAAAATAACCAATAGAAAGCAGAAACCTACGATGCTTAGGATGGAATTAAAGAGGATTCTTTCTTTTTTTGATAAGATACGGCTGAAATGCTTCAATTGAGACCACTTAGGGATCTTTGATTTATTCAAAGAACTTACCAATAATTTATCAAAATGGTGTTGTTTTTCCAATTTCTTTAATTTTTTGGCCGTATGCGAAAAAGAATCAGTTACTCTTTTTGTCAACGAAGATAATAATCTCACTTTTTTAAGTTAAGTGTTTGAGGGGCGACAATTCGCCTGTCAAGAAGTTAATCGAATGTTTTTAGAATAAAACATTGATAAAGGCAGTCGCAAAAAAGATGACTGCGACAACTATAGTGATTTTGAAAAGTATTTTTTCAAAGCCTCTTTTTGTCCTATAAACATTGCCTTCTCCGCCGAAAGCCGCGCCTAGGCCGGATCCCCGATTTTGCATCAGAATAGCGGTTATAAGGATGATTGCTGAAATAATTTGGATAATATCGATTGCCATAACAGGTATTTACTTTCTTGATCTTTAAAAGATGTTATGGTCATATATTATCATAAATAGGCAGTGATGTCAATAAGCCCATAAAATCGAGCTGTTTTCATTTCTGATTTTACGAAGCCATGTGCTATAATAAGTTTGTCATAGTAATTGAAAGTCATGGATCAATCATCTAATCAAATTAACGGCATTGAGGCCGGAAATAAGGAAATAGCCGAATCCTCTCGAATAAGCGATTTTAATCAGGATCCGCGATTTGAACCTGCGCCTGTTATTAAGCGATGGTATCAAAGAGGTTGGGGCAAGATTATTATTGCCGGAATTCTCTTTATTTTAGTTCTACTTATTGTAGTGATCATTTTAGTTTTTTACGGCGCTAATAAGATGAGGGAGAATATGGTTGTCGGAATAGATAAGACGCAATTGCAACTGGGAGAGAATTCCGCGGCTCGTAAAATCGCCGAGAAGACGGATCGTCCGAGTTTCGGCAATCATAAGGCTAAGTTAGTAACTGTTGAGTTTGAAGATTTTGAATGTCCTCATTGTATTCAGGAATTTCCCGAGATTAGAGAGGCGATAAACAACAATAAGGAGGATGTTTTTTTCATTTATCGCCAATATCCGGTTATTAGTCAAAATTCTCCTGGACTAGCTAAAGCTTCTCTTTGCGCTAATAGTCAGGGCAAGTTTTGGAATCTTCATGACAAATTATTTTTAAATCAAGGGAAAATCCAGGACGCTGATCAGCTGAACAATATTATTATTCAGTCGGGAGTCGATATGGATCAGTTCAATAAATGCGTGGCGGATGAGAAATATACTAAGATGATCTCGGAAGACCTTAAGGATGCGATTGACCTTGGAGTGAGGGGGACGCCGACTTTCTTTATTAACGGTAATAAATTAGAAGGGCCGGTTACTAAGGAAGCCTGGCAGCAATTGATTGATAAGTTTAAAGAAATGAATAAACAGCTTTAAATCCCAAATCTCAAATTTCAAATAACAAAAAAATTAAGAAATAAAAGTAAAAAGTAACTTTAATTAGTTTGTGAATTGTGATTCGGGATTTATAATTTAATCGATTTATTTTATGGTAGAGATAAGAATACATGGCCGAGGAGGCCAGGGGTCAGTAACTATGGCGGAGTTAGTCGCTTCAGCTGTTTTTTATGATGGGAAATTTTCTCAGGCTTTTCCTAACTTCGGCGTAGAGCGGAGAGGCGCGCCCGTTACGGCTTATGTCCGGATAGATGATAAATTCATAAGATTAAGGAGCCAGGTCTATTCGCCTGATTATGTCATCGTTCAGGACGCGACGCTTTTAAGCGATAAGAATATTTTGGGTGATTTAAAGAAAGGCGCGGTTGTTTTGATCAATACTTCCAAGCCTTTAGAGGGCTTAGTCGCGCCTAAAGGGGTTATCTTAAAACATCTTAACGCTTCGGGCATTGCTCTTGAAGTTCTTGGTAAGCCGATCATTAATACTATTTTGCTTGGGGCTTTTGCTTCGATTTCAGGATTATTCAGCCTTTCGGGAGTTGATCGAGCTATCAAGGAAAGATTCGCCGGAGAGATGGGCGAGAAAAATGTCTTGGCGGCGAGAAGAGGGTATGAGGTTATTAGTAATAATTAGTCATTAAATGAAAAATATTTTAACAGTCAAGCCGGGAACGACTAGCTTTATAAAAACCGGCAATTGGCGAGAACAGCATTATCCGGAAATCGATCATGAAAAATGCATCGGTTGCGCGACTTGCGAGAGGGTCTGTCCGGAAGGAATTTGTTTTTCAACCGGCGAAAAGAATAGCAAGGGGAAAGTTTTTTATGAGGCTGATCTTGATTATTGCAAGGGTTGCGGGATTTGCGCCGGGGAGTGTCCGGTTAAGGCGATTACGATGAGGGAAGAGAAAAAATAAATTTTGGAATTTTCAATTTTCAATTTCAAAACAATGATTAATTTTATACTGCTGTCATCCCGAGGGAGCGCAGCGACCGTGGGGATCCCGTGGAAATATCAGTCCGTCGTCTTAATTAATAAGTCCTTTAATTCAGAATTGTTTTTAAAATTATTTAATTGTGAAATTGTTTGAAAATTGAAAATTATAAATTGAAAATTAATTATCTATTTATGTTAAAAATACTCGAAGGGTCTCGCGCTATTGCCGAGACGATAAAAGCGATTCGGCCGGCGGTTATTTCCGCTTATCCGATAACGCCCCAAACCCATATCGTCGAGGAATTGGCGAAAATGAAAGCTGATGGCGAAGCCGATTTTGAATATGTGCTTGCCGAGAGCGAATTCGGCGCGGCTTCGATCGTTGAGGGCGCGGCAGCTATGGGACTAAGGGTTTATACCGCTACCTCTTCGCAGGGTTTGTTGCTTATGACTGAAGTTTTATTCAATATCGCTGGCATGCGCTTACCGATAGTTGTAACTGATGCTAACCGCGCTGTTTCGGCGCCGATTAATATTTGGAATGATCAACAGGATGTGATGACGGTTCGCGACGCCGGTTGGATTCAACTCTTCGGCGAAGATAACCAAGAAGTTTGCGATCTTCATGTCTTAGCTTACAAAGTCGCGGAACAGGTTTTAATTCCGGCTATGGTCAATCTTGACGGCTTCGTCTTAACTCATGTAGTCGAACCGGTCAATGTTCCTGAAGCCTCGGAAATAAAAAAATACTTGCCTGATTATAAGCCGGAGGCAAAACTTGATGTTAAGAAGCCCTTGACCTTCGGAGCCTTCGCGACGCCGGCTCATTACTTCGAAATCCGCCAAGAGCTTCATGAGGATTTACTTGCCAGTAAGAAGATTATTGATTTAGAAATGAAAGAATTCAAAAAGATTTTCGGACGAAGATTATCTTTAGTTGATTATTACGGCGATAAGAAGGCGGGGACGGTTATTGTCGCTATGGGTTCCGTTTTAGGGACGATTAAAGAAGCAGTAGACGAGATGAAAGGCGCGGTCGGCGTTTTAAAGATAACTTCTTTCAGGCCTTTTCCGGATGAGGAGATTATTAAGCTGATTGCCGATAAGAAAAATATCATTGTCATTGATAAGTCTTTGTCGCTTGGAGAAGAGGGGATTTTAGCTGGAGAAATAAAGAGGGCGCTTTATGGAAAATCAAAAGCTAAGATTTTAGGCGCGATCATGGGGCTTGGCGGCCGGGATATTACTAAGGAGATGGTTAAGCAAGTTTGCGATTTAAGCCGGAAGGGGAAGGAGGGGACGGTTTTTGTTGGAAAATAACTTTACTTTTTCTTTTTTAACAAAGAAAAAGCTA
>CAZEKG010000004.1:0-73646 GCA_964512625.1 uncultured Gammaproteobacteria bacterium | reverse complement strand
GTCGCTGCGCTCCCTCGGGATGACAATTATATAAAGAGAGTTTGATTATTAATTCCTTATTCTTACTTTTTCTTTTTTAAAAAAGAAAAAGCTAACAAAAAGAAAAATCGCTCGCTGTAAAAAATCATGGCCAAATTATTCGACTTCTCTCCTGGAAATTATCTGACGCCCGCCCGTCTATTCAGCCGGGCAAGCTTGCGATAATTTCCTGTCGCTTTCACCGAAAATTGGCTCCTGCCTACCGGCAGGCAGGCAATATTTTTTAATGCTCGCAAATACAAAATGTTTCACGTGAAACATTTTTAATAATAACCCCATTTTTATTGGCTTTTTTGCAACTAAAGAACCATCATTCATTATTTTAAGCTTAATTATCGCTCAAAAAAAGACCTGATAAAAAAATACTAACGAATCCCCCGTCGCCTATTTATTTAGTTCAATTTTTGAAAATGTTTCACGTGAAACATTTTCAAATAACTAGTCATTAAGAAAATGATAACCAAAAATATCAATCGAAAATCGGACGTTTTTTAATTTAAGAAATGTTTCACGTGAAACATTTCTTAAAAAAGACAAGTTTATCGTCGAGTTTTAGCATTTTACTCATTTATTAGTATAGATTGGAATTTTACAAAATGTTTCACGTGAAACAATTTGTAAATCGTTAATTGTTTATCAGGGTTGGATTATTTCTTGCAGGGAGTTCTAAAAGTTGAAAATGTTTCACGTGAAACATTTTATTAGTTAATATCCTCTTTGATTGTCATTCCCGCGCACCTTGCCTACCGGTAGGCAGGGGCGGGAATCCAGGTTTAATTAGATCGAATTTTTAATTAACCTGGATCCCGGATCAAGCCTGCCTACCGGACAGGCAGGTCCGGGATGACAACTAAAGGGGCTTTGGGATAATAAATAGAAGTTAAAGGGGTCTTAGATGCCAATATTTTTTAAGGCTCGCAAATACAAAATGTTTCACGTGAAACATTTTCTTTTTTATTGGTAAAATGATCGTCTAAATATATTTGGCTTATTTTAGCTAATATATATTTATCTAAATTTAGCCAAAAACAGTTTTAAAGGTTGACTTATGAACAGTCTTAGGTTTTTGAGTTCTGTCCAGACATGTCTAGACATTTATCCCCTTTAGCAACAGTTTATCCACAGTTTTTATTCAGCTTTTTAGGATCAGAATTATAACCTACTAAATAAGTTGGTTTTAATGATATTAAAAACAAAACCGGAACTAATTACTCCGGTATTTTGTTTAAATTTAGATATTATGTTTAAATTAGGCCAAATAATCTATTAACTCATCTAGTTTTTTTAGAATTTCGGAATTATCAGATTTAGGATAGTTCTTTAAAGAAGCTTCAAATTCGGGCAGGCGCTTTAAAAAGTCCTCGAAACACTCTTTATTGAACTTATAGCAGTAATCGCCGTAATTCATTTTTCTTAAATAATGGGCGTTTATAACTTGTTCGATTTGTTTATTGATCGGAATGGCTAAATAAGGCTTTTCAAGATAAAGGCTCTCTGTTATTAGGCTTAATCCCGCCGTACCGATAATAGCTTTACAATTAGCGAGATCACTTAGCCATTCTTCCCGGCTATATTTCTTAAGAGTGACATTTCCTTCTATTTTAGCTATTTCTTGTCCAACAACGATGAATTTTTGATCTATTTTTTTCAATTCCTCAATTAAAGAACCAAAGGCGGTCGTTTGATAAACTAGGATATAATCGCGTTTTTCGGTTTTTAACTCCCTTATTTCCTTTCTTAGAATCGGGGGAAAGAGGAAGGTATGTTTCTTTTTTATTTCGGTTTTGAAAAAAGAGGTGAGGAGATAGTATTTAGCCCCCCAAACTAGGGATTTTATGACCATTTGATCAGCCATAAGATCTTTCTTATATTTTATGGGCAGTTCAAGTTTGGTATTGGTCATTTGATGCTGATTGTCGAGAGAAATTAGCGGAATTCTTTGGACCTTAGCGAGTACGGCTGAAAGCGGCTCGAAGTCGGTTATGACTAAATCAGGATTGAATTCCCTAAACTTAGATAAATTCTCTTTCCAATTTTTCGATTGGCGGGCGAGCTTACCGACATTTTTAACAATCGTATTCCAATAAACCAGTTTATTGTTCTTATAAGTCAGTTCTAATCCGGGCACTTCCCAAATATTAAAGTCGTCTTTAAGGAAATAAGCCCCTTGATTATAAGTAAATACTAAAAGCTCATGACCCTTAGAGGCCAGGTGAGTGAGAATTTCTTTGCTTCGGGTTGAATGGCCAAAGCCTTGGCCGGAGACCCCGTAAATTATTCTTGCCATAACTAGATTTTACTTCTAATTGACTAAAAATTCAATACGAGCCGACAATTGAATCTTTTCAGTTACAATGATAAGATTAGAATAATATGGAAGAAGAATTGGAAGAATCAGTTGTTTCGTCGATTGAAGCGCCGATAGATAAGGCGTTAGATTTAACTTTGCGGCCGCAAAAACTTGAAGAGTATATCGGCCAGCCTCAGGTCAAGGAAAATCTTAGCATTTTTATAGAAGCGGCCAAGAACAGGGGAGAGGCCCTAGAGCATGTTTTAATCTTCGGGCCGCCGGGGCTCGGTAAGACGACTTTAGCGCATGTTATTGCTAATGAGATGGGGAGCGATATAAAAGTGACTTCTGGTCCGGCGATTGAGCGGGCAGGGGATCTTGCGGCAATTATCACGAGCCTTAATGACGGCGATGTTTTATTCATTGATGAAATCCATCGGTTAAATAAGTCGGTTGAAGAAATCCTTTACCCGGCCATGGAAGATTATGTCCTCGATATTATTATTGGCAAGGGGCCTTCGGCGCGAACCTTGCGTTTAAACTTGCCGCGATTCACTTTAATCGGGGCGACAACAAAGATGAGCGGGCTATCTTCGCCTTTAAGGGATCGGTTCGGCAACATCCATCGTTTGAATTTTTATGCCAATAACGAGATAGAGGCGATCTTAAATCGCGCTTCGAAAATCTTAGGGATTGAAATGGAAGAATCAGCCGGCCGAGAAATCGCTAAGAGGTCGCGTCAAACGCCGCGAATAGCTAATCGGCTTTTAAAGCGCGTCCGCGATTTTGCGCAAGTCAGGAAAAATGGTAAAATTGATGATGAATCCGCTGGCGAAGCCTTGAGCATGTTAGAAGTTGATGAGGCCGGACTAGATAAGATCGATCGCGATTTCCTTGAAGTTATTATTAAGAAATTTTCCGGCGGGCCTGTCGGCCTTAATACGGTCGCCTCTTCTTTAGCGGAAGAAATGGATACGATCGAGGATGTAATCGAGCCCTTTCTATTACAGATTGGTTTTATCAATCGAACACCGCGCGGGCGAGTCGCGACAGAGCTTGCTTACAAGCATTTAGGAATCGAGCCGCCGGCCGATTTAGGACAATTTTAAAAACTCGAAATTGAGAATTAAATATGGTTATAACTTTAGCAGTCTTCTATTATTTTTATCTCGCGGTCGTCGCTATGTTTATTTTATATAGCCTGTTTAATATTTATCATTTAATCTCTTTCGGTTTTTTCAGTATCGTTAATGTCTCGGTCATGATTGGCTATATTTTCTTGGTCAGTATTTTTCTAATCTTCTCTTTCAGTCAATTATTAGTCATCGATTGGACTCAGCCGATTCTTGATTTCAGTGCCATGGGCGTTGATTTTAGCGGCTTTACTAACATGAAACAAGGCTTATGATCCCACTCAATTATATTCCCAATAAGAAAGCAGGCGAGGAGGTTGTCTTCCATCTTCGGCGGCATTGGTTCGTTTTTCTAACAACTTTTCTTTATTACATTTTCCTTTTTCTTATTCCTTTGGCGATTTATATTTTTATTTCTTATAGCCTACCTTGGGTTTTTGATGATCAAAGATATTATTCCGTTTTAATCGTTTTATTATTCTCTTATCTTCTATTCATTATCGTTTTTGCTTTTACGGCTTGGACGGAAATTTATCTTGATGTTTGGACAGTAACGACGGAGCGAATTATTAGTCGCGAGCAGAACGCTTTATTCAATCGGACCGTTTCCGAGCTTGATCTTAATCGGATCCAAGATGTGACAGTCGAACAGAAAGGCTTTTTTCCGACCATGCTCCATTACGGCGATGTCTATATCCAATCCGCCGGAGAAACGGAGAGATTTGTTTTTGAACAAATTCCCGATCCCTATCATGTCGCTAAAACTATTCAAAGAATCAATGAAAAAGTCAGAGCTGCAACTCACCCCCATAACGGAGTTTGATTATTATCTCCCGGCCGAACTTATCGGCCAAGAACCGATTAAGCCGCGCGACCAGGCGCGACTTCTTGTTTTAAATAAAAAGAGTGGCCGGATTTTCCATAATCAATTTTGCGATCTACCCGATATATTGAAGCCGGGAGATGTTTTAGTTTTTAATAATTCCAAAGTCATTCCGGCGCGGCTTATCGGTAAGAAGGAGACGGGCGGAGGAATAGAAATATTTTTATTAAGTAAGACAGGAAATAGGAAATGGAATTGTCTTATTCGCGGTAAGGCCCAGAGCGGGCTATCAGTCGGTATTTCTAAAAAGATAAAAGCGACAGTTTTAAATAAAGAAACTGATGGCGTTTGGGCAGTTCAATTCAATGTTTCCGATCGCGAGCTTTTTAAAGCAGGTAAGACGCCTTTACCGCCCTATATTAAGAAGGAATCGGAACTTGATGATTATCAAACGGTTTATGCGAAGAAGCAAGGTTCGGTCGCTGCACCGACAGCCGGGCTTCATTTTACTAAGCCGTTATTAGCGAAGCTTAAAAAACAGGGGATTCAAATCGAATTTGTAACTCTTCATGTCGGACTAGGAACCTTTGCGCCGGTTAAGACAGATTATATTGAGGAGCATAAGATTCATAGCGAATACGGAGAAATAGATAAGGCGACGGCCAAGAGATTGAATGAAGCCAAAGAGGAAGGTCGGCGGATAATTGCGGTCGGAACTACGAGCGTTAGAACGTTGGAAGCTCATTGTGAGGCCGGAAAAGTTAAGTCGGGAGGTAAATGGATCGATATTTTCATTTATCCGGGTTATAAATTCAATTTTGTCGATAGTATTATTACTAATTTCCATACCCCGAAATCGACCTTATTGATGCTGGTCAGCGCTTTTTCGAGTAAAAAGCTGATAAATAAGGCTTATCAAGAAGCGATTAAGGAAAAGTATCGTTTTTTCAGCTTTGGCGACGGCATGATGATTGAATAGGATTTACCCGGTATTGACAAAAAATGGCAAATGTATTAAGATATAAGGTCTTTAGGACATGAGTTCTTTACGTTTTTAGCGGATCTAAGTCGCTTAGGGCGACAAGAAGGGGAGAAAACATGGATATCATGGGAGTTCATTTCAGTTTCGATTTCGATTTTTGGAAGCCGGTTCTGATAGGCCTCACGGTTATTGTCTTTTGTAGCGTCATTAGGAGGTTGGAGTTCCATGCGACCTTCATGGAGTTCGTCGGCCGGCCTCGTCACTGGTATCATCTCCCGAGCAACATGTTTTTCAGGAAAACTCACTCGCTGGGTGATGGTCTGTACATGGTTACCAGCTTGGCTGGGGGGCGGTTCCTAATCGAGTACTCTTCGGGCGAGTTGCCGGACCAATTTCGGACTATTCAAGATATAGGCTGCCGGAAATTTGGGCGACGAGTTAAGATAGTTACCCTTAACTAACTAGGTCATTTCGCGCGCATAACCCCTTACCTAAAGGAAGGAGAGAGGGAATGAAAATCGCGATCTTGGCACCTATTGTCCTGAAAAAAAGAACGCGAATTGTGATCATTTAGCTCGTCGTCAGGCGAGCTTTTTAAATTGGCTTTAAAATGCTATAATTGCTAAAAATAACCCTCCCTTATGAGTTGGCTGATAATTATCATTTTCGCTTATTTTTTAAACGCTATAGCGACAACGACGGATAAATTTCTTTTATCGAAAAAGATTTCCAATCCGGCGGTTTACGCTTTTTTTATTTCCGCTTTAAGCGTCTTAGGCGTCATTATCGCGCCTTTCGGTTTCAGCTTTGGTTATCCTTGGACGCTTTTCGCTCTTGATCTTATCTCCGGCTTTATCTTCGCTTTCGCGTATCTTTATATGTTTAAGGCTTTAAGTAAGAACGAAGCCTCGAGGATTACGCCTTTTATGGGTGGTTGGCAGCCGGTTTTCGTCTTATTCTTGGCTTACTTATTTTTAGGGGAGCAATTAAGTTGGTTCGGTTTCTTCGGCTTTATTGCAATCCTTCTTGGAACGGTTTTAATCTCGCGTCAGAAACAAACTAATAAATCCCGTGCCGGTTATATTCTTGCTTTAATTGCGACCATACTTTTCGCTCTCTCGTATGTCTTATCGAAATACCTTTATGATCATCAGGATTTCACAACAGTTTTTGTTACCGCTCGGCTCGGAACTTTTATCGGCGCTTTCGCTTTTCTTTTTATCGCGAAGAATCGCCAGGATATTTTTCATGAAATCAAACAGCCGGAAAAGCAATCGACCAGCTTATTCATTTTCGGGCAAGTTTGCGGGGCTTTAAGTTTTATTCTTGTAAACTATGCTATTTCCATTTCTCAAAGCGTCGCTATCATTAATGCTTTAAGAGGCTTGGAGTATGTTTTCCTTTTAATTATTATTTTGGTCTTATCGAGAAAATTCCCGAAAATTCTCGAAGAGAAGATGACGAAAAAAGTTTTGATCCAAAAGGCGGCGGCTACGGCGCTTATTATTGGCGGATTGGTATTGATTTTGATTTAAAATGTAAAAATCAAAATGGAAAATGACAATGCAAAGTTTAAAGTTGAATTTAAAAAAAGATTATACAGTTATGTTCTAAGATTAGTTAAGTTCATTGATAGAATGCCTAAAAGCAATGTTGCTGATGTAATGGGTAAGCAGCTTTTAAGAAGCGGCACAAGCGTTTTAGCTAATTATGTGGAAGCGAACTCGGCAAGCTCAAGAAAGGATTTTATTAATTTCTTTACACATTCTTTAAAGTCAGCTAATGAATCCAAGGTATGGTTAACGTTACTTAGAAATACTGGTTATGGAAATGTTCCAGAGTTGAATTGGTTAATATCTGAACAAGTCGAAATAGCCAATATATTAGCTTCGAGCATTTTAACATTAAAAGGTAAAAAATAATTTTAAATTTTAAACTTTCACTTTTCATTTTGATTTTTCATCTTTCATTTAATTATATGCATAAACTTCTCTTGATCGCTTTATTAGCCTCGCCATTTATCGTGATTCTTCTTCTTATTTTTTATTTACTTAATTTTTCCCAGCCCGAGGTTAGCTATGGCGTAACCTTTACTAAAAATTACGCTCAATATGAATTGGGCCTTGATTGGCAAAAAACTTATTTGGCGATTCTTGATGATCTTAAAGTCGATCATATTCGCCTTAGCGCTTATTGGAATGTTACTCAGCCGGCGGAGGGTGTTTATGATTATGATGATCTCGATTGGCAGGTCAGCGAAGCGTCTAAGCGGGGAGTAAAGATAATCTTGGCGGTCGGACGAAGATTGCCTCGTTGGCCGGAATGCCATGATCCGAGTTGGATTGGTGGCTGGGAAAAAGATAAAATCGCGACGAGCCAATTAGCTTTTGTTAGAAAAACTGTTGAACGCTATAAAGATAACCCCAATATCATTTATTGGCAGGTTGAGAATGAGCCGTATCTAGGAACTTTCGGTATTTGTCCGCCGCTTGATAAGGCTAACTTTAAGAATGAGATTAAGCTCGTTAAGGAGTTGACTGGTAAGCCTATTCTAATTACTGATAGCGGAGAATTATCGACTTGGATTCCAGCAGCAAGATCGGGAGGCGATCTTTTAGGGACAACGATGTATCGGGTTGTTTATGATAAGCGCTTCGGTTATTTCAGCTGGTTCCTTCCGCCTTCAACTTATTATTTTAAGGCGCAGTTAGTTAAGGCCTTAACAGGAATTGATAAGATAATTGTAGCTGAATTGCAAACCGAATCCTGGCATCCGGAGAATACGACCTTGGCCAAGATCAGCCAAAAAGAGATTGATAAGTCGCTTAGTGTTGAGAAGTTTAAGAACAATATCGAGTATGCCCGGCAAGCCGGTTTTTCGGAGATTTATCTTTGGGGGCCGGAGTGGTGGTATTATATGAAGACGGTTAAGGGTAATGCTGGTTATTGGGATGAGGCGAAGAATCTTTGGAGGTAGTTTGTATTTCCTTCTCCACATCAAGAAAGAGTTTGATTATTAATTCTTTGTTTTTACTTTTTCTTTTTTAACAAAGAAAAAGCTAACAAAAAGAAAAATCGCTCGCTGTAAAAAATCATGGCTGATTATTTCATTTCGCTCGGCAAGCCAATTATCAGAATAGCAACAGAAGTAATTGGCTTTTAAGCCTCGCTCTTATGAAAAATCAGCACAATATTTTTTAAGGCTCGCAAATACAAATACAAATAAGAATTTAAAATAATTTCCATTTTGATTTTTACACTTTAATATTTCTTCATGTCACTAATAAAAAAAATAGCTAAAAACACTTTCTATCAAATCGCCGGAAAAATCGCCAGCGTCCTGCTTGGCCTTGGCGCTATCGCCTTAATAACTCGTTACCTCGGTCAAACCGGCTTCGGCTACTATACGACGATTATTTCCTACCTCCAATTCTCGAGCGTCTTAGTCGATTTCGGGCTCCAAATGACGACGACCCAAATGCTTTCCCGGCCGGGAGCCGATGAAAAGAAAATATTTAATAACGCTTTTACCCTAAGGTTTTGTTCGGCGCTAGTCTTTTTAACTCTTTCCGCTCTTGTCGCCTTTTTATTGCCTTATCCGGAAGCGGTTAAAGGGGGGATTGTCCTAGCCAGTTTTTCTTTCTTGTTTATTTCCTTACAAACCGTTTTAGTCAGCTTGTATCAAAAGCATATTGATATGGCTATGACTTCTATTTCCGAGGTTTGGTCGCGATTGGTTTTATTAATTGGTATTTATCTTGCAATCAGTTATGATCTCGGGTTGTCGGCTCTATTGTTTTTTACGGTTTTAGGTTCGGCAGTTAATTTTTTCATCCTTTATTTCTCTTCTGGAAAATATTTAAGAGTTAGGCCGGCTTTTGATAGGAATGTTTGGGCCGATATTTATCGGACGACTTGGCCGTTGGCGATGACAATCGCCTTAACCCTCGTTTATTTCCGCGCCGATACGATTATCATGTCGCTTTTCCGCCCGCAAAACGAAGTCGGGCTTTACGGCGCGACCTATAAAGTCCTTGAGATATTGGTTCAATTCCCTTATATGTTCTTAGGTCTCGTCCTTCCGGTTATGACGGTTTTCTTCGTTTCTAATCGGGAGATGTTTAAGCTGACTGTCCAAAAAGCTTTTGATTTTTTTGTCATTTTGATTGCACCGATCATTTTAGGCTGTTTATTATACGGCGAGAAGATCATGACTTTCGTTGCCGGTTCGGAATTCTCTTTTTCCGGCGAGCTACTTAAAGTCCTTATTTTTGCGGCGGCGGCTATTTATTTTGGTTCGCTTTTCGGCTATGGGATCGTGGCTGGCGAACTCCAAAAGAAGATGATAAAATTCTACGCTTTCGATGCGGTCTTAGCCCTTGTTCTTTATTTTATTTTCATTCCTATTTATTCCTATTGGGCGGCGGCCATCATTACGGTTTTAAGTGAGAGCATAATCGCCGGTTGTTCTTACTATATCCTTAAAAAGTATTCGGGCTTAAAAATCAGCCTTAAGATTTTTAGTAAAGTTTTGCCGGCCGGCTTCATCATGGTTTTATTCCTTTTATTATTTAAGAATCAGAACATCTTGACGATTACGCTAGTCGGAGCGATTGTTTATTTCGCGGTTATTTTTATAAATCGAGGCGTAACGAGAGAATCGTTTAGCGGTATCGTTAAGATTGATAACTAAGATATGCTTTATTTAATCGGCATTTTATTATTCAGCTGTTTATTCTTTTATCTTTCCTGGCGACGGCCACTTTGGAGTCTTTATCTTATTACCGCCTTGTTGCCGGTTTATTTAATTCGGTTTTCACTTCTAAATATCCCGATGACTCTTTTGGAAGCGATGATCTTGATCCTTTTTGGAGTCCTTTTAATAAGAAAAAAGATTGATTTTAAGAAATACGCGAGGTCATATTTTTTTTGGCTTTCCCTTTTAGTTATCTTAGCGGCTATCTTAGCGGTTATCGTTTCACCTAATAAGCTCGGCGCCTTAGGGATCTTAAAAGCTTATTTCATTGAGCCGGTTTTATTTTATATCATTCTCGTATCGCTAGTTAAAGAGAAAAAGGAAATTACTAGGCTCGTTTGGATGCTCGGCATCTCGGCGGTTTATATTTCGCTCTTTGGTATTTGGCAAAAGTTCAGCGCTTTCGGCGTACCGCTCGCTTTTTTAAATAAGGATGGCAATACGGACAGGATCGTTTCTATTTACGGTTATCCGAACGCGGTCGGGCTTTATCTCGGGCCGATTATTATCCTCTTTACCGGTTTTCTTTTTCAAAAGGCGAAGAGCTATCGTTTAGCGAGTTTAAAAGTTTTAATTATCGCCTTATCTTTCATTGCTATCGTTTTTGCTCAGTCCGAGGCGGCGGTTTTAGCTGTTTTAGCTGTTTGTACGATTTGGGGATTGATTTATAAAAAGACGAGGCTTCCTTTTTTGATTCTTATCGTTATTTTCATGGCCATCTTATTTTTCAGCCAAGATCTTCAGGCCTTCGTTTATTCGAAACTCTTTTTAAAGGATTGGTCGGGGATGATTCGCCGGCTGATTTGGGGCGAGACTTGGGTGATGCTTAAGGATAATTGGCTCTTCGGCGCCGGGCTCGCCGGGTATCAGCTGAAGATAGTTCCTTATCATATCCATAAATTCTTCGAGATTTATCTTTATCCTCATAACATTCTATTTAATTTTTGGAGCGAGACCGGCTTATTCGGGGTATTTGTTTTTATAGCTGTTTGGTTACGTAGCATGTTACGTAGCTTAAGCGATTATTTCGGGAGATTCGGCAGCCGGGTTTGGGCTTTAACGCTGTTTTTTACGATGGTCGAGATCTTGATCCACGGACTTGTTGACGCGCCTTATTTTAAGAATGATCTCTCGGTTCTTTTTTGGCTTATTTTATTCATGGTGGCCACTAATCGGGAGTTAAGTTTAAAGAAGGGCGACTGATTGACAGGGAGCATTTCAGGCGTTAAGATTGGTTAGTGGTTGGGTCAAGGAAGAGAGAGAAAGAAGTATCTTTTGAGTAATTATTTAAAAAAGTTTGGAGAGGTGTCTGAGTGGTTGAAGGTACCGCTCTCGAAAAGCGGCGTACCGCAAGGTACCGGGAGTTCGAATCTCCCCCTCTCCGCCAAAATTAATAAAATGAGTGAACTCTAAAGGGATTCGAACTATGGAAGACAAAGTTAAACTCACGACAAAAACATATGACGAAATTAGCCAGCTCTATGCTGACGAATTTAATAATCCATCAGAAAGGATAGATGAGTTTTTGAAGTTAATTAAGATCAGCGGAACTATTTTGGACGCTGGATGCGGACCTGGAACTGATTCAGATTACATGCAAACCAAGGGTTACGGCGTGATTGGCGTTGATATGTCAGATAAGATGATTAGTTTGGCTCAAAAGAAAAATTCAAAAGTACATTTTGAGAAGGCAGATATACGCCGACTTAATTTTAAACCAGAAACCTTTGACGGAATCCTTGCTTCTTTTTCAATAATTCATATACCCAGAAAAGACACGCAAGAAACCATTGAAAATTTATATAAAATTTTGAAACATGGAGGAATAGTTTATTTCGGTATTCAAGAAGGAAAATCTCAGGAAATAATTATTGATGAGCCACTGAAACCAGATGAAAAAATATTTTTAAATATCATTTCAGCAGGGGAATTAAAAAAATTACTTAATGATACTGGCTTTGAAATTATAAATGAATTTAGTAGGCCGCCAAAAAGTAAGGAGGAATTCGATTTTAATAAATTCATTGTTATAGCTAAGAAAAAATAGATATATACATTATCCTTATCAAAACAGTATAGGATAGTGCATATATCAATAAACTTTAACTGCAAAACTCGGTACATCAAAATATTCTGGTTTTTCTTTGTAAATTAGTCTTAGTTTACGTATAATCAAATCAAGATTTTTGATATTTAGCTGTTTTAACGGTTCAAACTTCCGGACATCACTATCGCCAATTTTCACATTTTATAAAATTATAATTCTCAAGCCTATTTTTATATGAATCAATCAACTAAAACAATCTTTTACTTCCTTATAATTCCATTGGGCGCTTTCATGATATTTTTTGGAGGATATGATGATAGTCCAGGATTACAAGGACTTGGCCTTATAGTAATTATTTTTGGTATTTTTAAAATTATAAAAAACAGGAGTAAGAACTCTAAATAGAAATTTTATTGGCGGGATAAAAATAAGTTAATTTCAAAAATATGCGCATTTGGGATATACATCCAAATCATCTATGTCGCAAGCATTTACTCGCTGAACATCGCGAGCTTCACGGGCTTTGGAATATTTTAACCAAGCACAAAGCCAAAGGAGGGTATTCACGTCATCCGGAGACCTTGCGCTGGGTCGGTAAGCAAAAAGCTCTTTATATAAGGCATGAAGCGTTAGTCAAAGAGTTTACTCGTCGCGGATATAATCATTATACGCCGCTTGATAAAAAATTAGCGATCGGTTCCGGTAGTCAGAGAGTATTTATTGATACGATTGCTAAACAGAAAGTGATTTTGAAGCAAAAGCCTTGTGAGTGTTTATTGCATAAACCTTAGAAACAGATTTTTTAATTCAATTATAATTTAATCAATGGCCACGCCAATAACCCATATCGTCTTAGCGGACAAAGTTTACAATAATCATTTTAAAAACCTTTCTCGCAAGGAATTTTTTATCGGCACTAGTTTTCCGGATATCCGTTATCTTAATATTATTAAGAGGGGGTTGACTCATTTTAAAGGGCTTTCCATAAAAGATCTCATTGGAGAAAATTCTTTCATGGCCGGATTGAAATTCCATTCGATTGTTGATGAAAAATTAGGAGATTATTTTATTTCTAATCGAATATACGAAGAGTTTGAGGAAGAATTCGGCCATGGTCGGATATTCAAGGTTGCTTGCAAGTTCTTTGAGGATGAATTATTCTACGATAAATTAAATGATTGGGAAGAAATAACGAATTATTTCCGGGATATTGATTATGAGAATATAAAATTCGATATTGATAAAAGTGATCTAGATAAATGGTATTCATTCTTGGCTGATTATTGTAAAAGTAAGCCGGTAAAAGAAACTCGCGAGAAATTTATCAAAGCTTTAGGATTTAGTCCAGAAGAAGCGGATGAGATAAATAAAATAATCGAAAGGCTTAAGAATGGTCAGGAACTTAAGAGCAATCTTTTAAGCGCGTATGATAATTTTGATGATTTAATTAAATAGCTTTTATGGATAAGCAAGAATTAAAAGAGAGGTTAAAAAATTTAAGCTTACCTGATTATATTATAGTTACTTCTCAGAGTGCTATAAAAATAAACGCGGTTAAAAAATTCTTGGCTGAATTTTTTCCGGATAAGGATTTAAATGTCATAAGCGTTAAGGCCGCTTCGGGAGTTAACGAACAGCCGGTCGGCGAGGAAACGGAATTAGGCGCGAAGAATAGGATTATTGATGCGGAAAAAATCCTAAAGGAAAGGAGCGATAATCTTCCAGCTTTATTTATCAGTATTGAAAATGGCATCTTTAAAAACAAAAACGGCGAATACGAGGATAGAGCGGTAGCGGTTATAAAGTTTTCTAGTGGAGAGGCTTATTCTTCGATATCGTCTCTTCGAGTCTTATTTCCTAATGAAAGCGTGGAAGAAACCTTAAGAAAAGAAGGCGGATTTAAAGATAATACTGTCGGAACTACTCTTGCGGAAACTTTAGCAGCTAAGGGGATTAAAATCGATAAGCAGGATCCCCAGAGTTTTTTAACGGATAATAGAATTACGAGAGAGGTTCAAATAATCGAGGCGCTTGAAAAAGCTTTTGAGAAAGCGGTTGAGAATAATTAATTAATTTTAAAAATATGAAGATAGTTGTTTGCGGCAGTATGACTGCTTCGAAGGAGATGGTTGAGGCGGAAAAGAGGCTTAAGGAGCTTGGCTATGAGGTTGTTCTGCCTGATTTTACTCATGAATACGCCGCTATGGAAGTCATTGATAAGATGCATACGGAATCGGCGCGGAATAAGGTAGAATATGATCTGATTCGAGGTTATTTTGAGAAGATAAAAAATAGCGACGCAATCCTTATCGTCAATATTGAGCGAAAAGGAATCGAGGGCTATATCGGCGGCAATTCTTTCTTAGAAATGGGATTCGCCTTTGTCCTTAATAAGCCGATTTATCTTTTACATGGCATTCCCGATATGGGCTATCGCGATGAATTGGAAGCTATGGCGCCTATTATATTGAACGGCGATTTCAGTAAAGTTTCTTAATGTTAAATAATTAATTATGGTAAATCTAAATGAAGTAAAAGAATTGATAGAGAATAATCCTTTGGGATTAGCTACTATTACTGCAGATGATAAGCCTAATATTATTGGTGTTGCCTCAGTTAAGGTTGTCGCGAATAATCAGATTTTAATTACGGATAATTATATGAACCGGACTTTGGAGGATATTGCCGGAAATAAAAACGTTTGCCTGATTGTTTGGGATTCTGAAATGAGTGGTTGCAAGTTGATAGGGGAAGCGGAATATTTTAATGACGGAAAATGGAAGGGATATGTCGAAGCAATGGAAGAAAATAAAGGCCTGCCAGCTAAGGGGGCGATATTGATAACTATTAATAAAATTATTTTATCTAAATAATCCAACTAAAAAAGAGCTTCAATCAATAGAGGCTCTTTTTTATTAATTAGATTTAATTTATTTAGACAACTTTATTACTGTTCCAAAAATCGCATTGGCAGTTACAGTAATATCCATCGATTCAACTGGTTGGTAGCCATAATTTCTTACGACTAATTTGTATTCTCCTTCGGGGATATTTTTCCAATAAACATTGCCGTTATTGGCGTTAGAAGAGGCGACGTTATATCCATGAGTCTTATTGATCAGGGCGATATAGCTGTTTCTAAGCATATTTTTAGTCGTTGAATCAATTACCCTGATATTAACTCCCCCGTATTTAATAACTACTTTAGGTTCCATACTTATCTGAGTCCCGTTTACCGATCCGGATTTTATAGTAATATCGATCGGAGATATTTCTTTATATTTATAATTTTTAATAACAAGAGTATATTCTCCAGCGAGAACATTTTTAAAATTAATTTTTCCATCATTAGAATTGGATGATGCTACATTGCAACCATGAACCTTACTAATTAAAGCTACATAGCTATCTTTAAGGTATTCATTAGTTAAAGAATCGGTAATAGAAATATTTACACTCCCATATTCTTTAATTACTTTCGGTTCAAGCTTAATAGTTTTACCAACGACAACTCCCTGGCTGATCGTTAAGCTTATTTTTTCTGATTCTTTATAATCAATATTTCTAGCTATAAGGGTATACTCTCCGACTGGAATATTTTTCCAATAAACATGGCCGTCGTTATAATTCGATGAGATAAATTCATAACCTGTCGCCTTACTGATAAGGACAATGTAACTGTTATAAATCGGCTTTTGAGCTATGGAGTCATTAACGAAGATGTTGGCTGTGCCGTAATCTACAGCTAAAGCGTCATGGCTTGGGCTAAGACCTAGGCCTAAGAAGGTGACGATAGTTATGGCCAGACTGAATAAGATTCTTTTTGATTTCATATGATGGATTATTTTTTAATTTGAATTAATGGGTAAAATGGCTTTTTTATGGAGGAAGCCGGAAAAGGTTTTTAGTCAAAAAAAGGCATAAAAACAAAAATGGCAATAATCCGTCGGTTATGTCAAGAAAAGGTCTTTTTATATTGTATTGCCTAAATTTGGGCAAAAAGTTTAGGAGAAGCGAGTCTTTTAGCATTTTTTAATAACATTTTTACCTCTCGCCATTCCATTACATGGATGGTATTACGGTATGGGAGCGTTGATTGTTTCATTTTAAGGGTAAAACAAAGGATTTAGGCTTAAAAAGTTGTAAGAGCCGGCTGATTAGCATATAATTTAGATACATTTTAGAGGCTTTTTAAGTATTAAGAATATGAGGGATACAACTTTATTGTTTTTAGTAAAAAAATCGGAAAATCGCTTAACTGATATATGTTTAGCGATGAAAAAGCGGGGATTCGGAGTTAATCGTTGGAATGGCGTTGGCGGTAAGGTCGAGTCCGGAGAGACGATTGAAGAGGCGGCTATTAGAGAAGCAAGGGAAGAAATCGGAGTTGATATTAAGGAGTTGAAAAAGATGGCGGAGTTAGCTTTCTATTTTCCGCATAAGCCGGAGTGGCATCAATTAGTTCATGTTTATTTCGCTGAAGAATGGGAAAATGAACCGAAAGAATCAGAGGAGATGAATCCTGATTGGTTTAGGGTTGAGTCCTTGCCGTTTGAAAGTATGTGGCCGGATGATCCTTTTTGGCTCCCCGAAGTTATTAATGGTAATTATTTAAGGGGACGATTTAGCTTTGGCGAAGGTGATAAAATCTTAGATAAGAAAGTTACGATTTTAGAAAGCTTGTTTCATTTTAATTTATCTAATGAAGAATAAAAAATAATTTAAAAAAATGGCAATCATTAAAAAGAAAATTCATCCTGAATATTTTGAAGTGGTTTCTTCCGGTAAAAAGAAATATGAATTACGTTTAAATGATTTTGAAATTAGCGAAGGTGATACTTTAATGCTAGAAGAATGGGATCCGGAATTAAAAGAGTATACCGGCCGTTCGATCGAAAAGAAAGCTACTTATGTAGGAAGATTTAAGATTGATGAGTTATTTTGGCCAGAGAAAGATATTTTAGAAAAAGGCATTCAAATAATTTCCTTGGAATAGAATAAAAATGAAAAAAATTATCCTCAATTTAATTGTTGTTGTATTATTATTCTCTGGAGTTATTTCTTTTTTAGTTATTTCACGCTTGGATTTCGGCGCGGCGCGAAATTCCTGGGTTTGCGTTTCCGGGGAATGGGTAAAATATGGTAACCCGGCTGGCGAACCGAACGGCGAATGCGGCGAAATAAAAAAAGCGCTTGATCCTTGTTTAAAAAGCGATTTAGCCAGCCAAAACGAATGTCAAAGAGTATTAGATAATCGTTTAAAAATCGAAAAGTATTTCGCTTCTCATTATTCGAAAATGATTAAGGATAAGAAGGCGATAGAAATCAAGAACGCTTTGCCGTATTCGATTGCCTGGATTGACGGCTATATCGCTAACTTGGTTTTTAGTTCCCCGGATAAGGATTTTTTAGCGATCGGCGAATTTACGATTGATGATAAGCTGGGCTTAGAGCCGATAATCGGCCTTAAGTCTTGGCAGGTTACGGCTATTAAAGAAATCAAATCGCCTTTTTACGCTCGAGTTAAGATCGCGAAAGATAGTCAAAATCCTCAAAGTGGCCAATCCTACATTTCTTATGATACTAATGACGGCTTGAAATACAGCTTGATGCAATTCCTGCCGGAAAGCGATTGTCGAGTTGGTTTTAGCAAGGCTGATTGTTTTAAGCTATTCGAATCATCAGGTCAGCATGCGGTATTTCGCGGAGAAATCATAGATGGCAAGGCAATGGTTAAGTCAGTAAATGTAGAATTATGAAAATACTTTGGCCTTATTTAAAAAAATATTGGAAGCTGATTGTCTTGGCTCTTTTTTTGGCGGCCGTCAATCAGGTCTTCTCTCTTCTTGATCCGTATATCTTTCGCTTGGTAATCGACAATTATATTTCGAAGTTTAATCAGTATCAGCTCAATCAATTCATTGCCGGCGTTTTAACGCTCCTTGGCGCTTCGGTCGGAGCAGCTTTTGTTTCTCGAGTCGCGAAGAGCTTTCAGGATTATTATATCAGTACTATAACTCAAAAAGTAGGCGCCAATATTTATACTGACGGCATTAAACATTCCCTTGAATTACCTTACGCGATTTTTGAGGATCAACGCAGTGGCGAGACTCTCGGTAAGCTCCAAAAAGCGCGCAGCGATATTGAGCGTCTCATTTCTAATTTCATTAATATCCTTTTCACTTCTTTGGTCGGCGTCATCTTTGTAACAGTTTATTCCTTTACCGTCTATTGGCTGATCGCTCCGATTTATTTCATTGCGGCGCCGGTTATCGGCTGGCTGAGTTCAATTTTAAGCAAGCGGATTAAGGAAGCGCAAAAAAAGATCTTGTCGGAAACGACGGCTTTAGCTGGCGCGACGACTGAGTCACTAAGGAATGTTGAGTTAGTTAAAAGCTTGGGCTTAGCTAATCAGGAAATCAAGCGCCTTAACTTAACGACGGAAAAAATCCTGGGATTAGAGCTGAATAAAGTAAAATATATCAGGACGCTGAGCTTTATTCAGGGGACGACCGTCAATTTTCTTCGAACGACGATTATGTTCCTTATGTTGGCTTTGATTTATTTCCAAAAAATATCTTTCGGCGAGTTCTTTTCTCTTTTCGTTTATTCCTTTTTCATTTTCGGTCCACTGCAAGAGATGGGCAACATCATTAATATCTATCGTGAAACTCAAGCTTCTTTAAAGAACTTCGACGATATCATGAAAACGCCGAAAGAAAAGATTCCGGAAGCGCCGGTTTTGATTGGCGAACTGGAAGGCTTGGAATTCTCTCAGGTCGCTTTCCAACATCAAACCGCCTCCGTTAAAGCCCTTGAAGAGATTTCTTTTAAAGCGAAAATAGGGGAGACGATCGCTTTCGTCGGCCCTTCTGGCTCGGGCAAGACGACGCTGATTAAGCTTTTAGTCGGCTTGTATCGCAGTGAAACCGGCCGGATCATGATTAACGGTCAGGATATCAAAGAGATTGATATTTCCGGATTGCAAAAGCAGATCGGCTTAGTTTCCCAAGATACCCAGCTTTTTGCCGGCAGTATAAAAGAGAACTTGCTTTTTGCTAGCCCTAAGGCTAGCGATGAGGAGTGCTTGGAAGCGATGAAATCGGCGGCCGGACAAAGCCTCTTAGAGCGAGCGGCTAACGGTTTAGAAACGACTATCGGCGAAGGCGGTATAAAGGTTTCCGGCGGCGAGAAGCAACGGCTGTCAATCGCTCGGGCGCTCTTAAGGAAGCCGCGGCTTTTAATTTTTGATGAGGCGACTTCGGCGCTTGATTCGATAACGGAAGAGGAAATCTCCGGAACGATTAGGAAAATATCCAAAGAGAAGAAACATCTTGTCGTTATGGTTGCTCATCGTCTTTCAACAGTCATGCACGCCGATCGGATTTTTGTCCTTGAGAAAGGAAGAATTATTGAATCTGGAAAGCATGAGGAATTATTAGAGCAAAAAGGCCTTTATTACGCTATGTGGCGCCAACAGATAGGAGAAAGAATTAACGGAAAAAATAATGAATAAAGAAAGGAATCCTTACATTTCGTTTATTAACGGTTTGGCCATTTTAGCTATCATTGCGATTCATTTAATTGATTGGTCGAACTTAAAGATTACGTCGGAACAACAGCTTTTCAAGCAATGGCTTTATCCGAGCGTTTTATTTTTCTTTTCTAATCTTGGCGCGGTCATTTATCTTGCTTATGCTAAAAAACGGACCTGGCTCGAGGGCTTTAAGAAGACAGCTTATAAGGGAACGCGATTAATTGCGATTTTTTTCGCTTACAATTTAGTTAAGCTGGCTTTTTTTGATTTTAATAAGGAGCCGTTTTTTCTCCAATTCAAGGATAAGAATATTCTTGACGCTTTCCATATCTTAAGCTTGAAAGCTTTTACGGTTCCGATTACGATCATTTTGACTCTCGGCTTGTATTTCTTGATTTCGCCGCTTTTTATTTTGATAACTAAAAAATTAAAATATCCGAAAACGGTTTTACTCGGAATTATCGGCTTGATTCTAATTATTAACTATCTTATTCCTTTACCGGTCAATTCGCTGACGGATTTTATTTATGCGAGGAATAATGTGACTTTCTCGATTCTTTATTGGTTAGCGCCTTTCGTCTTCGGTTATTACTTAGCCTTGAGTGAGTATCAGAAGCATTATAAGCGCTGGCTGGCCTTATTCGGCGTTTTATTCTTCGTTTCGTATGCGTTTTTAAAGTTTTCCGGACAATCGACCGATCTTACGAGTTATATGTATCCGCTTAGGCCTTATTATATTTTCGCTTCTTATTTCATAATGTTTATTTTAATGGGGGTTCATGATTTAATCGGGCTTATTAAATTCCGGGCGGTAGAAATAATTTTTAAGGTTTTAAAGATTCTTGGTGATGCGACTTTGAATGTTTATATACTTCATTGGGTTGTTATCGATTTGACGCTTTTTTACTTTTTTCCGAAGTCGAAGGCGATCTTGATTACCGTTCCGATATTTTTATTATCATTCATTATTTTTAAATGGCTAAGGAATAAGAAGCGGGAAGAGCCGGTTATCGTTTAGACTCCTAAGCGGGAATTAAAATCAATTATAAATTAAAAACTCCCGGCGAAGGGAGTTTTTAGTTTATAAAGAGGGGTGGGGTAAAAAAATTAATCTTCCAATATTTTTTCGCTCTCAGCAATTCGAAAGGTCGCATCTTCAGCAAGACCTTTAATAGTTGCCTGATTGAGATCATTAAGATCTTTTTCATCTTGATCTATTTTCTTCTCTAAGCCATTAATATCAGATTGAAGATTTTGTAAAGGATCAGATATTTGGGATTTTATGTATTGATCATTTTTTTTAAGATCCTCGAGCAGTTTTTTTGTGTCATCTAAAAGAGAGGAATTAGTCATATTAGTTGTCTTTAATTGTTTTAATTTTTCTTAAGGCCTGAAAGCGCCTATCTAGACCTTCTGCTGAAGGATTATTACTTCTAATTATATTTTCTAGTCGTGAGATAGGAATTGATTTTTCTCTTCCTAGGCTTAAGCTTTCTCTAAGTATTGGAATATCAGTATTAAAGGCATTCCAAATTGCTAAATAGGCGTCAATCTTGACTGGCTCGTTATCCCTAATTTCTAGATTAGACTCTGAGGAGGCTTCGTAACCTGAAGGCCTAGTCGGAGTAATTGTTTCGGACATAGTATCATTAGGTCTTCGATCTCTTGAGGAATAAGGAGCTGTCCGATCAGCCATTCTTTCGTAATTAGTCGCTAAATCTATCCAGGGGTTGGTTCTTTTTGCTAGTCTATTTAGCTGTTTGCTTATAGCTCGGTATTCCTTTGATTTTTCTTTAAGCTCGTCCGATTGTTCTTTAATTTTTTCTTCTATGGCGCTTATATTGGCCTTAAGTTCCGGCCTGGTTAATGGGTCGGCACTGCGGTATTGCCTTTTTATTTCTAATAAAGCGCTTTTGCAAGTATCTAGAGTATCTTTAGCTGTTTGGATATCAGCTTCTCTTTTGGAGAGGTCTAATTTTTTATCATTGATAAGCTCAAGATTCTCCGACATTTTTTCTTTTATGGCGGAGCTTATACTTTCGCATCTCGCCGCTACTCTCTCATGATGCTTTTCCTTAACACGGTCAAAATCACCCAGTTTAGTGGCTAGTTTTTCTTGTTTTCTTTCTAAGGGTAATAGCAGGTCTTCATATTTTCTCAATTCTCTTTCCAGTTTTCTTCTTTCTGAATTAGAAGGATTGCCGGCTAAACGGGCTTCACGAGCGCTTATTTGGGCTTTAAGGCGGTTAACTTGGTTAGTTATGGAATCTTGCCTGGCTTCAAGGGCGGCAGATTTTTTATCATGGCGGTTAAACCATTTATTATCCCAAAAATTAGCGATGGATTTAAAAAACCTGTTGGAAGTCCTATGTTCTTTGCCTTCGCCGAAGCCTACGGAAAGGTTCCTATCGAACCAATTTTTAATGTCTCGGTATTTGGTTTTTATTATACCGTCAAACTCGTATGGATCGGGAATTTCTAAGGCTTGCGGAGGAGTTTCTGTTCTAGTAGGTTCTGGGGTTGAGGGTGTTGGTTCTATAATGGGTTCTGAGGAGGGTTCATTTGCTGGTGTTGTTTCAGGAGTGACAGGCTCTGGAGATGGTGAGGGACTAGCAGGTTCCGGGGTTGAGGGTGTTGGTTCTATAATGGGTTCTGAGGAGGGTTCATTTGCTGGTGTTGTTTCAGGAGTGACAGGCTCTGGATTAACTGAAGTTTCATTATCTTCATCCTCAGGCTCTACCGGAGTTGGTTTTCGATAATGCCAGTCATCTCCTGAGTCGGTTTCAACTCCTTGTGTTGATGTTGGTTTAGGGGTAATGAGATCTGGAGCGACTAAAGGGGATTTATCCGCTGTATTATTAATAGAGTCTTCAATAATTTTAAAAAGTATTTTTAGAGATATTTCATCAGGTTTCTCTTTTTTACTTTCATAAAAAGACCTTATTTCTTCTTGTAATCTTTCGATTTTTTGTCCATCAAATACTTCTGGTTGAGAGTCCACTAAAGAATCTAATATCTCCCCCGCAGTTTTTCTTGATACAGTAAGTGGGGAATCATTATTGTTTTTCTTTAATTCTTTGATGTTATTGATAATTTTAAATAAATCAGGGCCAGTTTGTTCAGAATTTTCAAATGAATCTAAGGTTCTTCTTAGTTTTACTTCATCATTAAAGGTTATAAAATCTCTAGCTGCTAAATCATAAAGTATTTCTTTGGCCGTATGTATTGGTATATTTGTTTTAAGGTCGTTTACGAATTTAATTGAATCTCCTCCCTCTTTATTTTCTTTAAAAACAGCTGGATTATTAGGTTGGGCGTTGTCTTCTATATTATTCTTATGGTCTCTTAGTGTTTCAGCTTCTTGTCTTAGCCCGGCCGATAAGATCGCCGCCGCTTCATCTGCCTCTATTACTAAAGGAGCTGTTATATCTTTTGGTAGTCCTTTGGTAGCATCGCTTACGGCATCACTTCCCAAAGAGATTTCACCTAAAGTCTCTCTTTTAGTGTCGGTAATGACTCCTTCTACCGTCTCAGCATTTACGGTATCAACCCCTTCTTTTACTGCGTGGTTCAGCCGCTCACCTGGAAGTGCTGCGTCTGGATTTGGGGCATTTACATCGCTTAGTAATTGGTTAAGTTCCTGTCTCGTTGGATCAACGTCCCCTCTTCTTGCTGGTATTTCGCCATTATTATTTTTATCCATATATTTTATTTATTGTATCTTAGATTTAATCTGATGGATTTTTATTTCTTCCGCCCGCTTAATTATTTCTTCTATTCTCTTTCTATAGTCTTTTTTTAAAACCTCGACTCTTTCGAGATATTTATTTATTTCATCAGTAATCATTTTTTGCTGTTGAGGAGAAAGTTTTTTAGCCATATTTTTTATTAAGTATTACCTTAATTTTAAAGCAAAAAACAATTAAAGTAAATAAGCCAGCACTTTTCAGCGCTGGCTTAGGTTGGTTCTTGGCTCTTCGCTTATGAGGAGCCCGGAGGGGTTGGAAGTGTCAGTGGCGGGTTGGGCTGGCGATAAAGCCAGGATCGGTAAGTCTCGTCGAAACGTTCGATTTTACACGATAGCTTCTCGGAAACTTCCTCCGCCTGCTTCCTAAAGCTTTCACCGCTTTCAGTGACGAGCTTCTTAAAGCTCTCACTGCTTTCGGTAACGGCTTTTTTGAATTCTTCCAACTCCTTCGAGGACTTGGCAGTCTCCTCCGCCGGGGGTTGGGGGGCAGTCGTCGGCTTCGGGAGTCCTTGCGCGATAAAAGGCACAATCTCCCGATTGATCCGTTGTTGAAAGTCCGGATCCTTGATGGCCGACTTGGCCAGGTCGTCGGAACTGATCACTCCCTTATCCAGGAGATACCTGGCCGATTGGAAGTAATATAGTTCCGTTTGGTCCATTTTTTTCCCGCCGCAGCCGGAAAGAGTCAGGGCGATGGTTAGAGCAAAAATGGCGATGAAAGAGCGTTTCAACATGGTCGCTTCTCCTTGGGCTTGTAGCCCAGTTGATTTTGATTCACTCAAGTCCCCAATCTTACCTAAAATAGGCTAAAGTAACTTAAAAGCTCTTGACAGGTTTTTAGCTAAGATTGGAGACTCAAGTCGTTCTACTTACGAACATATCATTATAGCATATAATAAAAAGTTTGTCAATAGCAATTGGCTAAAATTAGTCAAAAAGGCTAAATTTAGATAATAACAACTGTTATATTATTTAATGATTAAATTATTAGTGGAAGAGGGTTATAGGCTTATAATTGGGAATAGGAAATATAGACTGGAAATTTAATTAGAATATTAAGGACTATTAACCTGAAATATTTGGGACTAGTAACTAGCAACTGGGGACTTGTAGTTTTAAGTAGCTCTCAGTTTAAGTGGATTTGTATTTACTTGTTACTAGTTACATATTATAAGTTATTAATTATACACAATAGCCCTTATCTCGAATCATAAAAATATGTTATAATTTATGTAAAGATAAATTCTCTCTTCATGAAAATTTCTAAGAAAAACATAACTCGGTTCTCAACCTTGTTTTTACTTTTAGCTTTCGTCGCCACTTCCGGTTTTGGTTGTAAAAATCCGGGCAAAGATGTTCAGGAAAAAATGAAACCGATCGAGCTTAATTATTGGCGCGTTTGGGAAGATGATGATGCCTTTACCGAGATTATCGCCGCTTACCGCGCTTTGCATCCGAACATAAAAATAAATTATCGCAAATTCCGTTACGAAGAGTATGAAAAGGAATTATTGAATGCCTTAGCCGAGGATCGCGGTCCGGATATGTTTTCGATTCCCGAGGGCTGGCTAAAGAAATACCAAACTAAGATCGCTCCTATGCCGGCTCAAATAACTCTCGCTTATCAATACGAGAAGGGCGGCATTAAAAAAGAAATCGCTTACGAATTAAGAACGAAAAATTCTCCGACGGTTCGGGAAATAAAAGCGAACTTCGCTGATGTGGTCGCCAAGAATGTTATCCTTGATAATAAAGTTTACGGTTTGCCTCTATCTTTGGATACATTGATTCTTTTTTACAATAAAGACATCTTAAATCAGAATGGTATCGCTCAAGTCCCCGAGACTTGGGAAGATTTCCAAAAAGCGGTTGAAAAAATGGTTAAGTTTGATGCTGAAGATAAAATTGTTCAAGCTGGTGCGGCTATTGGAACCGGAAAAAATATAAATCGAGCGAGCGATCTACTCTCCGTTTTGATGATGCAAAACGGCGCCACAATGCTTTTTCCTAATGGAGGAGTCGCTTTCATGCAGGGCGATCCTAATCGCAAAGATTATAATCCAGGCTTAAAGGCTATCCAATTCTATCTTGATTTTGCTTCTCCGACGAAGAGTACTTATACTTGGAATGCGGAAATGGGCGATTCTTTGGAGGCTTTTATGGCTGGCCGAGTTGGCATGGTTTTCGGCTATAGTTACGACTTGCCGACGATTAAAGCCAAAGCGCCGAGACTTAATCTTGGTATAGCGCCAATTCCTCAGGTACCCGGCAATAAAGTTAACTTTGCGAACTATTGGCTGGAAACTGTTTCTAAGAAAACGGCTAATTCCGATGCGGCGTGGGACTTCTTGGTTTTTGCGACTGAAAAAGAACAGGCTCAGAAATTCCTAAAAGTCGCGAAACGGCCGACAGCTTTAAAATCTTTAATTGCATCTCAACTTGAAGATGAAAATATGAATGCTCCGGCTTCAGAAATCCTAACAGCCGATAACTGGTATAGCGGTTATGATTTACCAGCCGCCGAAAGCGCGCTTAAGAAAATGATTGATGACGCTTTAATTTCTCAAAATGAAAAAGAGTTTAAAGCTATTATTGATACAGCGATGCAGGTTATCAATCAGACTTTAGTCAAACCAATAACGACGCAATGAAAAAATATTTAGCCATAACTTTTTTATCATTTGCTCTTTTCTCTCTTTTTAGAGTTTCCGAGGTTAGGGCTGCTAATAATCTTTTAGACGGCATCACATGTATAAACACAGGCATCTGTACTCCTTGTGAATTCCTTAAAATTTTTACTAATGCTTCCGATATATTAGTTGGGCTTTCCGGAGTCCTTGGAATCTTGATGTTTATTTGGGGCGGTATGATTATGATTACAGCTTATGGCAATTCGAGCCGTTATCAATGGGGTAAGAATACTTTAATCGCCGCTACGGTCGGGATTTGTATTATCTTCTTCGCTTGGACGATTATCAATACAGTTGTCTTAGCCTTAGTGGGTGGCGGAGTTAGTGATTCTTATTCAAAACTATCCAGTATTTTAAAAACCGGTCAAGGTAGTAATTGGAGCCAATGTCCGGGGAAAACCGAATAAACTAAAGTTAATTCTTTATTAAGGAAAATAGTATGAAAAAAAGATTATCAATCCTCGCTATACAGGCAGTAGTTTTTATTTTACCGGTAGTTGTTTTAGCTCAAGAACCGACGCAACTTCTAAATCCACTAGGAGAGGCTGCTAGTATCGAGACGGTGGTTAAGAATGCGACCACAGCTGCTCTTGGATTAACCGGCGTTTTAGCTCTTGTCGCTTTTGTTTACGGGGGATTGACCTGGATGATGTCTTATGGTGACTCTAGTAAGATTAAGAAAGGCAAGGAGATGATGATTTGGGCAGTTTTAGGGTTATTTTTCGTTTTCAGTTCCTATGCCATTGTCAGCTTTGTTCTTCAAGCTATTGGAGCATAGGTTTTATTGTTGTCTAAAGTCGCAAAGTTTGCTAAATTATAAGTATAATAAATTAAGGGCGGTTAAATATAACATTATTTAATTAGCCAGGAAGGGAGGTGAATAAATGAAAATCACAAAGAAAAAAGTAGGAGCTGCCGTTTTAAGCATGGCCTTAGTTTCTCTTATGGCATTGCCTTTAATGACTAGCGCTCAGGTTAATGTTGATTTGGAAAACGCTCAATTCGGTCTTGGCAACAATGATCTAAAAGAGACCATCCAAGGCTTAGTCGGCATCGTTCTAAGCTTCTTGGGCATTCTTGCCGTTTTAATCGTCCTTTGGGGCGGTTTCATTTGGATGACAGCGGTTGGCGACGAATCTAAAGTTGAGAAGGCTAAGAAATTAATCATCTCCGGTATTATCGGTTTGGTTATTATTTTCAGTGCTTACGCAATTGCCAGTTTCGTTATTACTAATCTTCAAGGTATTACCAACGGTTAATATTGATTCATTGAGGGACGGATTCGTCCGTCCCTCCTGATTCTAATTATGAAAAACTTGAAAACAAAATTAACTCTAGTTTTTTTAGCTTTTTTAGCTTTTAGTCAGGAAGCCATCGCTACTACTAGTGATGCTAGGACGAGATTGGGGAATGCAGTCCCGGAAAGTTTGAAAACCGGCGCTTCTTCTGATCTTCCGAGCCTAGTTGGAGTCATGGTAACTTCAATCATAGGTTTTATCGGCGTTATAATGATTGTTTTAGTTATCTGGGCCGGCTTTACCTGGGGCACGGCCGGGGGAGATACGGCAAAAGTAAAAAGAGCTAAGGAGATTATGATTAACGCGGTTATCGGCTTGATACTGGTCATGGTTTCTTACGGTATAACTACCTTAGTTTTAAGCCTTGTCGGTATAACGGAATAGTTAGATTTATGAAAAAAAATACTATAAAATTATTTTCAGTTTCTTTATTAGTTTTTTTCTTGTTGTCCCCAATTTTCGCCTTAGCGGCACCGTCTGAGACAATGAAAAATTTAAAAAATACGGGCCTTGTTTCTTTGGGTGGAGCTCAAGGTAATAGCGCCGGCCTCGCTACCTTTATTGGTAATATTGTCGCTACTTTGCTTGGCTTTCTCGGAGTAGTTTTTGTAATCTTAGTTATCTGGGCGGGCTTCCAATGGATGACAGCGGGAGGCGATACTGGTAAAGTCGGAAAGTCTAAGACTTTATTGATTAATGCAGTTATTGGGCTAGTCATTATTCTTGCTTCTTATGGCCTGACTTATTTCGTAATTGATGTTATTGGCAGTGCGGCGACTTCATCTCCAGGAGCTGTTTCTCCTAAATAATTAGCAATTTATTTAATATGAAAGAAAAAAGAAAGAAAATATTATTGATATTGACGATAGCGGTTTTGTTTTTTTCTTTTTCTTTTCTTTTATCTTCTCAGTCTTTAGCCGCCGATGGTAAGATCTTGACCAATATTAAGAACAATATGGGCAGTACCAATCTCAAGGAGTTGGGGGGCGAAAAGCTGAATTTACCTTATTTAGTTGGAGATATTATTGGGAAAATCCTCGCTTTCCTTGGCATTGTTTTTATACTTCTAATTATCTGGGCGGGCTTCCAATGGATGACAGCGGGAGGCGATACTGGTAAAGTCGGAAAGTCTAAAACCCTTATTCTTAATGCCGTTATTGGTCTAATAATTATCATGATGTCTTACGGAATAACGACTTTCGTTATTAAGTCTATTAATGATGCTATGAAAGCTCCGGGCGCCTCTACGCCGACTGCTCCTCTTCCGACTGCCGCTGATGGAACAATTTAGAAAATTAAATTTAGTGAAATTAAATAAAAAAAATATGATGAAAAAAGTGAAAAAGTTAGCGGTTAGAGTATTGCCAGTTCTATTTATGCTGGTATTTATCTTGCCAAGTTTAGTTTTGGCAGCGACTCAAGTCGATGTTTCTGGAAGTATAAATAGTAATCTAGATAATACCGGTCTTAGTTCTCTTGGCGGAGCTTCTGCTGAAACTTTACCTCAACTCATTGGTAAAGTAGTTGAAGTAATCCTAGGCTTTCTAGGCATTGTCTTTGTCCTACTAATTATTTGGGCGGGCTTCCAATGGATGACGGCTGGTGGCGATACCGGCAAAGTTGATAAAGCAAAAAAACTGATTATCAATGCTATTATCGGCGTCGTTATTATCATGACTTCTTACGGTATTACCAAGTTCGTTATTGATAATATCGTTATAGCAACTGCTGGCTAAAATCTTTTAAACAAGTATAAAAAATCATCTGTTGTAAAACGGATGATTTTTTTATGCTTATTTATTTAATTTTAAAAATGGCAAACCTGGCTGATTGAAAAAGTTTTTCGAATTCCGGGCCTTCACTGAGCTTTAAGAGTAATTCTTTCCGGTCAGTTTCTAATATAATTAAACGGCTCTTAAAGGTATTAATTAGCTCCTTTTTAATTTCTTCTCCGGATAGCTTATTACTTATGATGGCGTCCCATTTCTTGTAGTCCTCCTGATTTTTCAGCCACATGAAAGTCGGATCCAGTCCGGTTATATAATAGTTATTAGTATTATGATAAAAGAGGGCCGGGAAATCATCCCATTCAGTATTGAAAATAATCTCGTCCTTTTCGCTATTGTTTTTAATGACCGCGCTTTCCGCTTTTAAGTAGTCTTCCCGGTAGTCTTTATTGAATGAGGCTCTTATTTTTTCGCCGATTAAGGCTATATTTAAAAAACAGCAAATTATGGCGATAGAAATTAAAAAATAGAAATGGATTTTCGTATCGCATATATATTTTTTAATATTTCTAGCTATTGGCGCTAGTTCATTCTTGATATAAGGATTATTAACTGCCTCGGTATAAAGCAATCCGAAAAGTAATAAGGCGAAAGGAGCGAAATATTCCAGGTTTCTTCTTGATTTTACGGTAGCTATTAGCCAAAGACAACTAAGGATAAAAATAAACCAGGTATTCTTATTGAGTTTTTTATGATAATTAAAAAATAATACTAAGCTTAAAAGGAATAAGATAAAAGGTACGCCTATCTTAATTAAGAAGTCTAAAGGTCCGTAAGGATACCATTCGGCGCCGACGGCGATTTTCGATTGGTAATTGAAAAGTCCTATTTGAACGACTTGATCGAAATAAAAGGGGAGGTTTTTCGGAAAATAAGGGTTAATAACTATTCCAAGAGCTAAGCCGGTTAAAACGGCTAAGATCAGTTGGATATTTCTTTTACTGAAAATATTTTTTATAAAACCGGCTAAAGAAGATCTTGAAAAATCAGCTAACTCTTTAAGGCTTTCGGAAAAGATATTAGTTAGTGCGATAATAGGCAGGATCGCCCAGCCGCCGTAAGACCAAACATAAATAAAACTTAAAGCGATCAGGGCGGATAATTTTCTTTTAATAATAAAGTAGGTTGAAAGAAAAACGATAATCAAGGAAAGGGGCTGGGCTTTAATCAGATTGATGCGAAAGATATAAGCCGGCGTTAAGAAAAGTAAGAGGACGAGGAAAAAAGCGTATTTTATTTTTAATTTTTTAGTTAGAAAGTAGAAAGCAACGATCGATAAAGAGGCTAATAGGGTATGGCCTATCTTGCCGCCGAGGAAAAGGCCGAAATAACCAATAAAAGGCGCTAAGTAGAGATGATAAAGGAGGTGATGATCGATATAATAATCCTTTAAGGTCGTAAATTGAAGATAAGGAAAATTATAAACCGGCGATTTTAATTCAAAGATAAGTTGGCTGATTTTTAAATGGTAATAGCTATCGGGATCGCCGAGTCCGGTATTAAATTGCAGCCAAGAGAAATAAAAAAAGGCAAACAAAAAAAGCAAAACGCCGAAAGTTTTGCTATGGGATTCGATATAGTCAAGAATCCTTTTTAGTTTGATGAGCATGCTTTTTAGGAGTCAGCTTCTTATTTTTTCAGTTCTTTCTTGAAGTAATCAACCCAAGGAATGAGAGTCGGGTCGACGCCATTCATTTCTGAGAGGTAATAGCTAAGCCAGCTGCCGAAAGATAAAGTTTCTAAGGCGGCGAGGAAAAGATTATCGCCCTCGATCCAATATTCGATATAGTCGATATTTTTCTTAGCGAGTACCTTGCCGGTTACCGAATATCTTTTCCTAATTCTTTCCGGGAGCGAGGAAGCGTTAAGCATTAAGCCGATCAAGTTCTTACTGCTGGCTTTCGGGAATTCCAAGCCTTCTAAGAGATGATGATTAAGTTCCGGGATTAGGAAAGAATAGGCGAGGTTCTTGGCGCTTTCATTAAGTTGATTGGCGAGGATATGGCCATTAGAGGAAAGGAAGTCAGCGGAAATAATTAGCGGCGTTTTACCTTTGATCCTTTTCGCAATTTCAAAAGCCGGATTCTCGGCTGTTTTTTCGGCGAAAAGCTCGTTAAGGATTCCTAAGTATTCGGCGGCCTGCTCGATTTCTTCCTGATTGATATTAATTAGGCCAGTCTTTTTAAAAATGGCTAGGACAGTGCCCATTTGAGCCCCGACGGCGTAGCGAGGTTGGCCGGAGGGATTAAGCGACTTATCGACTATGAAAACCGGAATCTTTTCTTTTTCAGCTTTTTTTACAAGTTCTCCGCCCGAAGCGATAACGACGATTTGGCAATTTTTTTTCAAGGCTTGCTGGAAACAGCTTAAGACTTCTTCGGTTGATCCCGAGTAGCTACTAAGGATGACGAGGGTATTCTTATTAGCCCAAACTGGAAGATCGTAATCGCGGACAAGGATAACGGGTTTGCTAATCTTATCCTTAAAAACATGCAAAGCCATTTCTGAGGCAAGATTGGAACCGCCCATGCCGCAAAAAACCGCATTGCTAGTAGTTCGATACCTATCTGGTACTCGGGCAGGGATATTTATTTTCCATGATTGCATCATTTGGCTTCCTAAGTTAGCGATGGAAGCTTTGACAGCTTGGCGATTCTTAAGGATATTGGACATATTAATTTTTTTTACCGCTTAAATATTTAAGAGCTTGTTTGATTTTTTCTTCAGTTGATTCGCCTTTGATTTCGCTTAAAGCGTTTTTGGCTTGGTTGGCGTTATAGCCTAAGCCGATTAGGGCTTCGAGAGCTTCGTTGAAATTATCACTCCAATTTTCTCCGGAGTCGGCTTTATAGTCTCCAGCCAGCTTATCTTTTAAGCCGATAACTATTTTTTCCGCCGTTTTCGGGCCGATGCCGGATACTTGGCTGAGGATTTTATGATTTTGGGAAGCGACGGCGTTTTTTATGTCGGCAATCTTGCCTTTTTTCAAGATGTCTAAAGCGGAGCGAGGCCCGATACCGGAAAGAGTAAGTAGTAATTCGAAGAATTCCAATTCTTCCATCGATTCGAAACCGTATAAATCAAGAACCGTTTCTCCGACTTGAGTGTAAGTAAATAATTCGATTTCTTCTCCTAGCCCTCTGTTATTAAGAGTCCGGTCGAGAACATAAGCTTTATAGCCGATATTACCGGTACTAATAACTAAGTAATTATCTTTTTTCAGGAAAGACGATTTATGGATGATTCGCCCTTTTAAGTAAGAAATCATGATGATTATTTCAGCGGAATCCTAATGATTCCTGCCTTTACTATATCATACTCAGCCGGCAAATTAAAGTTGTAAATGTCGGCTGTTCCGCCATGCACTTCCTCGATTTTTTCTCCTTTTTTTGAGTAGATGGCTGGGAATTTTAGAGAATATTGCCTCCCAGGGGTAACAATCTCCGCCATTTCGCCAGCCTTTAAAGTATTATGGGCTTGGAAGTAGATCTTTAAGCCTTTTTTATCTTTTTTTACTTCAACAATCTCGCCGGCCAACTGCCAGTTCGAGGTTGCTTTCGAGCTTAAGAAATTTTGTTGTTCCTTAGTCTTCGTTTTTTCAAACATGAAGCCGGTCGTATAGCCGCGGTTATCTATTTTTTCCAGTTCTTTTTCCAGTTCTAGTAGTTTTGAATTTAAAGTTTTCTTATTTTTATTTTTTATAGTCGCTTCGATGGCTTGGCGATAACATTTTGTAACCATGGCAAGGTAGTAAGCGCTTTTTGTTCGGCCTTCGATCTTAAAAGAGGTAATGCCGGCGCTTAAGAGTTCCGGCAAATATCTTATCAGTCTTAAGTCTCGAGAATTTAAAATGTAAGTGCCGTTCTTATCTTCTTCTAAGGGCATCAGTTCTCCTGGACGCAGCGGCTCTTCGATATACATTTTATAATTCCAGCGGCAAGGCTGAGTACATTCGCCGAGATTGCCGCTGCGGTTATTGAGCCAAGCGGAAAGATAACAGCGACCGGAATAGCTTAGGCACATGGCGCCATGGACGAAAACTTCCAATTGCGTTTTCGGGGCTAGTTTTTTTATCTCTTTAATGTCCTTAAGACTGGTTTCCCGGCCGAGGATGATTCTTTTAACGCCGTTTTTCGACCAAAATTTAACCGCTTCATAGTTTAGGGTATTGGCTTGGGTTGAAAGATGGATTTCGGTCTTCGGGAGATATTTTTTTACCATGCTTAAGACTCCCGGATCGGAGAGAATTATAGCATCGGGCTTTAATGAGGCTAAGGTTTTTAAATAAGGTGGAAGAGCTTTAATATGCTTATTGTGAGCGAAGATATTGATTGTCACATAAACTTTTTTCTTAAGCTTATGGGCGTAAATTATACCTTCTTTAAGGGTTTTGAGATCAAAACCCGTCTTGGCGCGTAGGGAAAATTGTGGTAGTCCAAGATAGACGGCGTCGGCACCGTATTCGAAAGCGGTTTTCAGTTTTTTTAAATTGCCAGCCGGCAGGAGAAGCTCCGGTTTTTTAGTCGGGGACATTATTTGTATGGTTTAAATTTTGGTAATTCTAATCGCAATTTTTTCGCCGTTCAATTCTGAAAACTTATCAAGCGAGTCGCTATTTACGAACTCATCCGCTAAGACAGCTTTAACGATTTCCTGCTTGGTTTTTTCATCGCTTAAAACAGCTTGAGCCATTTTACTTTCGCTTTGCCATTCGATTTTTATCTTGTCCTTGATAGTCAGTCCTTGGTCTTTTCTTAAGCCGTTAATCGTTCTAATTATTTCTCGAGTCAATCCTTCAGCTCGAAGCTCATCGGTTATACTTATATCAATAACAATGATCGATCGCATCGTTTCTTGTACTATAATATTTCTATTTAATAGATCACTTTCTTTCTTTTTTTGATCATAGAAATTACGACTTCTTTCAAAAATGACATTTTTAATATTGATTTCGTCAGATAATATTTTGCAATAGTTATTAATATTATCTTGATCTTTTTCACCGATAGAGCTTGAGAAGTATAAGTTATTCAGTGGTTGACGAATTTTTATGCCCTTCAATGAACGAATGGAATGAACTAACGTTGCTACATCCAGTATAGATTTCATATCTTCAATTAAATACGAATATTGATTGTTATAATCTTGATTGAATTTCGGCCAAGATTCTAAATGGACTGATTGTTTTTCGCCACCGGTTTCTTTATATAGATGTTCGGCGATAAATGGCGTAAAAGGCGCCATGATCTTCGACATTTCTAGTAAAGCATATTTAAAAGTCGCTAAAGCTTGTTTTTTATCTTCTTCATTCTCATCTTTAAAACGATCTCGGGAACGCCTTAGCCACCAAGTCGAAAATTCATCGATGAATTCCTGGATTGGCCGAACAGAACGCGGCAAATCATAAGCTTCCATCGATTCGGTCACCTCTTTTATCAAGTCATTGAGCTTGGCGAGGAGCCAGCGGTCTAGGATATTTTTTGAGGAATCGTCGCCTTCTTGTTTTTCTTCAGCGTATAGCTTATAGAAATTAAGAATGTTATTAGTCAACATGACGATTTTTTGCATCGCTTCTTTGACGCCGGCTTCTGAAAAATTCATATTCTCAGCAGACATTACCGGCGATGATAGAAGATAATATCTTAAAGCGTCAGCCCCGTATTTTTCCATGACGATTTCAGGTTCAGGATAGTTTTGGAGCTTTTTTGACATTTTTTTACCGTCCTCCGCCAAGACGATTCCATTAACGATGACATTAGAAAAAGCGCTGCCGTCTTTTATAGCTGAGGCGATAATGTGAAGGTAATAAAACCAAGCGCGAGTTTGATCGACACCCTCGGCGATAAATTGCGCCGGGAAACTGTTCTCGAATTCCTTCTTATTTTCAAAAGGGTAATGGACTTGGGCGTAAGGCATTGAGCCGGAATCGAACCAGGTATCAAGAACATCAGGGATGCGCTTCATTTTTTTATCGCATTTCGGGCAGGGGACGCTTATTTTATCGACAATATGCTTATGGAGATCGGCTATTTTCTCGCCGGAGGCTTCTTCAAGTTCTTTTACTGAGCCGAAAACGATTTGCTCGCCGCATTCGCAACGCCAAATCGGCATGACGCTAGCCCAAAATCTTTGGCGGGAGATAGACCAGTCGCGCGCGCCTTCGAGCCATTTGCCGAATCGGCCTTCTTTGATATGATTAGGCGACCAATTAATTTCCTTAGCTAATTCTAAAGCTTTAGGCTTTACTTCCGTCACTTTTACGAACCAAGAAGAGGTCGCATAGTTGATTAAAGGAGTATCACAACGCCAGCAATGCGGGTAGCTATGCTCATATTTCTCTTTAGCGAATAATAAGCTCTTGCCGGACAAGTATTTTATTATTTCAATATCAGTAGCTTGGCTATCTTCGATCGGTTTGACATTTAGACCTTTAAAATCCTCGACTTCATCCTTGAAATGGCCGCTCATGGTGACATTTTGGATGAAAGGCAGGTTTTTTTCCTGGCCAAGCCTCATATCGTCTTCCCCGAAAGCCGGCGCGATATGGACGACACCGGTACCGTCTTCGGTTGTAACGAAATCAGCGCTAACAAGAGTATAAAGATTTTCTTTATTATTTAATTCTTTATCCAAGTAGTAGGGGAATAGCGGCTTATATTTTTTACCGACTAAGTCCGAGCCTTTTAGTTCTTTTATGATCTTGTATTCTTTACCGGCTAATAATTTCTCTACAAGATTTTTAGCAAGGATAAAGCTTTCTTCTTTACTCTCATTCCCTTGCAATAACACTAAAACATACTCCACATCTTCGCCAACCGCTAAAGCCACATTGGCTGGCAAAGTCCAAGGGGTTGTCGTCCAGGCCAAAACGAAAGTTCCTGGTTCATCGGCTAATTCGAATTTCGCAGTTGCCGATAAGTCTTTAATATCTTTATAACCTTCACTGACTTCTTGTTGAGAGAGGGTTGTTTCACAGCGAGGACAAACATGCATCGATTTATAGCCTTCATAAACCAAACCTCGATTGAAAAGCTCCTTAAAAACCCACCAAATACTTTCCATATAAGGCAAATCCATAGTTCGATAGGAATTTTCCATATCTGCCCAGCGTCCGAAGCGGGAAATGGTCTTTTTCCATTCCTCGACATAGCTTAAGACTTTTGATCGGCAAAGTTCGTTAAAATTTTCTATGCCGTACTCCTCGATATCCTTCTTACTCTTAAAGCTCAATTCTTTTTCAACAATATTTTCAATTGGCAAGCCATGGCAGTCCCAGCCCCACTTTCTTTCGATATAATAACCTTTCATAGTCCAATAGCGCGGAACGACATCTTTCATGACGCTAGCGACTAAATGGCCGTAATGAGGAGTGCCGGTTGCGAAAGGCGGACCGTCGTAAAAATTAAAAACAGGCCCCTTTGCGGTTTTTTCCAACGATTTTTCGAAGATCTTATTCTCTTGCCAAAATTTTTCGATTTCTTTTTCTTTTTCAGGAATCGGATTAACCCATTTTTTTTCTTCGGTCATATTATTGCAATTTAAAATTGAAAATTAATTAAAAAAACCGAGCCTGGCTATCCGGAGCCCTCGCGGGCGGTACCATCTCGGAATTTAACTTGATTTATCGCGGTTACGGGCGTTTCCGGCTGAGTCTATTCTCCCTTATTACGAGGGATTTCTTTCAGCAGCTTTTCTGATGATAGTCAGAATATTGGCGCTTTTGCTATTTTTATATCTACCCAATTCTAGCATTTTACGGTCTCGGAGTCAATTTTTCTTTAAAAAAGAAAAGGGATGCTTTCACATCCCCTAGTACACCTTCGGCACGACAATGCTTTGGTTCTTATATATTTACTCCTGCCAAGCGATGGCTTGTACCGGACAGGAATTAATAGCGTCATCAATATTAGCCTTTTCAGCCGCGTAATCAGCTTCTAAAACAGTAGCGATGTGCTTATTGTCGACATCTTGGACTTTAAAAACGGCTGGGCAGATAGCTTCGCAAGTGCCGCAGGCGATACAGCTTTCATTGATAGTTGGTTTTGGCATGACAAGTATCTTTTATTTTTTATTTTTTATCAGGTCGAACAGTTTTTTGGCGAGAGTTGTCGGAGTATAGTCGGATTTTATCAGGTATTCGTTGATAGCTAGCTTTTTCGCCTTTTGGATTTCATTTTCCTGGGTCAGGTTGCTCCAAACAAAGACTGAGGTATTCTTTAATTCAGGATCTTTTCTCATTTTATCTAATATAGTATAGCCGTCCATATTAGGCAAGACTAGATCAAGTAGGACGATATCCGGCTTTTCCTTCTTGATAGTTTCAATGGCGACGGCGCCGTCGGAAGTTTCGGCGATTTCGAAACCTTCGCTTTTGAGCTTTAAAGAATAAATTTGAGCCAAGTCGCGATCATCTTCGATAATCAGGACTTTTATTTTTTTATCTTTCATGGTTTTTGATCGTTCCAGCCTCTTTATGGCTTTATTCTAGCACTATGAAAATAATAATGCAATTTATTTCTGTTTCTTTCCAATTAAGCGAAAAGGGGATAAAAAAATCGGCGGGAATCGAGCTTTGAACCGGGTAATTTTCTTTTTTAGTAATAAAATATTTTAATAGATGAAGACGCGCAATTATCTTGAGATTTATCGCTTAAGAAGATGATTTATTTATCGTTTTAAAAAAAATATTCGCCGAATATTTTTTTTAATTTCATTTTAGTGAAGAAAAAAAATAAAAAATATTTTCTTGCCTGTGGAAAACTATTGTTGACATCATTTTTTTATGTTATAATAAAAGTAGTTTAAAATATTTTTTTGAAAAAATATTTAAACAAGAAAAAGAAATAAAATCCCACTTGAAAGGAGGTGATAAAAATGGCAGCAAAAAAGAAAGCAGCAAAGAAAGTTGCAAAAAAGAAAGTAGTAAAGAAAGCAGCAAAGAAAGTTGCAAAAAAGAAAACCGCAAAAAAGAAAAAGAAATAAAAATTTTCTCAAACATAAAATCCCCCATCTGCAGAGGGGGATTTTATGTTTGACTTTTTTATCGCAAACCTCTTAGGATTATTTTTTCTTTAACGATTTAATGGCGGTTGGAATTTTTTTAAAGTCTTCAATTAATACTTTTCTCAGCGAGCCGTTATAGAGGGCGGCGGCCGGATGATAGAGAGCGAATACCGAAATAAGGTCTAAATTAGGGATGTTTTTTCGTAAGATCGTACCATGGACTATTGATATTTTTTGATTGGGAATCAGAGTTGAAAGAGAGTGGCGGCCTAAGGTTACAACAATCTTTGGTTTTATTAAATCGATCTGAGCGTAAAGCCAAGGCAAGAATTCTTCTATTTCCTCAGGTAGTGGATCGCGATTTTCTGGCGGCCGGCATTTTATGATATTAGTGATATAAACATCTTCTCTTTTTAAATTGATCGACGATAACATTTCGTTTAGGAATTTTCCGGCGGCGCCGACGAAAGGAATTCCTGTTTCGTCTTCTTTTTTTCCCGGTGCTTCGCCGATAAATAAAATTTCCGCTTCTGCGTTACCGTCTCCCGGAACGATCCGGTTGCAAGTAGTTAGAAGCGGAGAATTTATTTTTTTCGCCCAATCGTCATTAAGTTTTTTTAAAGCGATTTCTTTTTTCATTTCTAAATTACATTTCTTCCAATTCTTTTATTCCTAAAAGAGTTAAGCCGTTGACTAAAACTTGTTTAACGGCTGAGATTAGAGATAATCTAGCGAATTTTATTTTTTCTTCCGAGGTGATTATCGGAACTTCCTGATAAAAGCGAGAAAAGCTTTTTGCAAGCTCGAAAAGATATTTTGCTAAGACGCTTGGCTCGTTGCTTTCGATGACTTTTTTAATGCTCTCGGGAAATTCCGCCAATTTAATCAAAATTTCTTTTTCTAATTCGCTGTTTAGGAGGGATAAGTCAACTTCCTTGAGGCTCTTGGCTTTTTCTTTCCTAAAAATGCTGTTGATACGGCTGACAGTATATTGGAGATAGGGGCCGGTAAAGCCATCGAAGCTCAGGGCTTCTTCCATATCGAAAACGATGATGCTATTATTGCCGACTTTAATCATGTTGAATTTAATGGCGCTTAAAGCGATATTTTCCGCGGTCTTAGCTATCTTTTCCGGCGACCAATCGCTGTGACGTTTAGCGGTCTCTTCATTGGTTTTTTTAATAATTTCAGCAAAAAAATCTTCAAAGATAATGACATTGCCTTTGCGTGAAGCCATAGCCCCGTCTTTCAGGGTTACAAATTCGTAAGAAATATGGGCGGTTTTTTCTTTAAAGCCCATGATCTCCAAGGTTTTAAAGAATTGTTGGAAATAGAAGCTTTGCCGGTTATCGACAATAATATATGAAGCATCGATTTTGAATTTTTCGAATTTAAGCTTAGCTAAGGCTAGTTCTTTAGTCGAATAGAGGGAAGAGCCGTCTGATTTCAAAAGCAGGAATTGCTTCAATTTATACTTATCTAAGTCGATAATAACCGCTCCTTTTGATTTTTCAGCGATTTTTTTCTCTAAAAGATCGGCGACCAGCTTTTTACCGGGTTTTTCGACTTCGCTTTCGTAAAAAAACTTATCAAATTTAATATCAAGGGTTTTATAAATATCATTAAAATTGTCGAGACTCCAAGCGCGGGTTTTTTTCCATAAGGCTAGGAGTTTTTTATCGCCATTTTCCAGTTTTACTTGTATTTCCGCCGCTTCTTTCTTAAATTCCTCGTTTTCTTCTATTTTTTGGCAAGCCTCAGTATAAATAGCGCCAAGGAATTGGCCTTTATGTTCTTTTGGTTCTTCGCCAGCGTGGAATTTTTCTAGCGCCCAAAGGCACTTAGCAACATGAGAGCCGATATCGCCGATATAATTGGCGGCGATGACTTTCTTACCGCCGAAACGATAGGTATTGACTAGGATTGAGCCTAAAATAGCATTGCGAAGATGGCCAACATGAAATTCTTTATGAGTATTGGGCTGGGAGTATTCGATCATTAATTTTTCTTTTTCGGCTTTTAATTGGCCGAACTTCGAGCCCTTGGATTCGATTTCTTTTAAGGTTTTTTGGGCTAAATTCTTCGAATTAAGGAAAAAATTAACATAAGGACCGATATTTTGGACTGATTTGAAGGTTGAAGACGGTTTAATTTTAGTTTTAAGCTCCTCGGCTAGGATATTGGGAGAGCGTCTTAGGAGTTTTGAAAGGTAAAAACAAGAAACGGCAAAATCGCCCATTTCCGGATTCGGCGGCGTTTCTATTAGTAAGTTGCTAGGATCGATATTTTCGCCCGTTGCTGCGATAATAGAGCTTTTTATCTCCTCTTTGATTTTATCAATGGCGTAAGTCATATTGGTTAGATTTTATCAGAAAATGGGCAAAATAACAAGAATGGGGCTAATTTAGGCGATATTTTTTTAAATTGACAGTTGCATCTACTCTATTGTAAAATACCCTTAAGCGATTGAGAAGGATACCAACCTTCTATGGTTGTCGAAAAAGGTTCGACGCTATCGGATTTATCCGCTAAGTTTATATAAAAAGAGCCTTGGCTGTGGCTGAGGAAAGTGGGTGGAACCGCGGGAATTAAAACTCTCGTCCCAAGATCATGTCTTTGATATGTTTTTGAGATGGGAGTTTTTTGTTTTTTAACGTTTGCAAATACGAATAAAAAAATTAAATACAATAATATGAATGAAAAATTGGAAAAAATTCGCCATTCAACTTCGCATGTTTTAGCTTATGCGGTTAAGGAGTTATTCGGCGAAGTAAAATTCGCTATTGGCCCGACAATTGAAAACGGTTTCTATTACGATTTTGACTTGGGTGATAAGACTTTTACGCCTGATGATTTAAAGACGATAGAAGAAAAAATGAAAGAGTTGATAAAAAAGAAATTAGAATTTATCAGGTCAGAAACTTCTATTGAAGAGGCATTGAAAAAAATGGCTGATCAGCCGTATAAAAAAGAATTGATTAACGACTTAGCTGAAAGCGGTGAAACTTCGGTTAGTTTTTACCAAGTCGGAGAATTCGAAGATCTTTGCCGTGGGCCGCATGTTGAAAGTACTAAAGAGCTTGGGCATTTTAAATTGATGAAAATCGCCGGCGCTTATTGGAAGGGCAGTGAAAAGAATAAAATGCTGCAGCGGATTTACGGCGTCGCTTTCGAAACTAAGGATGAATTGCAAAAATATTTAAAAATTTTAGAAGAAGCGGAAAAGCGAGATCATAAAAAACTTGGCAAAGAGTTGGATTTATTCTCTTTTCATGAGGAAGGTCCCGGCTTCCCGTTTTTTAAACCTAAAGGCATGGTTGTTTGGAATGAGTTGTTGGAATATTGGCGCCAAGCCCATGGCAAGGCCGGTTATGATGAGATAAAGACGCCGGTTATGCTTTCGAAAAAGCTTTGGGAAGTTTCGGGCCATTGGGAAAATTATCGCGAGAATATGTATGAGACGATGATTGATGAAATGGAGTATGCCATTAAGCCGATGAATTGCCCTGGCGGACTTATGATGTATAAAGAAGGCTTGCATTCTTATCGCGACTTACCACTACGTTGGGCGGAAGTCGGCTTAGTCCATCGTCATGAGCTCTCCGGCGTCTTAGCGGGATTGTTCCGGGTTCGCGCTTTCCATCAGGATGATGCTCATATCTTTATGCGACCGGATCAAATCAAGGAAGAAATTTTAGGCGTTCTAAAATTAGTTGAAGAGGTTTATTCCGTTTTCGGCCTTAGCTATCATCTTGAACTTTCAACTCGGCCGGAGAAATCAATCGGTAGCGATGAGGCTTGGGAAGCGGCGACAACCGGCCTAAAAAACGCTTTGGACGCTACCGGATTAGAGTATAAGATTAATGAAGGGGATGGGGCTTTTTACGGTCCGAAGATTGATATCCATATCAAGGACGCTATTGGCAGAACCTGGCAATGCGGGACGATTCAGCTAGATATGAATCTGCCGGAAAGATTCGATCTCAAATACGTGGATAATGATGGTCAGGAAAAACGGCCGGTCATGATTCATCGAGTTGTCTACGGTTCAATTGAAAGATTCCTGGGGATTTTGATTGAGCATTACGCCGGTATTTTCCCGGCTTGGCTGTCGCCGGTTCAGGCGGTTATTATCCCGGTTTCAGAAAAGTTCAGTAATTACGGAAGGGAAGTTTTAAATGATTTAAAATCAGCTGGTATCAGAGTCGAGATTGACGACAGCAATGAATCACTTGGTAAAAGGGTTAGGAATGCCGAGAAACAAAAAACGCCATATATCCTGGTTGTCGGAGAGAAAGAGGTTACTGATAAGTCGGTGGCAGTCCGCAAGCGCGGCGATGGCGATCAGGGAAGCATAAAGGTAGAGGAGTTTAAAGAAAAACTTTTGCAGGAGATTAAGGATAAAAGATAAAATTGGCAATAAAAATGATTGTTACGTAACTTGCTACGTAACAGAGACAAGCCCGGTCATTAGAGGCCGGGCTTTGAAATTTAAGCTGGATACTAATTGCTAAAACCTTCCTTCGGATGTAAAATATATAAATATATCCTAAAAACACTTATGAAATCAATAACGGTCAAAGGCTTGTCTAAAAAATTCACTTTCCCCATTAAAAGACAGCAGGCTGGTTGGCTAAAGAACCTTTTTGCTCCGGAAATCAAGGAGTTAACAGCCGTTAATGATATCTCTTTTACAGTTGACGAGGGAGAACGCATAGCCTTTATCGGGCCTAACGGTGCTGGAAAGTCTACAACTATAAAGATGTTAACGGGGATATTGCACCCGACTTCTGGCAGCGCTAACGTTTTAGGTCTCGATCCAGTCAAAGATCGCAAAAAACTGGCTTATAAAATCGGTACGGTCTTTGGCCAACGTTCTCAGCTTCTACCTAATCTGCCATTGACTGATTCGTTGGAGTTTTTTGGCGTAATGTATGATTTGAGCGAGTCCCAGATAAAACAGCGCTTAGAGGAGTTGACGGAAATTTTTGATTTAGGTTCATTCATTGATCAGCCGGTGCGCAAGCTGTCTTTAGGCCAAAGGATGCGCGCCGAAGTGGCTGCCTCTCTAATTCATAAACCTCAACTAATTCTTTTAGACGAGCCGACGATTGGCCTGGATGTGGTGGCTAAAAAATCTTTAAGGGATTTACTGCTGAGGATAAATAAGGAAGAAAAAACTACTATTTTCTTAACTTCCCATGATGTCGGCGATATTGAGTCTCTTTGCAATCGGACTATTATCATCAACCATGGCGTTTTAGTGAAAGATTTGCTAACTGAGGACCTGGCTAAGACATTTATTTATGAAAAGTATGTCGATTTGGTTCCAATGTCTAGGTTTGAGAAATTCCCGAAGTTGTTAGCTGGTTTGAGTTATCGGGAAAAGTGCGACAATAAGATTACAGTCGTGGTCGATATTAATAAGGTGAGCGTTAAAGAAGCTTTGAAGCAACTACTGGAGTTGTTCGAGGTCGAGGATATTGATGTTTACGATGCTGACTTAGAGACGGTTATTCGACATATATATGAAAAGAATGAAGCTGGCTAGAAAAATTTTAAGCATTCTAATTAGAGATAGAATTCAATATCCGGGACGATTAATCTTGGATACGGTTATTATTGTAGCGCGTTGCGGAGTGTTATTGATTATTTACTGGTATGTTTTTAATCTTAACGGAGGAGCGGTTAATGGCACGGAATATATTTTTGTGGCCTGGAGTATTTTTTTCTATTTCGCTTTTTCCACTTTAAGGCTGAGGGATATTTCTAGGCTTATTATGCAGGATGTCCAATCGGGCAATGTGGAAGTATTATTCAGTAAGCCGGTCTCATATCTTAGTTATCGTTTTTGGTGGCAAATAGGATCGGGACTCTATTCTTTTTTAGTAGCAACAGTGGTAGGAACCTTGATTTTATCATTAGCTGTCGGGTTTCCAGCTACTATGAAGCTGGTTATTTTCATTCCCACCTTAGCCATGACTTTTTTGGGCGCCATGCTCCTGTCTTTAATCTTGTATACCATAGTAGGTTTAATGGCTTTTTGGATAGAGGATATAAACCCCTTGTTTTGGATCATCGACAAGTCGGTTATGATTTTGGGCGGATCCTATTTGCCTATTGCGCTTTTCCCTCCTATTATGTATAAGCTGTCGCTTTACAGTCCGTTTGGCGCTTCTCAGTTCATTACGCATACGGTTTATGGATCCTGGTCTGGGAATTGGTATCGGCTGTTAAGTATCCAATGGTTCTGGATTGCGGTTCTGCTTTCAGGGATGATTTTTATTTTCTCCAGGGCTAAAGAAAAAGTATCTATTAATGGCGGTTAATATGTTTAAGGAATTATATTTCGCTTGGTATGCGATAAAGAAGAATATTCAAAGTAGCGCTGAGCTTCGCACTAGCTTTTTAATGAATGTGATTGGCATGGCTATCAATAACTCGGCTTTTGTTCTGCTCTGGGTATTTTTTGTCAAATCAGTGGGAGTAATCGGCGGCTGGACGGCGGCTGATATTGTCGGTTTGTTAGGCTTCGGCGCTCTTTCCTACGGTTTGGTTTTTTCGGTAGCGATAGGAGTCCGTAAACTGCCGGATTATGTCGCGTCAGGATCCTTTGATCGTTTTATGTTGTCGCCCAAAAATATTTTATTAAGAGTTGCTACCTCCGCATTCAGTTCTTCGGCGGTCGGTGATATCGTTTTTGGCGTTGCTTCGTTAGCTGTTTATGCTGTTTTGATTAGAATGGACTTGATTCAATTATTAATGATGCTGGCGTTGATTATTATGACTACGATAACATTCTTATCGATAGTCATTGCGGTTTTTTCGATCAGTTTCTTTTTTATGGATGCCAATTCCGTGTCTTCCGGGCTGTTTGAATTATTTTTGACTCCTTCGATTTTTCATGGAGGAGCTTTTCAAGGTGTTATGAGATTTATTTTTATTTTTTTAATTCCATCTCTTTTGATCGGGGCCTTGCCCGTAGAAGCTGTAAGGAATATTTCAGAGCTCAAATTTTTGTTAATAGCAGCTTTGACTGTCTTTTGGTTTATTTTATCGATTAAGATATTCTACCGAGCTGTTAAAAGGTATGAAAGCTCCAACTTCATGACTTTTGGCAGTTAAGGCAATAAAAAATCCCCGCTGTAATAGCGGGGATTTTTTATTTAGAGAAACATTTTAGAAGTAATCTATTTTCATGGCTTCGCGGACATCCTTTATAATCAGGGAAGTGGTTTCGCGCGCCTTATCGGTTCCTTGCTTTAATATTTTCCAAACCTCGGCCGGATCCTTAGCCAGTTCCTCTCGCCGCGTCCTTATCGGGCTCAATAAGCTTTCCAAAACTTCTAGCAATCTCTTTTTTACCGCTGTATCGCCTAAGCCGCCGGCGCGATATTGTTTTTTTAACTTTTCAACCTCGGCTTTATCAGGATCGAAAGCGTCTAGATAGGCGAAGACCATATTGCCTTCTACCTTGCCTTTATCCTCTATTCTAAGATGATTCGGATCGGTATACATGCTATTAACTTTTTTAGTCAAAGTCTTGTAGGAGTCGGAAAGATAGATGCAGTTGCCGAGCGACTTGCTCATCTTGGCTTTGCCATCTAGTCCCGGTAACCGCCCTATATCGGAAAGCAAGCCCTTGGGCTCAACTAGTGTCGGTTTATAAATGCGGTTAAATGATTTTACAATCTCGATTGTTTGCTCAATGACCGGCATTTGATCCTCGCCGACGGGAACTAGATGAGCGCCGAAGGCGGTTATATCGGCAGCCTGGCTTACCGGGTACATTAGGAAGCCGGCCGGGACATTGGCACCGAAACCTTTCTGTTTCATTTCGCTTTTGACAGTCGGATTTTTCTGGAGACGGGCTAAAGTTACCAGGTTTAGATAGTAAATGGTCAGTTCGGCAATCTCAGGAACCAAGGATTGAATGACAATAGTGGAGATTTTAGGATCAATGCCAACAGCCAAGTAATCCAGGGCTACTTCTAAAATATTTTCTCTAACAATCTCTGGTTTTTCTGCGTGGTCAGTCAGCGCCTGGACATCGGCTATTAGAATAAAGGTTTGGTAATCTTTTTGGAGCTCAATACGGTTCTTTAGGGAGCCGATGTAATGGCCAAGATGGAGCGGTCCGGTTGGTCGGTCCCCGGTCAGGATGACTTTTTTATCTTTAGAATTTTTCATTCTATTTATAGGTTTTATCGATTATCTTACTATCAATCTTACTAAATATAGAGGAAAAAGGCAATCAGGTTATGATTTACAGAATTTGCCATTTTTCATTTTTATGCCCGATATCGACGGCTTGTATTCGGCGGATTTTTATTTCTTGAGGCAGAGTAATGATTTCTTTGGCTAGCTTAAGCGCAGCTTTCCCATGTTTTTCGACTACCAAGGCGATAGAGATATGCGGATTAAGTCGATCTTTAATTTTATAATCACCATAATGCTTTAGAGAAGCTTTTTGGCTTCCAGTCAGTTTGGCCCATCTATTGATAATTCTTGGGCGATAGACGGGGTCTTGTTGATGGATGACGGCTAGACTTTCAATCATCTTCTGATATGAGACTAAAAGTACTTTTGGCAGTTCAAGATCAAGATAAATGAAGCCAGGAGACTTTAAGCGGATCTTTTTTACGGTCAGAGTTATTTTAGGAATGGTTTCTTTAAAAGGCTCGAGAGTTTTTTTGACGGCCGGGATATCTTCTTTAGCAAAACCGCCCAGATAAAGCGAGATGTGGGCGGGGAAAGCCCTATTGTCTATGATATTATTATTCTCAAAAAGATTGGCTATAGCCTGACTGGCTTTAGAGATTTGTCTGCTTATTTCTTTTTCAGTGATTAGGGCGATGGCGACGGAGATTTTGGCTGGAGTTAGGGAGGGCTGACGAGACATTTATTTAATGGTTATTAGGTTGCTAAGTTAATTAAAGCAGATTAGAGAGTTTTTGTATATAATGTTGTGTTTATATAGTTTTTCGCTCTTTCATTTAGTTGACAGTTATGGTAACTAGTTTTATTATATAAATACATTGGGATTTTATGATTGCACGTAGCTTAAAAGAAAGGAGTAGAAAAATGCCTCTTAAGCGTTCCTTGAAAGTTGGAGTGTCTCTGATTATCGCTACTATTCTTGTTTTTGTGGTAGTTTCGTTGATGGTCAGCGGCCAATCTATTATGACTAAAGAACAATTCGGATCCTGGTCCATATATCAGGTATTCTACGGTCAGTAGTTTATAGCCGGAAATCCCGGCTTTTTATTTCGATATATGTTACTATAGTAAATTTTAATAGTAGATTTTAAAAATTTGTGAGTATAAAAGGTTATTGTGATTATGTTGTGCTTCGGTCTAGAATTTAGGTTCGAAGGATTGTTTTATTTATTTAAAAATGTTATATTTGTTTAATTATAAGAGAGGCGAATTCTAGAGTTATTTAATCGATCTGAAGTCTTATAGCTAAATTTATTATCAAGTATATAATTATTTTATTAAATATGATTACTCAAATCAATGGAAGAAAGAGGGCATTATTATTTCCGTCTAGATCGGATAATTTCGTTCTTTTTCTAACAGGTTTTCCTAAATACCCAGCAACTAACAGTTTTATAGATTTTTTGATGAGCCAAGATTATAATGTACTTTGTCCTTTATATTCAGGTACTTTCGATAGTTATGGTGATTTTTCAATTATCAATTGCATAAAAGATGTAAAAGATTGGTATGATTTTATTAATCGAGGAGAGTATTTCTTTGGCCCAAGAAAGCCTAAGCAAATGATTAAGCCCAGTCAGATAGTATTATTCTCGCATAGCTTCGGTTCGTATATTATAGACCTGGCCTTAAGAGAATATGATTTTAATAAGATTAAAAAAATCATTTTCTTGTCGCCTCTTAGTAAGCCTTATTTGCATCAAGAAGAAGCCAATTTAAATAACGCTAAGACAACATATAATATGATTGAGCGTAATTACCCGCTTTCATACAGATTTAAGAATAAAGAATCATTCTTTAATGAGATAAATGGCAGGAAAAGGAATTCCTTATCAGTCAAAGCCATAAGATCAAACGAGTCAGAAGTGTTGATATTAGTGGGGAGAGATGATGAAATTACTCCAAAAGAAATGGCTGAATCATTATCTCATGATTATCCGCACAGTCAATTAAAAATCATTAATGGCGGACATTCTTCAGCAATAGATTTTTCTCAAGCAAAAAAACTTATTAAACCTTTTCTAGTAAAATAGAAGCAAATAAAAAAGGCGCAGTCTGTAGATGACTGTGCCTTTAGGTATGCTCTTCGGTGACGAACTGGTCGTCAGCTACACCTTTTCGACTTTCGCAAAGTGCAGCTTTCCCTTTCGAATTACGCATTGGTTGGGAATTTCAGACGATAATTCGGAGACTTTGGCGTCGTCTATGCGCACGCCACCTTGCTCTATCAACCGTCTTGCTGCGCTGCGCGAACCGGCGAACCCGATTTCCAGCAAGACATCAACAATGTTGGTGTTCTTGACTTGGAAAGAGGGCATGTCTTCCGGCAACTCTCGTTGCTGGAAAACTTTCTTGAATTCGGCAGCAGCTTTCTCCGCCAGATCAGAACTGTAGAGATCGGAGACGATTGCAACGGCCAGTTCCAGCTTGACATCGCGAGGGTTGACTTCGTTGGCGGACATCTTCCTCGTGAACTCATCAATGACTTCGCGCGGTACGCGGGTCAAATGGATATAGTAAGGAATGATCATCTCGTCCTTCATGCTCATAAGTTTGCCGAGCATGTCATCGGGACTGTCCGTCAGGTTAATCGTGTTGCCCCAGGAGGAACTCATCTTGCGCCCGTCTAGTCCTTCAATCAGTGTCGTCATGATCAGGGATTGGGCTTTCTTTCCGTGAGCGCGTTGGATTGTTCGTCCGGCCAGCATGTTGAACTTTTGGTCGGTGCCGCCTATCTCAATGTCTGCATCTAAGTGAAGGGAGTCGTAGCCCTGCATGATGGGATAGATCATCTCCCGGATGGATACCCGTTTTCCTTCCCGCAGACGTTTGGCGATATTGTTTCTCGCCGAAAATTCTGCCAAGGAAAACAAGTCCGTAATGCGAACAAAGCGGCTGAAGTCCATCTGGCCCCACCAGTCTTTGTTGAAATGGAATTCGGTCTTATCCAAATCAAGGATCTGGCCGATTTGCTGGATGTAGGTCTGCATGTTCTGTATCACCGCCTCGGTTGAAATGGCTGGCCGTTCACAATCTTTGTCGCTTGTGTCGCCGATCTCGGCTGTGAAATTGCCAATAATCACAACAATCTGATGCCCGAGCTGCTGCAAATCGCGCAGAAGCATGATGGGTATCGATCTCCCAAGGTGGATGTTTTTGCTGGTCGGATCAGTTCCCCACTTTACTCTGAGGGGTGGTCCGCTCAGCAATTCGGATATGTCTTGATCGGATATAACTTCCTGGATATGTCCGCGACCAAGGATGGCCTGGACAGGTGCTTTCTTGCCGTTACTGTTCATTGTCAGCTCCTTTTCATACTTATAACATCACCAATTCCAAAGTAGCCGGAGTCGGTAACGACTCTGCGTACACAACCAATCTCTGCCAATCCCATTGAGCTGCCTTTGTAAATAGTCCACGTGCCATCAGGTAGATTTTTCATGGCATGGGAGTATAGTACCGTGTTCCATTCTTGTCCGTTTATTGCCAACCGCAGCTGTTCACCGTCTTTCAAATCAGCCGGTAGGACCATTTTGATTTTGGCCACGCCGAAATTATCGATGTGAACGACGCTCCCCTCGGGAATAGCTACTCTCGTCAATCTGGCAGGGTCAAACTTGACATCATAACCGTTAAACTCGGCCATGCTGGCAATTTTGACCGCTTCAGGAGCGTGAAAGTACTTTCCTCCGAAGGATACAAAAGTCTGACCGTCAAGGCCTTTGGATGAATATTCATATAACTCTTTGAGGCCGAAGTCATCCAATAGCCAAGAAAGTGTCCCTGTGTTCTCCGCCACAAAACGGATTCCGTTTTTCGTTCGTCCAACCAATCTCGCACGATTGGATCGTGCGGTGGGCAAGGCATTGGCTATAATCAGGAAGATTGTTTTTTTTGGGTCATAGCTTTCCGCCAATAAACGCACCATGAAGGCGCAGTTGACGACGGAGAACTCCTTGCAGTTGACAAAAGGCTCAACAATGATGTTGCTATCCATGTCGAGATCATCAATCATGCGGGTCAGTGTCGCTCGCAGTTCATTACTGGCGACATCAGAGCAATCAGTAAACGTCAAAATTCTGGTTTTCATAGCCAGCCCCCTCCTTATGGCTTGACATTTCCATTGAATTCACAAACTTCGTAAATACGGTTGTCCTGTGAAAACGAGTAATCGTCGACAGGTCTTCCGTTCCAGTCGAGTTCAAGCAAACGATGATTATCCGCATCAGCCACAATAAAGGTACCACTTGCTTCACAGTATATGGCATCTTGTACCCAAGACATACCCAGGCCGTCGCCGAACTGATCAATGATCTCGAAGTCGCCGTTCATTACTATTACGGCGTTGGCCGATGTATTACAGAGGACTTGTCTGTCTAGAGCCGGTTTCAGATTGTGCGGATTTTTCAATCCATCCAAGATGATTTTTATTTCGCCGGACTCTTTGTCAATGATTACCAGCTCACCGGGATGAAACAATGTGGCAACGATTCTTGTCTCGGTAGCGTCGACATACCTTGCATAGTTTACATGGGTCGTTTGGTGCAAGGAAGGATATTCAACGCCTTGATGATTGGCACTGAAATCAATCGATCGTTTGGTGCCGAGTTGGTCAAGTTCGTATCCGTGTTCTGTGAAGAAGAACGAATAGAGCATTGAGCCATTGCCATCCACCTCCACTATTGCGTCAACTCCCGTGCTTGCAACCATAAAACCACTGGTTGTTTTGATGAGCGAATGAGGTTTATTGAAGGCAACGTTGCCGATAGTTGCGACTACGGCCTTATTGGACAGAGAAACAAAACTGATAGCTCCCTGCCGCAGAGAGTTGACCATTAGTAAGTCAGACGAAAACCGGTAGGTGCCGGCCGGACTATTGAAAGGCATTGACCAAACAGTTTGTTTAGTTGACCAATCAATGACTTCTAGACAACCACCCAGCTCTTTGATAAAAGGCTTATCGCTACCGCGCTTACCTTCTTTCTTCAGAACCGAATGTTTTTGCCAGTGATCGTTTAACTGACTGTAGTTAGTGGATAGAAACGACAACAATAAATACATTACTACTTACTCCTTTCCGTTCTCCTCTTCTATTGGGTTTGACTTTTTATTGCGACGAGTAACTGATCAGCCAAGCTCCATAACTCCTGGCTTTGCCGCTCAAAGTCTGTTTCGGTTGCAAAATTGGACGTTACAATAGCGCTTAGCGGATTAGCCGAGATATTGCGGTGCAAGGACATTATGGCCTGAGCGAATTGGGGGATGATTATTGTCTTCAAGCCCATTGATTTCATGTGCTCGAAAACAAATAATTCCGCAGCTGCATGCAAAACTTCGCTCATAACAATACTCCCCAGGCCACTGACGAGTTTTTTTTGTGGCAAACATCTTACGAATCCCAAAAACGTTATCTTGTCCAACATTGCAATGACTCTGTTAAAATACTCAGCCTGATTTACAATACCACTCATCAAGCTGATTTCCGAGCACTTTTCGGATAATGCCTCAAAATACAAACCATTTATCTCTGTCTGCTTTTCAACAGAACGGTGAAATATTGCCATCGGAAGATAGTCATCAACAACAATGGATGGTTTTTTATGAGTGCATATTTCTGACAATGCCGAATGCATAATAAACCCCTTTCCAGGAGCTTTGTTTGCCCATAAGGCGATACCAAACGGGCATTCCAGTTGAACTGGACCCATAAAACCCTTGATGTAGCCATCGATTTCCATCTCTCTTTCTCCTATATGTCAAAGAACTCTATTGCAATTAATATTTTCTTAGTAGCATTGCAACATTTGATAATAACACATTTTAAATAATGATGTCAATAATCACAAAACCCCAAGTTCAATGATTATAAAATTACTAAATACATAAAGGCCCGCAGTCGTTATTGACTGCGGGCCTTTATTTTTTTTAGATATATTTTTCCATTAATTTTCTAGTCTTTATAGCTTGTCCAATATCCCTTGTTTCTATAATTGCTAATAAATCAGGATTGCCAATAATTTCGATGATTTCATTAAGATATTTCTTATCTCCCATCCTGGGCTCGCGATGTTGGTCTTTTTGCCCATCATTAAAACTTATGTGAAGTTGGACAATTTTATCCCTAATGCTGTTTATGAATTTCTCTTTATCTTTAATAAATCCTCGTCCAAGGGCCACATTTAAATGGCCGATATCAAGGCAGCAGTAAAGATCTTTTATATTCCCAACCAACTTAACTAAATTATGGTTACTAAAAGAAGTGCTGAAATTATTTTCCAGGCATAGTTTTATACCCGACTTTTTAGCTAGATTAGATAGCGTCGTAAGCTGTTTTAATTCCTGAAGATTTAATGACTTTGAAACATTAAGGTGAAAGATAAAATTATTACAGCCGATTAGAGAAGCTAATCTTATTTCTCCCTTTATAAAAGCTAGCTCGGCATTGGCGATTATTTTGTCCTTGCAGAAAAGGTCTTGAGACATGGAATGAAAGGAGAAACTTAGCTTGTTTTCCTTTTTAAGCTTTCTTAAAGGATCTATATCAGACAGTCTTATGCGAGTGGCTTTATTATATATTTCAATATGGCAGAATCCTAATTCGATAAAATCATTAATCCTTTGCCAGTATTTGCTTTTAGTTGTTACGGAAGTGGTGATGCCAATCTGCATATAGTTATTTAGTATTCATCATTTTTCACAAACTTGCTACATTTTTTTCGCCTCGCCTTTATTGGCTAGGTTAAGGGAGAAGCAGAACTTGCTGCCTTTGCCTTTGCCGTTGCTTTCCGCCCATATTCGGCCGCCCATATTCTCTACAATCATCCTAGCGTAATAAAGACCTAATCCCGTTCCGTCGGTTTGGACTTTATTCATATCAGTACCCCTTACGAATTTATTGAATAATCGAGGCAAGTCGTTTGGATCGATGCCCATGCCTGTATCCTGGCAGGCAAAGACGACCGATTGGCTTTCTAGATGTAGGGAGACGGTAATTTCTCCTGTCGGAGTGTATTTAATGGAATTATCAAGTAGATTAGAAATGACATCTTTAATCTTTTGAGGATCGGCAAGAACTTTAGGCAATTTCTTTTCAGGGTAGAAGGAGAGTTTGATTTTTTTAGCTTCAGCTTTAGGGGTGAAATCATCGATAAAGACTTTAACTACGCTTTCAAGGTCGACTGGCTCAAGATCAAACTGAATGCGGCCGGCTTCGATCCTGGAAACATTTAAAAGGTTTTCGACGAGGGCAATAAGGCGTTCGGTTGAACTAAAGACCTTATCCATATTTTCCTTAATCAGTTTCGGGACTCGGCCGAAGCTGCCCTCGAGAATCATTGAAGAGTAGCCTTTAATTACGGTTAAGGGCGTTCGGAGTTGATGGGAGGCGATGGAAAGGAATTCTGATTTTGATTGATCGAGTCGTTGCAGTTCTTTGTTGGCAACTTCTAATTTGGCTGTGGCTTTTTTAACTTCTTTTTGGAGTTTTACGTTGAAGTCTTGCAATTCATCATACAATTTGGCATTTTCTATTGATACAGCTGATTGTCCGGCAATAATACTTAGGAGTTGGAGGTCTTGATTATTGTATGGGTCACCCGATTTTTTGTTTCCAAGTGCGATAATACCAGTTAATTTATCCTTAACAAAAAGGGGAATAACTAAAGCAATATCTAAATCGTATAGTTGGTATATAAGTTTAATATTTTGCGGCTTATATTCCCCAGCCTCGTAACTAGATCTTAATTCGTCGATAACTTTAATATTTCTAGTCTCAGAAAAATTTCTTTTTAGATCTCTTTCTTTGCCCCTAATAAACTGAGAAACATTTTTAATATCTAAGCCTTTTTGGTATTCAATTTTTAACTTCTTTTTTTCATCTAATAGGATAATAGCTATTTTTGAATAATAAAAGGTGTCATTTAAAACCTCAGAAGTTGATGATAGTAGCAAATCTAAATTAGTGATTGAAGAGTTTAGGTCTGTTATTCTAGATATAATTAATGATGGATTATATCCCTTAGTAAATAAGAATTTATCGGTTATCTTCTCTAAGAAGTTTTTAAGAGGCTGAAATATCAGAGTTATGATTATAGCTACAAATAAGGCTGTCAATGTATTTGATGTCTCATTAAATAAGATAGCAATCATGTTGCTTATTAAAGATGATAATAATACGAATGTAGCACCTATTAGCATTACAAGTAATGCGAAAACGGATGATCTTTTAATGATCGTTTTTATTTCCATTAGACGATAGCGACTAATCGCGTAGCTTATAAAAACAACATAAAAGGCTACAAAATAGTGTCCCACTGGATATATCTGTATTAACTGAGGGAAAAAATCTGTTATTCCTCCGCCGAAACCTACTATACTAGCTAGAAGCACATAACCTATCTGTATTTTTTTTAACCCAGTTAGTTTAAAGTAGTTTTTAAAAAGAAGGTATGAAAAATAAATCACTAAAGTAAAAAACATTCCTGGAAATATAAAATATAATGGGCCAGGATTTATCCAGTAAGGAAAATTAAAGACTTGTTTCATTCCTATTTTAAAAATAGGAAATAGACTAATTACCGAAAAGATTATACCAATCAAATATATTAAGTATATTTTAACTTTATATCTTTGTGATTTATTTTCATCCAAAAGAACTAAGACAAAATCAAGAAATGTTATAGGTATGAATATTCCAGAAATATCTAGAATTCTTTGCCAAAATAAAGCTATGTTTTGATCTTTGGCTGTAACTACCCCCCAAAAACTAAGTGACCAGCAAAAAATAGAAAATGTAACAAAAAACCAGGAACGATTTATTTTTCCTGACTTATTTCTAATATAAACTAAACCACCCAATACTATAGAAAGTATTGCTACAGCTAGGCATGATATGGCGAAGATGCTCATATAAAGAAGTTGACTAATTGCCATTTATTTTTAATGGCAGCAATCTTTAGTTTTTTATCTGGGTTTACTACAAAACTTTTCGAAGTAAGTTTTAATAAAGGAATATCTGAGTAATGATCTGAATAGGAAATGGTATTTTTTTTATTAAAATCTATGTGTGGCATTTCTCTCTTTATAAGGTTAACCTTTTCTATTCCATAAACAGCATGGCCAGATATTTTTCCAGTAAATTTATTATTGATAATTTCTAATCTAGTTCCATAGCCATGACTTAAGTTGAAATATTTTATAATCTCATTTACTATTATTTGTGGTGTATTTGATATTATTACAATGTCTTTGCCATCTAATTGATATTTTTTTATAATAGCTATTGCTTGAGGATATATCTTTTTTTTTATTTCTGTATCGAAAAAATCTTTTATTAGAATTTGAGTGTCTTCATAATCCCATCCTTTTATTATTTTATAGGATTGGGACATAATTTTTTCAACATTCCTAACGACTCTTATTTTATATAGTGCAAACCATAAGAGTGAGATTAATAGGTAAAAAAAGTTGAGCCTATTTTTATGAAATAAGTATTTTATTAACATTTGCTGTGTTTGTCCACAGACCATTGTCCCGTCCAGATCAAAAAACACTATTCCAGCCATAAAAAAATTAAGTCATCTTGACTTAATTATAACACGAAATAGATGAAAAAATAAAGTAATTATCTATTAGAATTTAATAGGTGTAATCTTGTCCACTAAGCCTAGCTATTTCTGGCATTATTTTTTTATTAGTTATCATATCTATAATTTCTTGATTATATTCTTGGCCGTAGTATTCTGACAGGTCTATGGGATTTCCAATTATTATACGGCATTTTTTATTTAATTTGGGAAACTTATTATGACGTGACATAATTTCATAAGTTCCGATAAGGCCAACCGGTATAATGTTTACTTGGCTAGCTATAGCTATTTTAGCTACTCCAGAATAGGCTTTTTGGAGCTTGCCATTAGCTGATCTTGTTCCTTCAGGGAATATGCCTAATAATTTTTGCTGTTTAAGTATTGAGAGAGCTTGTTTTATAGAATTGGATTTATCTTTGCTTTGACGATCAACCTTTACTTGTCCAGTTAATATAACCAGTGGTCTCCACCACCATTTTTTAAAAAAAACCTCACCAGCCAGATAGAAAACTAATCTGGGCGATACAGCTCCAAAAGTAATAAAGTCCATATAACTACAATGATTAAATGCTAAAATAGCTGACCCGGTTCTAGGGATGTTTTCTATTCCTTCTACTTTTTCAACCCAAACGGCCTTAACTAATGGGGAAAGCAGTTTTTTTATTAACCAATAAGCCATATTTTATTCTAATTTACTCTAAAATTATACCATAAAACACATAAGAAGGGGAAGGGCGCTGATAGCAGTCACAGCCACTGGCATCTGCGCTATCGCAGCTTTGGCCGTTCACTGCATAAGCGTGCATTTCTTCGAACATGGCGCCCGTCTCCTTTCTTCCTAGTTATAGAGAGATGAACCCTCTGTTTAAGAGCAGCTTGATTACTCGTTGGAATTCGGGATTTGTAAAGTCATATTCTACGACTTTAGACAAATCTTCCAACGTTATCGGGGAGATTTTTGGCTTGACAAAATATCCATTTTATTATATGGTTTTTAGTGGTAGTGAAGTGCTCATTATAACGTTCATTACAAAAAGTTTCGTACATTTCACAATTACTTGTTTGACTTTCAACTGGAAAGGAGAAAGTACATGAACTCGAATCAGGCTTCTTACTTGCTTCATTACGGACTATACCAGTTTAATGAAGTTACTTTCAAAAACGGTCGAGTGTCTCCTTATACTGTGCGCCTACCAAAAACTCTTCTAGGGGATGTTTTTCAGGTCATGGCCGCGGCAACATGGAGAATCAATAAATTCTCATCATTGGAAGCGGCCCATTTTATTGGAATTGCGAATAGTGGGATTCCTTTGGCGGAAGCTATTTATGAACATGGATTAAGGTTGGGTAGGCGTGTTAAGCTCTCAATTATATATCCTCGTAAAATGGAGCAGAGCATTGAAGTTGCTGATAATGAAGAAACTACGATTTTGATAGATAATGCGGTTACTACGGGTGAAACTGTCGTAAAGGTTTTAGATATGATAAGCCCATTCGGACATCATCCTAAAACCATTGTTCGCATTTTTGATCGTGAGGATGTGGGTGAAGATGGTTTGAGTACCGCGGACCGCATTAAGGCTCAGAATGGTTTGGACTTGATTTCCATATCTCGGCTTAGGGATATCATCCCTTACTTAAGTATTGATGAGCGCCAGGCCATACTCTCATATCAATTGTTATATGGGACAACTACTTTCAAGGAGTGGATTGGAGGTTGACATGTTTTCTGAAACTGGTTTGGGATCTTTTCTTCGCGAGGTTTATAGTGGATCATACTTGGAATTATTGCGGGAAGAATCGACACTTGCCCTATCGACCCTTCTCTTGGCGGACGAGTCTATCACTCATGATGTCTCAACTCAAAACGAGCTACGCCACGTACTCGATAGAATTTATGGAGACACTGGGACTTGGAGATGGTATGAGAATCCAGTAAGCGAATGCATTTCTTCAAAACTCGCTCAAGTTATTGTGGAATTAAATTCTGCTGGATATCTAAAAGCGGAAGCGTACATTACAGGCCTGATTGGCGGGTTGGATGAATCCGCCATTTTTATGAAGAATAGATTATGCCAAAGAATTTATTCGAGGGCTTTTCGTATTTTTCACGGCCAGCGTTACGCACTGTCGCCGCAGGGATCAAATCTCTTTATTGGGATTATCGGTCTTAAGGGTTCTGGTAAGTCAAGTGTTCTTAGTATTTTTGAAAAAGAAGGTGATGAGGTGCTTGAGTTATATCGAGAGCTTGATCGTATTAAAGAGGATTGTCCCGCCAAGCTTGCGGCTCTTCCATTAAGAGAGAATTGGGAGGATGAACCGTTGCAGCTTGTCTTGCAACAACGCGGGGTGACTGCCCAGACTCAGCGGCAAATATTCTTAGGCAGTCTTCTGCGATGGTCTGAAGCGGAGTTGCTTTCTTGTTATGGAAGAGTGATTTTTATTCATCTCCAGTCAACTAATGCTTTGCGACATACTCGAGCGAAAATCCGTGGTCGTGAGATTGAAAAATCGGCCGATCAAGGATGGTTGATAGAACTTGATGCTCATCGCGATGGTTTGTGGCCGACGTATGAGCAGAATGATTTGGGCGGTCTGGTGAGTCTTTGTGGTTATGCCATTACAAATAACCAAGATGTTTCACCAGATAATCTCCATGAACAAATTAAAGAGATTCTAAGAAAGGAGATCTAACAATGAATCTTTTGTGTCCCGTTGTTACGGTTTCCGGATGGATTTACTCGATCGGATCTCTGTATTCGAAGAGGGGTAATCTATTTGGAAGACCGATGTATTTTCCCAGCGAAGCCGGTGAGCGGGTGTATTCTGGCAGGCGTTATGACAAGTTTTTACGCCACCAAAGATCAGACCTACTTCCTAAGCAACCATATATCAGATGTGCTCAGATTGATCCATGGTCGGTAATGATTCCGGCCGAACACATTGTTGGTCGCATAGACTCACATCAGGTATTTGAGAATTGGCTTACAAGCTCTGATTCGCGCGTCGGCATTGTTAAGGGTATTTTGCAGGCGGCCGGAATTGCGAGTCATCAGTGTGGACTTGGCGGGTCGGTTAGTCTTGGTTGTGAGGCACTAGACTTCGATATTGACTTGCTTATTTTTAATAGTTCATCCGCACATTCGTGCAGGCGGGCTATTGAAGATGCCTTGCTCAATAGGGAGCTGGAGCTTATGACGAAGAAGGTAGTCTCGTCTTACGCAGAGCGTTATGCGAAAATGTATGGCCTCGATCAGGGGTATCTTCATTCAGTATTTGCAGGCGATTTGACGAAAGTGTACTACCAGGGACAAAAAATCTCGTTCATTTTCACGTATGGCGAAGATGAACGAGATAAAATTCCGGCTAGGCTTTATGATGATGATTCATATCTGGCACCTGAGATTCGAATGAATGCTCACGTTATTGATAGTGCTGCTGCGTGGCTTTTTCCAAGAAAATATGTCGTACAAAAGCCATCTGGTCAAATCTATCAAGTTTGGTCTCATCACTGGTTGAGAGATCCAGTGACTCCTGCTGGCACACTTGTTGAAGTCGTAGGTCGTGATCTTGGAGACGGAATCATATCTCTTACGGACATGCATCATCACATCGCACCATAACTGTTTAATCGTTTCCCGCTCCCTAAGTATTCGCACTTAGGGAGTTTTTTATCTTCTCTAAATTTTTTTCAACGACATCTTTTTGCTCTGGCAAATACATAACCGGCAACTCCTCTAGCGGAAACCATTTTAATTCCACATTTTTATTTTCCGGTTCCGAAGGCGTCTCTTCTCGTGTTGGTGACATTAGGAAGTAATGAATGGTTTTTTGTTCGTTAGCCTTTTCGACAAAACGTTCATATGAACCAAGTAAAGAATAAATTTTAAGATGATGTAATCCCGCTTCTTCGGCCACCTCGCGCATGGCTGCTTGTTCTAGGGTTTCACCTGGCTCGACATGGCCTTTTGCAAAATACCATTCAGGGAAACGGGTATCTCTTAAGAGAAGAATAAAAAATGATTCATTTTCTTTTTTTACAATAACTCCTCCAGCTGAAACAGCGTTTTTTGGGGTTGACATAAATGTGTTATGAGTGTTATTATTTAGTTCTATTTTTATTTTACGATTTTTGAAGACATGGGAGCTAAGCATCTCTTTGTTTATATTACTAATAAACTATGACAGGGTCAAGCTATCTCGGGGCGAGGTTTTTTATGGGATATTTGTTTTTATATGCTAAAATATTATATTATAAATTCATGGTAAATCACTTAGAACAGCTAAATACTTTAGTCAAAAAAATCAAGCTAAGCGATCGCAGGCATGTTTTGGCTATCATAAAAAATGAGGGCGAGCGATTTCAAAGCGCTCCAGGGGGTCTTCATAAGCATCAGAATTGGAAGGGAGGATATGTCGGCCATTTAGTAGAAACTATGTCGATTGCTTGCTTACTTTATGAAACGCTCAATAATCAGCGACAGCTTCTTTTTACGCTTTCAGATGCGCTTTATGTTCTCTTCTTTCATGATTTGGAAAAAATATATAATATGACCATAGACGGGCGAGGTCGGCCAATACCCGCGGCTCTTGCAGGTAATCCAAAATATCAGTCAGCAATAATTATTGCGAAACGATTAAAAATTTCACTTACAAGAGATCAATCAAATGCTCTTAAGTATGTAGAAGGAGAAAAGAATGATTATCACGATACCAAACGAATAATGAATCCTCTTGCCGCATTTGTTCACTGTTGCGACACCATCAGTGCCCGTATCTGGTTTGATGAGCCAAGACAGAGTAATAAATTATTAAATTTTTAACCTATGAGCAGGCAGATTATTATTGGAGTAATGGGATCGGGTGAGGGGGCACGTGACATAGACAGTGACCTTGCTTTTGAATTGGGCAAATCAATTGCTGAATCTGGGTGGGTAGTTTTAAGTGGCGGAAGAAATAAAGGTATTATGGATGCGGTGAATAAAGGAGCAAAATCTGTAGGAGGATTAACTATTGGTATTATTCCTCATAGAAATGCACGGCTCGCATCTGATTGGGTTGATGTGCCAATTATAACAAATATGGGAAGCGCCAGAAACAACATTAACGTATTATCTAGTGATGTTGTTGTCGCGTGCGGTAAGATTTCAAGCGGAACTCTTTCTGAGGTTGCATTGGCAATTAAAGCTAAAAAACCAGTAATTCTTTTGAACTGTGACGCCATGGCAAAAAGTTTTATCTTAGAGATTGGCGGCAAGTTGGTATCGACAGAATCATCTATTAAAGAGGCAATAGCAAGAATACGGCGATTATTAAATAAGTAAATCCATGACAAAAGTTAAATTTGACTACAATCTCAATAAAGACGCCTGGAGCTGGGTTTTGATTGCCAAAGACAAAAATATGTGGGGCTTGAATTGGCGTGAACAAATTGCCCAGATTCCGGATGAGCTTTTAGAAAAAATCGAAAAAGCCAGTTTTTTTCGCGCCCAAAAAATAGTTGAGGACTATATTAAAAATAATCCAAAAAAAGATTACAAAAATAAGGTGATGCGTTTTGAAATGCAGGCGCTCGAAAAATCATGGAGGCTAGTTGAAAAAAAGTATTTCAAAGCCCTTAAGCTAATCATGAAAAAGCCTATTTTTAAAGAAAAATTCAGTTGTTACTTTACTACTGGCTTTGTTTGTCCTTATAACGAAAAAGAAAGCTGGTTTATGGCTTCGATGTGGCACAGCACTTCTTTTTCTATTACGACCATTTGCCATGAAATAATGCACTTGCAGTTTCTGCATCACTACAAAGACTACGTAAAAAGAAAAGGGTTGGAAAATAACCAGATTGAAGATTTGAAAGAATCTTTAACTTTTTTACTGAATGAGCCGGAGTTTAACAAAATTATATTATGCCAAGATCCCGGATATCCTGAACATAAAGAGCTAAGAAAGAAATTAAAAAATATTTGGTCAAAAAATAAGGATTTTCAAAATTTACTGGATGAGGCAATTATTATCATTAAGAAATAGTTTCGGATTATTTTCTTAAAAAAATATCTAAAATTAGGCTAGTTTTTTTGGTTTATAGCTGTATTATCCTATCTGTATTTGTTAACATATTTCTATTTCGTCTGTAATTTTCTTACAATTTCATTAATCTTTCTCTCGTTTTCTTTATGAACTTTTTGTAGTTTTGATCCATTTAATATATGGGCAACCTCGTGTATAATTACTTTTTTCCACCAATCGCTGTTATCGAGACTGGTAATTCTAATAAAAACAGTATTTGCTAATTTATTATATCCGCCTCCGGGACCGAAGGGAGTTAGAATTACATAGTAAATAGATGGTTCACTAATCCTCGTTATTTCGGAGGCTTTTTTTGAAAGTAAATAACCTTCTCTATCCCACCAAGCTTCCATTTCTGGAATAATGCTCTGTATTTTGTTTTTCCGATCAGATTCTTGATAGTATCTTTTAGCAGCATTTATATAGCTTTCTCTTGATCTGCGTGGCGGTAGTATAGGCTTTAATCCCCAGCGTTTAAAATTGCCGTGATGATGATTTTTTAGTGTCATTTCAAGCTCCCTTTTTATTCCGTCCCAAGAGATAATTATTTTTATTTTTGCCATATTTTATTCTAATTTATCTTAAAACTATACCATAAAACTAAGCAGAAAAGGAAGTTTTTAGTCTTTTCAAGCATGCCCTTATATAGTTATTATGACCCATCATAAGACGCACGACAAAAATCACGGTAAGTTAAGAAATATTTCTTTTATTTTATCTGACGTTTCCCGCAGCTGATTATCGAAGAGTAAATATTTTTTTAACTCGTCATAAGCGATCCATTTGTAAGATCGGACCTCTCCTGGGTTTGGAACTATTATTTTTTTATTACCAATAAATCTAAATCCAAAAAAGTATCTCTCCGAACCTTCGTAGTTTCCCCCGTCTCTATTCATTTTAATTACCTTAAATTTGAATCTAATAGGAATGTTGCTTTGGCCTATAAATTCAAGATACTTCCTTTCAATTCCTAACTCTTCTTTTATTTCTCGGTATACAGCATCTTCCAGTGTCTCACCCTGCTCAACTCCGCCGCCTGGAATTGCGAAATACTTTTCTTCAAAAGATTCTAAATTAACTAAAAGAAACTCGTCTTTTTTGTTTTTGATAAGCGCAGAAACTCCTTTTCTGAACATAGAAATAAACGTTATTTATACAATAGATGATTTATAAATCATGGAGTTTGCTTTATCTTTCATACTATCTGGTATGTATTTAAAGAATAAGTCGGGCCTCTTTTTTGAAGTATTTTCTTAATCTTAATCGATTAACTTACTAAGATTAGCCTTGTTGAATTTAAAACCGTATATTTTATAAAATCTTTCATTGAATATCTTTTCAGTTAAGCTTGGTTTTAATTCCAAGGATTTTATCAGTCCTACTAGTTTGTCTTTCCCGAATTTATTTATTAGTAGTTCAACCCAGAAATAACCAATAGCATAGATGTCTTTATCTGATTTATTAAAATAGGAAAAGATGTTTAAAGGGTTTTTGCAGGATTGCCTTTGATCGGATAGATATGAAGCTATTCCTTCATTAAGCCAAAGAGGAAGTACTCCGTCCGTAAGCTGTTTAAAATAGATGTGAGTATATTCATGTTTAAGGGTTTTCCAAAAGTCGTTCTTATCTTTATGGCTTGATTCTTTAGTGTAAACTTCTGGATTAAGGATGAAAATGACGCCTTGCTTCGTCCCACCCCCTATTAGCCACCTTGTTCCGCCAACATGCCATTTTTCCGTCTTATTTCCCCAAATTAAATCTAATTCTTTTCTGGAATTTAAAAGAAAGATTAATGGTTCATGGCTTTTTATATTAAAAAAGAGGTCCAACTCTTTTTTTGTTGTTTTTAGGAAAGAATACAGAACTTTATTTACCTCTGATTTTTTGATTGATAGGTATGAGCTCATTGTACTTTCTACTTGGTGGTAAAGCTACATTCTACGACTTTAGACAAGTCTTCCAACTTTATCGAGAGGAGATGTTAAAATTTCGTGTTTGGTGGGTGACTAATAATAAATCATTTTGTTCTTTGAGCAACTAATTCTACAATGCCATGTAAATGAGGTTCTGGTTTATCTCCATGACCAGGATCAAGCGCTATGAATTCGAAATGGTGAAGAACTTTAAAGTCATCAAATAAATCTTTCAATTCATTGGGAGTGAAGAAGGTATTATTAGTATTATCCCTGTTCCTAATAAAACTGGAATCACTGGTAGTAAAAGCCTTGATGACAACAAATCCGTTTAATGCTATTTTATTTTTAATGTTAGTTATTAATTTTAAGCATTTTTCTCGTGGCAAGAATTGCAAGGTATTAATAATGATTATAACTTGATATTTTTCTTGGATTATTTCAAAAGATAAAACATCTGAGCAGACGGACTCTAGATTAGTAATCTCTTCTTTCTTGATTTTTTGATTTAGTTGATTGATGGCAACGTCTGAGGAGTCAATGGCCGTGACTTTAAAGCCCTTGCCTGCTAAGTAAATAGCATCCCTGCCCTGTCCGGAGCCTAAGTCAAGACAATTACTGTTTGCCTCAAATTTATTCTCGAATATGGTTATTAAATTACTGGGTTTGTTGCCCCACAAATTTGGACTTTTTTTGTAAGCGTTGTCGTAAGACATAAATTTTTGTTATAATAGCTTTATATATGAGTAATATGGAGTATAAAACAAATAAAGATAAAAAGCCAGAGGATGTTGAGCCTATAGAGCAATTTGGATTAAGGCGGGACCCCGTGTTTTTTAGTGATATTGAAGCTGTAGATTATGCTTCAAGAATTAATCCGGAAATAGAGCTTGATAGCCATAGGAATATTTGCCTAAGAAAAGCAACTGAAATGATCCCTAGCAATTTAGTTGGAGAAACGGCTCTAGATATTGGTTGTGGAGAAGGAAGATGGTCTAGATTTTTAGCGCAACGAGGTGCAAAAGTAATTGGGATAGATGAATCTTCAGCCATGATTGATATAGCAATGAAGAGAAGTGACAAGAATCTAGGCATTACGTTTAAACCGCTAGGCTTTAGAGAATTATTAACCCTGGGTCAAAGTTTTGACATTGCAATCGCCAGCTATGTTTTTAATAATATAACAGACCTAGATAAAATATTCCACATAAGCAAGGAAATCGTAAATGAAGACGGGGAAATTATTATTGTCACTAAAACATTCGAAGTCGGGAGTAATAATACTAGCATTGAGCAATTCAGGGGACTCTTTTTGCCGATTTTGGTAAATAAGAGATATACAATGTATGTTGCGGCAAATTCATTTAATGACTACAATACCGTCGCCCAAGAAAAAAAATTTAAATTAGTAGATCATTTTTCTCAAATTTCTCCTGATCAGATAGAAAATCGCGCTCTCTTAGAAATGGGATTACAGATAGAGGACCATGTTTTTAAATATATGAGAGCAAGGGGGAAATAATTTATTTAAATCGTATCTAAAATAAAATAAGAGTCGCCGCTTCTTTTGAAGTGGCGACCTTGTTTTTTGATGGTTATTATTGCTATTTCCAACATTGAGGATCTTTGGCATAGAAATTTCCTGTTGCCCCAAAGGCAACAGCCGGACATCCACGGCAATAGGAACGTAACTCACACTTTTTGCAGCCCTCCATTCTATTAAAGTCGCGGTACTCTTCCATCTGAGCGCACAGGAAGATGTTCTCTAGGGACTCAGTTAATGCGTTACCGATTGGACTCTTAAATCTGCGACAGGCATAAACGATGCCATCAGGGAGAATCGTCATGTGTTTTACAGCACAATTGCAGCCGTCCACAATCATCTCTTCCTGTGGATTGATGTCAATCAATCCGTTTTCATGTAGAAAAAGAGTCCATAGATGATCCTTGAAGGGAAATGTTGTGCCTTTTTCGGCGAGTTCCGAGTAAGCTCTCCACATTCGCCCTAAGAATTTCCTATATTCTATCGGCGGGATAATTAATTCAATGTCGCCTTGCGTTGGTGCATAGCGAGCAAAAGCGGCTAGATCAGCTTTATGATCCACGATAACCCTGGTTAATTCTGGTAATTCTTTATAGTTCGCCAGAGAAACAGTGCTCATTATGTTTGACTTAATGCCCGCTCTTTTTAAGAGTTGTATTGCTTTCAAGGTAGCTCTGTACGACCCTGGTTTGCGCAAGAGGTCGTGTGTAGTTTCTAAGCCATCTAAAGACATTTGATAACTACGACACCCCAAGTCTCGCAATTGCTGGCAAACTTCGGCGTTCAAATGAAACGGATTTCCCAGAATGGAAACTGGAATGCCGCGTTCATGTATGAGAGTCAATAGTTCCCACACATGTTCGCAAAGCAAAGGGTATCCACCAGTAATGGTAATGCCGGGGGAACATTGCATTTTGAGGCAGAAGCTCTGAATATTGTCTAACACCGCGGCACATCCATCCAAATCTAATTCCTTGCCCCAGCCATCCCCTCTATCTACTTGATATATGTAGCAGTGTTGGCATCGCTGGTCACATTTATTTGTGATGTGCCATTGGAAACCAAAACCTCGCTTAAAATACTCCGTCATGACTTAACTCCTTTCTGGCGCTAGTTTTTCTGATAATTAAATTAAGGGGGTATACACCCCCCTTTTTTTTATCAGACATGGTCCGTATCAGCTGCAGCCGCCGCATTCACCATTACAGCCGCCACCGCAATTGCACGAACCTTGGCCGCACGAGCCAGCCAGAGCCGATTCGAAGGATCCGATTTGCTTCACACCCAGAATACCTTGTGCGGTGTGATGGTAGCGCGCGGAACGCGCGCTGGTCTTGGGTGCAACCCAATGACAGAAACGCTTAAGGAGTGATGGAATATTCATGTCTCTAACATCTCCTTTCCATCTTAGTTGTGATACCTGACCGTCGGGTCGATGTCGAACTGGAAATTCTTACCAACCCTTGGGTCGCGCGTTGGATTACACCATCTTTAGATGTAATTCAGTAGCTTAATCTGGGCAGATTGGAGTCTTTATGAGTTTATATGCCTAATACCTCCTTTCTCTAAAAAGAACTTGTTTTTACTTGAGAAAATCTCAAGCTCGGAAAATTATCTGTTGATAATTTCCAGAGCCTTAATAAAAAATATCACTATTTTCAATTAAGGCTCCGTTGACATTATAAATTATAATATTAATATGTTATTTGTCCATTACAAAAAAGAACTGTTTTTATATGTTAACTTTTTTTGTAATTATCCAATACTCATAAATAATGAGAGGATTAGATTACAGAAACAAGTAATCTACTTCGTTATATAAATTAGGATTTATTAATCTTATGCTAAATCTAAACGTTTTTTAGTTATTTAGTTTTCATATCATTTTATATTAAAACAATAAAAATGTCAAGTAGTCAAACAATTTTTGCGCAAGCTAAATGTATTAGATACTCAATTCTTCAGACACGCTCTTCCATGCAATACGATTAGGGGTTAATATATAAAGAGGAGATTGATGTAATTAAAAAACGGTATAAACTATTAAATAAATAAATTTATGAGTAACAATAAGGAGATAGAGCTTCGAGGAGTCATGGGTAAAAAACAATATCTTGATTTAATAAAAAAATTGAATTCACAAGGCTATGCCCATGAAAAAGATGATAAAGTCTCATGTTTTTTTGTCCGAGAAAAAGGAATTTTTAAGATAAATGATGAAATCTCAAAAAATCAAGCCAAGATATTTTTGAAGCTTGGTGATGAGGAAAAGGGTAAGTTGCAATGAGAGTGAAGTGGTTTTTGACCGTCACTACTTCAGTGATTTGATGTTTATTTTTCAGCAATTAGGGTTTACTAAATATCATAAAGTTGAACAAAAAAGAGACAATTTTTTATTAAAAGAATTGGATGTGGAACTTTCTCTCAAGTATACCCCAGATTTTCAGTATCATTTTGAAATAGAGTATTTAGGTAGCAAAATAAAATCGGCGAAAAAAATTAAAGATTATTTGAAGGAAATAAGCAATAAATTTAATATTGTCCCCCTAGAAGAAAAAGAGCTTCTAAAAAGAATTCAAGATATTAAAAAGAAGCATAAATTGCATTAAATTAAGATGGGTATATTTTAATTACTAAAAACTAGTTAAATCAAGCTAGTTTTTATTTTTTTAATTAACCTTTTATAAACCCTTTTCAAAGATTACCCAAACATCCTTTCAATCTCTTTCTTATAATGCTTTTCAATAACATGGCGGCGGAGCTTCATAGTCGGAGTCAGCTCATCGCGCTCTTCAGAAAAATCATTAAGCAGCAGCGTATATTTTTTTATTTTTTCATGATCGCAAAGGTTTTCATTTATCTTTTCCAGTCTTTCGTTGAAAAGATTTATTATTTCCGGATCATTTACCATCTCTTCCGGCAATTTCATCGTTAGCTTCAACCTTTTTAAATAAAGGTCGATTTCTTTCCAATCGGGGACAAGGAGAGCGGCGGGAAATTTTTGGTTATGGGCGATAAGCATGGATTGGCTTATGAAACGATCAAGGTTGAGTTTTTGTTCGACCGGTTCCGGCCAGATATTTTTACCGTAAGAAGTGACCATCATTTCTTTTCTCCTTCCAATAATGATCAATCTCTTATTCTTGTCTAGAAAGCCCAAGTCCCCGGTTTTTAGCCAGCCCTCCGCGTTAAGGCAGTCATTAGTTGATTCCTCGTCTTTAAAATAGCCGGCCATGACATTCGGGCCTTTGACCATAATTTCTTTATGCTCGGATATTTTTATTTCCGTATTGGGTACGGCGTAACCGACAGTTCCAAATTCATTATCATCTTCCTGATTAACGGCGATAACCGGTGAAGTTTCTGTTAGGCCGTAGCCTTCAAGGATTAAAATGCCGAGTTTATGGAAAAATTTACCTATTTTTGGATCTAATCCGGCGCCTCCGGAAATAGCTAAGCGCAAGCGGCCGCCCAATCTTTTCCTGACTTTGTTAAAAATGAATTTATCAGCTAGAGCATGGCCTAGCGAGCCCTCTTCTTGTTTGAGGGCGTAGTAAAAAAGTCGGCGCTTAATAGAAGAGCCATTGCCGACTTGGTCCCAAATGATATCGTGGAATCTTTCAAAGACTCGGGGGACGGAAATTAAAAGAGTCGGTTTTACTTGTCGCAGATTATACGGCAGTTGCTTATAACCCTCGGCATAAGCAATAGTAGCTCCAAATAAAAGAGGCATATAGTAACCGGCAGTTCTCTCTAAGACATGAGATAGCGGCAGGAATGAGAGAAAAACATCATTAGCTTTGACTGGAATCATGCTATTGACATTGTAAGCGTTACTGAGGAAATTGCGATGAGTTAAAATAACGCCTTTAGGGTCGCCAGTCGTACCGGAGGTATATATAATACTAGCCGGATCATCGAGTTCGACTTCGACGGTTTTTATTTTATGACCTTGGCCTGATTTGATAATTTCGGACCACTCGCTTATTACAACATTAGAAAGTTGGACTGCCTCTTTATTGATTTCTTCAATGGCGACTATTTTTTTCAGTTCAGGTAATTCTTCTTGAAAGCAGATTATCTTATTAAGCAAGCTGGAATCAGAGACAAATAATATTTTCGATTCGCTATGCCTTAAGACGTAATTTATAATCCTAGGGCTGAGGGTCGAATGAATAGGAGTTAAGATACCGCCGATTGAAAGGACTGCTAAATCAGTTATAACCCATTCCGGCCTGTTGTTTGATAAAATAGCTATGCGATCACCTTTTTTAATTCCCATCTTTTGCAAAGAGGCCGCCAGTTCATTAACTTTACGCGCTAATTCGCCGTATTTAAGGTTGAAAAAAACGCCGTTCTTTTTAAAGATTAAAGCTTTTTTATTCGGCTTGGCTTGAGCTATTTGAAAAAAATTTTCAGGGATGGTTTTATTAAGTTTCATAAGAAGGGGATTTAATTAGCTGGTTCGCAGTTTTCCAATTCATTAATCTCTAAAACGAAATCGTGGATTTTTTTGAAAAGCTCGTCTCGACGGTATTCATCTTCAACTAGCGAATGCTTATTGCTATCGAAAAGATAGACATATTTATAATCTGAGCCGAGGTATTGATGGATATATTGAGCACTTCTCGGGTCAACAACTTTATCAACATTAGCATGTACGATTAAGGCGGGACTGGTTATTTTAGGAAGATTGAAAACAGTTTCTTTTATCATCCTAAAGAATTGTCTTAAAGCTTTTAGAGGGATTACCGGGTAGGAAATCTCGTCGATGCCGTCAGTATAATCGATCGAATAGTATCTTTGCGGTTTGGAATAGTAAGGTTTCAGCCAGCCGTAAGTGAAGACTCGCGCTTTAATAAGTCTTTGCGACTTTAAACGGATAGGAGTTCCCATGAGAATAAGTCCAGAAATCTCTTCGCCGAATTTATCAGCTAAGTGTAGGGCAATATTGCCGCCGAAAGAATTGCCGATAATAAAAACTTTTTTTACCTTTGATTTTAATTTTTGATAGTCGTTTTCTATCTGTTCTTTCCAGTCTTCAGCTGTAGTTTTTTGAAGTTCTGCCGGAGTAGTTCCGTGGCCGGCGAGAGCCGGAGCGTAAATAGTAAAGCCTTTTTTTGAAAAATAACTCGCCAAATCTTTATATTGTCGAGGAGTACTGGTAAAGCCATGGATACATAATAAGCCTATTTCTGATTTTTTATCAATGAAATAAGGTTCGCCGCCGCCGATATAGCTATTGTGTAATTTATTCCTTTTCATATTAACTATATTATACCATACATTTGGGAAAAGTCAAGATTGATTTATCTAAATTAAGATAAATTTTTTAAAAAGAGTTTAAAATTATTTTTTTACCTAAATTTACAAACTATTTCCTCTCACTCACTTTCTTCCTTATCTTTACCGCTTCATCGAAATTATCTTCATCTCCCATCTTTTTTCTCATTGTTTTGCCGCATTTTTGACATTTATGGATTATAATCCAATCCCGTTTTTCATAAATGACATCAATAGGCTCCATTAGCCCGCCGCAGGATTCCTCGCGGTCGCCAGGGTTAATATCGACATGTTTTGACCAAAGGCAAAAAGGGCAGTGGTTGGTATAGCCGTTACCTTTAACTTCTTGACCGCATTTTTCGCAAATGAAGTCTTCGATTGTTCGGGTGAATTTTTTTGACATAGGGAAGTGATAATTCGTATTTGCGAGCCTTAAAAAATATTGTGCTGATTTTTCATGAAAGCGAGGCTTAAAAGCCAATTACTTCTGTTGCTATTCTGATAATTGGCTTGCCGAGCGAAATGAAATAATCAGCCATGATTTTTTACAGCGAGCGATTTTTCTTTTTGTTAGCTTTTTCTTTTCTAAAAAAGAAAAAGTAAAGGTAAGGAATTAATGGTAAACCCCTTCTAACCTCCTCTTAGTAAGGGGAGGAAAAATACAACCTGGATCCCGGATCAAGTCCGGGATGACAACTAAAGGGGTCTTGAGATAAAAAGACGGAATTGGAAGAGCTTTAGATATTAATATTTTTTAGCGCTCGCAAATACAAATTTAATGCAATTAAGTATAAGGAAAGAACATTTTTCTATTTCTTAATTATATAAATTCTTAGAAAATTAAGCAAAATAAAGAGGCGCTCCGGGGAGCGCCGTGTAAGGAGTAGTTGCGGGCCCGTAGGCTCGCTCGAGTCAAAGGAACAGTGAGAAGGTTAACAAAGAAGGACCAGAGGCGCTGTCGTCCTGCTGCGTGTGACGTTAATCGCGGCGATGATCGGCTTGATATAGACAATTTCAGCGTGAGCGACCACCTCCGGGGTCACACTGTAGTTCGCGGCCATGACTTCCTTAGCCTTGGCCTTCAGGGTCGCCGTACTGGACATTGCCGTCATCTGCATCGAAATCTTCGGCGATTCGATAGCCAAGGTTGTCCCCGGGACTACTAGCGCCAACTTGAAGTCAATCACAGTGCCGGCGACAATGGCCTTGGGCTGTTGAACAGTCACCTCCGGGATCGCTGCCTGCGTGGCCGTCAAGGCCGTCTCCTGCGTAGCAACTGATGTTGCCTGTGCTGCCGGCGTTAGCGCCAAGGCGCATGCCAGCATCATCATCCACAAGAACAGTACCCGTCCCATAGAGAACCCTCCGTTTTTGAGCTTCCGCTCACCCTAACGTACTGGCGACGAAATGTCGCCTCGCAAGATTAATTATACTAAAAATCCTAATTTTAGCTAATGCCTTTATCCACAACTATTAAATAGTTGACGCCGAGCCGCTTGTTGACATTATTTTTAATATATACTATACTTATGCCAGTTAATAAAACCCGTAAAATAAATTTTAATTAATAAAAAGCGGGGCTTTCATCGCGATTAGCGAGAAGGTTAATATATACAATATGAGCAAAGAAGAAAAAAGCTCTGTTATGAGCAAGCTGCTTGAAGATAAGCAGTATTTTAGTTTGCCGAAAGTCGGCGATTTAGTTAAGGGAACCATTATTTCCGCCAATAAGAATGAAGTCCACATCAACTTGAGCGGTGTGGCGACCGGTATTGTCCGAGGTAAAGAACGATATGATGAATCTGAAGAATATAAGAATTTGAAAGTCGGCGATGAAGTCGAAGCTACCGTTCTTGAAGCGGAAAATGAAAATGGCGAATTAGAACTTTCTTTCCAATATGCCGGCAAGCAAAAAGCTTGGCAGCTCTTACGCGATAAAGAAGAAGCTAATGATATCGTTCAGGCTCAAATCATGGATGCCAATAAGGGCGGCTTAATGATCAGGGTTGAAAGCACTATGGGCTTCTTGCCTGTTTCTCAGCTTTCTCCCGAACATTATCCTCGAGTTCCAGGTGGCGATAAGAATCGCATCCTAGAGATCCTTAAAGGTTATGTCGGCAAGAAATTCGATGTTAAAATTATTGATGCCGATGAAAAAGAAGAAAAATTAATCGTTTCAGAAAAGTCTGCTTGGGAAGAAACTCAAAAAGATGTTATCAATAAATATAAGGCCGGACAAGTCGTTGAAGGTACAGTTACGGCTGTTACTGATTTCGGCGTTTTTGTCGAGTTCGATGATAAGTTGGAAGGCTTGATCCATATTTCCGAAATCGCTTGGCAGAGAATTGAGAATCCAAATGATTTTGTTAAAGTTGGCCAAAGAGTCAAGGCGGAAATTATCGGTATTGAGAATTCCAAGATTTTCTTATCTATGAAAAAGATGTTGAAAGATCCTTGGGATGGCATCGAAAAGAAATATAAGATCGGCCAAAAGGTTGAAGGCCAAGTCATTAAGATTAATCCTTTCGGCTTATTCGTTGAGCTTGAAAAGAATATCCATGGCTTAGCTCATATTTCTCAATTGACTGATAAGCCGGTTGCTAATATCAATGACATTGCCAAGATCGGCGATAAGGTTTCTTTCTATGTCGTTTCTATGGATCCAAGGAATCATAGATTAGGGCTAAGTACTGCTAAGCCGAGAGAGAAAGTCGAAGTAAAGAAAGAAGAAAAGAAAGAAGAGACTGCCGTTGAGACTGAGGCTAAAGAAGAACCGGTTGAAGTTAAGGAAGAGAAGAAAGAAAAAGCTGAGAAGGTTGAAAAGAAAAAAGAGAAGAAGGAAAAGGAAGTTGAGTAAGTTAGTATAAAAAAATCGTCCGCTTTAAGCGGGCGATTTTTTGTTGG
>CAZEKG010000003.1:0-112022 GCA_964512625.1 uncultured Gammaproteobacteria bacterium | reverse complement strand
GATTAGACTGTCGTCTTTTTATTTGTAAATAAATTTTATCTTTCATTATACTTAACATCCCTTATCCACATTTTACCATAAACAAACTCCCCGTCAGGATAATGCCAAACTGCTTCTCCGTATGAGGGTAAATTATATCCATTTATATTCTTATACTGAGAAATGGGTGTAGAAAAACGATACTTCTTCATATCAGCCACTGCAATTCTATCATCAGAAACAAAATTAACGAGCTGTCCAGCCTCATTGAAATACAAGATTGCCGAAATAGTCACTCCTTTATTGGTAAATTCGGCCTTGACAGTTAAATCATCAATTTCTCGCCAAATAATATTTTTATCTATCAGTTTTGCTGGCGACAATAAGCAGATATCATTAAAAAGCGTAACAGTCTCAGCAGCAAATAAATCATCATGCTTGACTACAGAAAAGAGTCCGAATATTCTAATATCCATACCAGCCTTATTACCCATATACCTATGATACCCCAAAACGTTAAGGCCAAACATTTTTGCTTTCATAAAAAATAAACGACTAGGCTCATCATAAAAATTGTATTGTTCTGAAGTAAAAGAAAAATAATCCTTACCCCTTTCTCTCATTTGCCCTTCCAATACAACATAGACATTGTTTACTTTCGGCTTACCAATAACCCCAACATATTTTAAATATTTAGAAACTGGCCTAGGTAAATGCGTCAAATCATTTTCAGTAACAACGTCATTAAAAACACCTTGACTACGTAATAGACTATTGGTTACGTCTTTTCGATAATTTTGTTCAAAAAAATAACCGCCAATACTTACAATAACTACCAGAAGAATAAAAATATTTAATATGGTGCCGAATTTAGCATCATCCCAAGATATAATAATAATTAATTGTGAAAGAATAACAGCTACCAGCGCAATCAACCACCACCACTCTTTTTTAGCCAAAAACAAACCACCCGAGACTAAAAAAAGCATAGAAGTAATTAGCCATAATATACCTATTGGTTTGCTAATATTTCCAGTAAGTTGCGGGATTTCCACTAAATTATATGCCTTCACAAAACCCATTAGATGTATAAGTCCATGAATAGCTGTAATGATAATAAAAATAATTTTTAACATAATTTCTTATGAATTTTTAATCTATTTCTTTTTTTAAGATAACAAAAATACCTTGTTTTTGCAAAGTATTTTATTTGAATGGACCGAATGAGATGATTTAAAAAAAATTTATTGGTATAAATCAAGTGAGTCAGCTATTAATATCTCATATCAATAAAATAGCTCGCTTTGATGTGATCTTTGCGAGCTGATTGGTCTGTCCATGTCTTTCGTATTATCGGAGAAGTATTGCTTTGGTCTCTTCAGATAGTGATGAATCTTTGATTTTCTCTACCGCCTTAAAATTGTACAGTTCAAAAACTTCACGCTTGATGTGGAGAATCAGACTATCTCCGTCTTTAATCTTAGAGTGAGCCGATAGAACTTGGTAATGTTGTTTTGCATTTCGAACAAAAACATCTACCAATTTCCACATTAAGCATTCTGAAAACTGATGGCTGATTGCCCGTAGATTAATAAGACCTGTTCTTCTTATATTCTCGTCACCTCTTAGTGGATATCTATTCTCGTCCCAATAAAATAGATAGTGACAGTTAGTGTAAAGGGCAAGCATTATCGTCTCTAGAGAGGTTGAGGGATTGAGCAATGCTTCAAGCCACTTATCTCGAGCTTCCTGTTCGTCATACTTAATCTTGCGTTTATAGGCACGGATTGTGGCGATTCCGCCAAGAATCACTGCCATTAACAACAATGCTAAGGTGCCTACTACTGTATTCATAGCCAATACTCCTTTTCCGTCCAGGAGACGGTTGCGTCCAGGAGACGCTTTTGTGCCTATTTTCTACCCAGAATGACCAGGGAGCGAGTAGGACTCGCATAGGCGTTTGAACTTTTATTACACCGCTTAGTGTAATTTATTATTATACTCTATTTATTATTACTGTCAATGACTTTGTTTTTCAAAAAAAATCATACCAGTAGAAATTAATTTTATTTATATTTTTTTTAAAATACCATTCGTTCTGTCAGGATTGACCATAAACCAAAAAAGACTCAGAAAAATAAGCCTTCTTATATCTTTTTATCAAGAGGACCGGACGGGACTTCTCGTATGCTTTTCGATTCTCTCAAAGCATCTCGTCCTGGGTTGGCAAAAATTGCTGTGCCAGCTCGCAATTTTTGACGCTCATCTTCGTTCGCCCAAAGAGGACTTGCTTCGCTTCCAACCCGTTCGAGTCCTCCAATCAATTTCGCATAAATAAAATACCACCCCAAAAGGGTGGTATTTTATTTATGCGGGGACTGCGGGACGATTTCAGGACTCTTAACTGGGTAGAGGTTGTTGACGATTTGGGTTTAAATTTTGGCGTTAAGAAAATTGAGCACCTACTCGCATACGCCCAAGCTTGATTTTTACCACATAACTGATACACTTTACAATAGTTAACATTTGTAAAGCATAAACAGTTAGTATGGATAAAAATGAACTTCTAGAAAGACACCATAACGCTTTTATTAACCTAGAAAGCCCCCGAGATTTTTTTATCGGGATGGCTGATTATTTTGAATTTGCTGACTCAGTGCCAGAATTTGAAAAAATTTTAGATGACTTATTAGCCCAAGGTAAAGGAAAATGGAAAGAATTAGATATATTAGGAGAAAGAATGATAAAAGTGCTAGATGGAATTAAAAAAAGAGTTGATGTTTATGTTGCCAAAAATCAATTAAAAAATGAGCAAGTATTAGAGCCACTAAAAGAATACAGCCAATGGAAAAATGGGGAAATACTAGGCAATGTTGGCGTTCCACTATCTCTTGCCTGTTGTATAACGGAGGCGATAAGAGAGATTACTAATCTGCCAGAGCATACTTCATTCGCATCTCAGTTTGCTGAGATTGCAGACGTTAGCCAGTGGCCACTAATAGCCAGACTACTTTCCTTTAAAGAATACGAGGACTATGTCGAGTTTAAGAGCGAACTAGAAAGAGAAAGAGAATTAACTTTATGGGGTCAAGCAGAGCAGTTATCTCAACTATATGATGCCCTCAAGCGTGGGAGAACAGAATATAAAAAATTATCAGAAAGTCATAATATAAAGCCATCTACAGAGTTATCTTGGAAAATGATGAATTACGGCATAATAGTCGGCGAATGGATAGACATTGAGGAGGGCAAGCAAGGCAATGTTTACCTTTTTAATGTAAAAAAGGTCAGGCCGTGGCTTATGCGTTTGCATACTTTTATGTTGTCTAATTCTACTGCCAGTAATTCTATAGCCAAAGCGATAAACACAACTGACCCAATAATTATAAAAAAGATAGTATTTAAGGAAAAGGACGCAATGATAGAGATAAACGGCGGTAAAAAAATTATTTCTTTCAAAGACAGAAAAGGTAAAAATGGAAACGAGGAAACAAAATTTTATAAAATCATCTATCATCTATGGGAATTTCGTGATGAAATCGGTAAAAATGGCGACATTCTAAAAAAGGGGGAATGGGTAACCATAGATAATCTAGCTATAGGGGCTAATAGCACAAATGGGGCTACAACCAAAAATATAAGCCGACTGCGAGACACCTTTAAGTCCGAGATTGTTCCGATAGAAATTACATCTAGTAATAATGGACGGTATAAATTAGTTATATATTTCAATTAAGCTATCCGATATTTCTTTGACAAATTCGGACATAATATTATTATTAAATTTACCTAAGATTAAACAAATTAACTAAAATATTGGACATCAACTTTTAATGTCCAAGGGGCGTGGCATAATTTTGTTGTTATACTAAAGACGGAGAAGCAGGATGAATAATCCTGTTTTTTAATTAAAATATTTTAAATAGACCGCTACTTTAGTATTCCGATTATGTCTCACGAAAGCAATAATAACCCAGCCCCGACACCATTTGATGACGAGACCTTAATAAAGGCCTTCGATTTGATGGCGGATGAAGTATTTGAGGCGAGATATAACTTGCTGGGTTTTTATAGCACTTTACAAAAAATAAAGTGGCGATTGGAAAAAGAGGGAAAATTATAATAATTTTGTCTAGTTGTTTATGGCAAACCATTACAATATTAACTTAATTAAAGCTAGGGCAAGCTACTCCCCGAGTGAGATGGCTACTCTTTTTGCCATAGATAGAAAAACTTGTTTTCGCTGGATTAAACTGGAGGGACTAAAGGTCATTGAGGAAAACACGAAGCCATTACTAGTTATGGGGAGTGATTTAATAATATTTATCAAAGAAAAACAGTCAAACAGAAAGACAAAACTCTCTGATAATGAATATTATTGTATGAAATGTCATAAGGCGGTTAAGGCCAAAAATCAAAGCGAACAAATCGTTAAAACTGGCAAAACAATAGGTAAGAATAAAAGAGAGCAACTGAATAAAATTGGCCTCTGCGGTATTTGCGGAACGAAACTTAATAAGTTTGTAGGGGTATACCAGACAGATTAACAGATTATTTACTTCGTCCCTTAAATGTCCACTTTCTTGTCATTAACTAACCAAAAGCAACTATATGCCATCAACAAGCTATAAAAATGAGTCGATAAAAAGAAGTTTTTATAAATATCTAGAACACTCCAAGCAATTTTCTAATAAAACAATTTCTAGCTTCGAGAGTGCAATTTGGCTTTGGGAAGATTTTACTAATAGAGCCGACTTCGGAAGTTTTAATATGACCAAGGCGGAGGCATTTAAAAATTGGCTTAGAAATAAAAAGAAAACATACTCTCAAGAAAAAGTAAGCTTATCATATTGCTATGACATCTTAAGACACTTAAAACTGTTTTTTGATTGGCTATCAAAACAACCCAACTATAAATCAAAAATCAACCAAACTGCAATCGATTATCTAAATTTAACAAGGGGTGAAGTCAGAATAGCCACACAACCGAGGGGTAGGCAATCACCCACCTTAGAGGAGGTTAAAACGGTCATTGAGAGCATTGTTGGTAAATCAGAGATAGAAATGCGGGACAAAGCTTTAATATCGTTAGCTCTTTTAACTGGAGCCAGAATTTCGGCCATTGCGAGCCTGCCAATGAGAAGTTTTGACCAAGAACATCTTATAATCGACCAAGACCCAAAATTCGGGGTAAGGACTAAAAACTCGAAGAGGATAGTATCGGTTTTTATACCGCTCGCTTATAGTGAGGCTCAGGACTACTTTCTAAGATGGTTTAAATACTTACAAGATAACAAGAATTTTCAAGCTAATGACCCACTATTCCCAGCAACAAAGGTAGAAAATGGGAAAGAAAATCTAGGATACTACAGCAATGATGAGGTTGAGCCAACCTTTTGGAAAAGCACAACATCACCGAGAAAGATTTTTGAAAAGCGATTTAAGCAAGCGGAAGTTAAATACTATCACCCACATACCTTTCGACACCTATTAGTTAAGGAAATTTCCAAATTACCATTAACAGAAGAACAAAAGAAAGCATTTAGTCAAAATTTAGGACACGCCAATATTGGCACAACTTTTGGCTCTTACGGCTACGGAGAAATTGGAACAGATAGGCAAGTAGAGATACTCAAGGATATTTCATTTAGTAAAAAACAGCCAACCGATACAGATGAGCTCAGCGATGATGAGTTACTTAGAATTATTGGCAAGAAGTTTAAAAAGTAGTTAAATTGAAACCACTAAGCAAACACCTATTGTAAACCATTGTTAAATAAGGTATTATATAATATAGATAGAAATTAAATAAAAATATGGAAAACGACACAAAAAAACAAGAAGTAAGAAGAACCCTTAAAACCATTAAGAAGCATTTGATTTTGTTGATTGGGGTTGGCCTATTTGCTTATGGATTATTTAACTTTTTCCCAGGCAATAACGGTTATTTTTATGAGGATGAAAGTTTAGGTGCGTTATCATTTGGAGCTATTTTTATAACCATAGGATTATTAAAAATAAAAGAGTTAGACTAATTTATAAAACATATGAAAAAAATATTACCTATTACTATTTTATTATCTGTCGCAATACTATTGACTGGTTGTAGTTATAAGATTGTCAAAAATGATAAAGCTAACGATAATTACCAGGCGGTCGCTACTAACGTAGAAGCAACCACCACTAACCTAACTACATCTACTGAAACAAACATAATTAGCTCTACCTCTGTGCCGACAGTTACTAATGCAATTGAGAATAACACAACGCCAAAACCAAAAACCATAGTGGAGCCAACAATAAATAATGAGGCTCCGCAAAAGACACCAGAAACACCCCCACAAGCTAGTGAGGAAAATTTTAACTCTGCTTATCTATCACTATTAGACCAAGAATTGAAAAATTGGCAGGATTTAATGAACTTTGCAGATGATATAAAGGAATTGCCAAATGATAGAATATCGTATATGCGGTCGAAAATAGCAAATATCGATGGCTATATTTCTATATCACCAAATGCTGAATTTAGAGATATTTTTAATACTGTAAAAGAGCTATATCAAAATGATATTGCTATTTCAAATGCCGAATTAAACCAACTTTCAAAATATAAAGAATACTGTGGGTCATTTTACCAATCATTTAATTCTGTAAAAATAAAGTCTATTGGTAGATTTGTTAGTCGACAAGAATTTATTTCTACGGCTGAGTCACTTAAAGATAACTCCAAATGGAAGGAGGCACTTAATGCAATTGCTGGAGCAAAGGATAATATTGTTTCCTCCGCTAAGGCACGAGATGCAAAGAATGAGCCATTAGTCGACCAAGTAATTGCAACGCTTGATGATTATTATAGACCAAAAATGCAATATAATCCCCCTAGCGTTTATGTCCAACCAATAAAGGTTCCCACATATACTACTTGCTATTACAACCAGAGTGGAAATCTCGGAACAATGAACTGCTATGGCAATTAACAAACTTAGAATTTTATAAAATATGGATAAATATAAAAAAGAATTTTACCTCGTGGGGGAGTTGTCGGAGAAACTGAGAGTATCAGATATGACTATCTATCGTTATATAAAGGCAGGCAAGGTTAAGGCCTTTAAAATCGGAAAGGAGTATAGAATATCTGCCGAAGAATTTAATAATTTTTTAAAAAAAGTGGCATCTAAATAACTATGAAGCAAGCCGTTAGCTATGTCAGAGTTTCATCAAGAGAGCAAAAGGATGAGGGCTACTCAATCCCCTCTCAAAAAAAGTTGCTCTGGGAATATGCCAGAGTGAACGGTTTTAAAATTGTTAAGGAGTTTGAGGATGACGAAACAGCTAAAAGTGCGGGCAGGACTGGATTTGGCGAAATGGTTGAATTTCTAAAACAGAATAAAAAAATAGATACTTTGTTGGTTGAAAAAACCGACCGACTATACCGTAATTTCAAAGATTATGTCATTATTGACGAACTTGGAATTACGGTTATTTTAGTTAAAGAAAATGAGAAGTTGGGCAAAGATGCCTCATCTCATCAGAAGTTTATGCACGGCATTAAAGTTTTAATGGCCAAAAATTATATAGATAATCTAAGCGAGGAAGTCAGAAAAGGATTAAAGCAGAAAGCCGAGAGCGGAATATTTCCTTGTAGCACTCCCCCAATAGGATATAAATTGGAAAAAGTTAATAATAAAAGTGTGCTGGTTGTTGATGAGAAAAATAAAGATTTAGTGGTTAATATGTTTAATTGGTATTCAACTGGCCTATACTCAATCAACGACATAGTCGAGAAGGTTAAACAAGATGGACTATTGATACCTGCCAATATACCGAGTAATTGTAAGATGAAAGTTTTGACCAAAAGCACTGGTCAAAGGATATTAAGAAACCCAGTTTATTATGGCGACTTTCATTATGTGGGCAAAATCAATAAGGGCTCGCACGAGCCGTTAATCAGCAAGCAATTATGGGATAAGGTTCAACAAGTATTGGATGGCTTTCATAATAAACAAATGCTGTCCAAGTATAACACCTTAGATTTCGTCTTTAAGGGGCTGATGACTTGCGGAGAATGCGGGAGACATATCTCAGCCACAAGAAAGGTTAAACCGTCAGGCAAAGAGTATGTTTATTATAATTGCACAAAGTATGAAACCAACTGCACTCAGAAACCAGTTAAAGAAACTGATTTAGATGAGCAAATCATAACTCGCTTAGATGGAATGAAACTGCCAGACCACGATACTGTTTTATATGTGGCCGAGGGATTAAAGCAATCGTTGTATATCAAAAGAAATACCGAGGACAAGACCAGAGAGGCATTGGAGGCCGAAAAACGGCGTTTAGAGCAGAGCTTAGACACTTTATATGAGGATAGGTTAGACACCACGATAACAAAGGATTTTTACAGCCAGAAAGCCAGTGAATACGAAATAAAGATTAGCGATTTAACCGATAAGATAAACAAATATACCAAAGCCAACATTGATTATTACCAAACAGGCATAAATATTTTAGAACTCGCAAATTTGTCAGGTTTCTTATATAAAAACGCTAATCCAGATGAAAAGCAAGAATTACTCAATTTTTTACTTTCGAACTCGTCTTTAAAAGACAAAAACCTCGATATTATATACAAAAAACCCTTTGATAAGGTATATCAAAGGGCTCAGTGTTGCGACTGGCGGACCGGACGGGACTTGAACCCGCGACCTCTGCCGTGACAGGGCAGCGCTCTAACCAACTGAGCTACCGATCCATAAGTTAATAGCAAAAGAATTGTATCACATAAATCCCCTTCCGTCAAGACTACTTACGGCCTAATTTCCAGGAAAAACCTCTAATCCGGAGAAAAATACCTAGGGAAATAAGCATCAATAAAAGACTAAGAACTTGAGGCCAACGAAAACCGAAAATATACAGCGTTTCATCAATCCTAATAAATTCCATTAAAAACCTAATACTCGAATAACCGAAAATATAAATAACTGCTACTTCTCCCGGCTTCAACTTCTTTTTAAGATAAATAAATGAAAGAATAAAGAATAAAATTAAGTCTAAAGCTGACTCATAAAGAAAAGCCGGCTGAAAATATGAAAAAGCCTTATAAGCCGAGGGGCGATTTTCATAAGCGATAAAAATAGCTAAAGGCGAATCGCTCGGCCGGCCGAAAAGCTCCTGATTAAAATAATTTCCGAAACGGCCGATCGCCTGGCCCAGCGGTAAAATAACAGCGGCCAAATCAATATAAGAAAGAAAACTTTTCTTTCTAACCTTCGACCAAATAATCAGTCCCGCAATCCCGCCAATAATCCCGCCGTGAATGGCTAAGCCGCCATGCCAAACCTTAATCATCTCGGCCGGGTATTGGAAATAATAATCGGCATCTAAAATGAAAATTTGGTACAGCCTTGCTCCTAAAAATCCGGAGATAATAAGCCAAAAAATCAAATCATAAATATCATCGACGCTAATATTCTTTTTCTTCGCCAAGAATAGGGCTACTAAAAGGCCGATAAAAATAGCGAGGGCCATGATTAACCCATACCACCTTATCGTCAAAAATCCAAATTGGAAGAAAATCGGATCGGGAATAAAGCCGTTTAAAAAGTTGATATTCATAAAAAAAGTATAACAGAAAAATAAAGAGCCGCCCAGTATGCCTGGACGGCTATGTGTTAGGCAGCCTCGGCCCGCTCCTTGGCCTTAGCGCTTAACTCGGAAATCGGAATCACCTCCGTTTCCATAAATCTCCGAGTCTCCTCGAGAGATAAGACTCGAAGGAAGAGAAAGCCAAGAGGCCGTAAAACCTCGAAAGCTTCGGCTATCGCTTTACAGCCGGAGCCTCGCTCGGAAGAATCCCAGGTGATTGGCACCCGGAACTCTTTCCCCTTTCGAAGGAAGATAAAATCCCGGCGCGTTTTCATCTGGAATTCCTCTACTGCTGGGAACATGGGGCGAAATTCGCCGCCTTGACCCGAAGAAAACGAGAGCCGCTTTTCCTCATCCCCGTGATCATCTGGCGTTTCACTTTGTCGTAGTCACCTCGTTTTTTCTCATCCCAGGTAATTTCGACGGTTTGTTCAACACCATCTTTTCGGAACACAAGTTTCTGCGTCTTCAAGTTATTATTCTCCTTCTACTGTCCGCGCTTGCCAATAGCCAAACTCAACCGAGAGCAGAGCTTGCAAGTTACCCCATATCATAACCCATATTATTAATCTTGTCAACTAAAATACCCGCATTCCTTAAAATACGGGCATTTTAAATACGAATCAATACCTTATACCGTCTCAATCTTAATTAGATTAGATTGGCCTTTATAGCCGAACGGATGGCCGGCGACAACAACAATAACACTATTCTTATTCGCCAGCTTGTGAGCTAGAATGATCTTTTTTATCTTCTCTAGTAGCTGATTGAAAGCCGGAACAAAAGCGGAATAAATCGGCGTTACTCCCCAGCTAAGGACTAATTGATTAGCTGTCTTATTCGAAGGCGTAATGGCGATAATCGGCAACCTTGTCCTGAAGCGACAAATATTGCGCGCCGTAAAACCAGAAATAGTCGCGCAAACGATCAGCTTCGAACCATTTACTTCCTCGGCGATATCTTGAGCGACAAAACCGATCGCCTGAGTGACAGATTGCGGATTCTTAAAATCATTTTCTTTAAGCTCTTGATCAACAATCAGCTTTTCTTCCGTTTCCTTTGCGATCTTCGTCATGGTTTGAACTGCCTTAAGCGGATATTTTCCCGAAGCGCTTTCCCCAGAAAGCATAATCGCATCCGTTCCGTCCAAAATAGCGTTAGCAACATCCGAAACCTCGGCGCGAGTCGGAATCGGATTGCGAATCATAGAGTCAAGCATTTGAGTCGCTACGATAACCGGCTTGCCGGCCTTACGGCATTTCTCAATAATCATTTTTTGGATCAAAGGCAATTCCTCAAAAGGAATCTCAATACCTAAATCTCCCCTGGCCACCATGATACCATCAGCCGCTTCGATTATCCGATCGATATCTTCAACCGCTTCGCGCCTTTCGACTTTAACGATAATACCCGTATGAGTACCTTCAATATCTTTTTTAAAATCTTCTTCTTTTAATCTTCTTCGACCAACGAATTTATGGCCGTATTTCCTTTCTAACTGATAAACATACTTGCGAAATTTTATGACATCATCAGCGCTTTTTACAAATGATAGGGCCATAAAATCGACATTCTTACTAACGCCGAAATCAGCATCAGCCAAATCCTTTTCCGTTACCGGCGGACAGCTAATCTTCGAATCAGGAAAGTTCATACCCTTATGGGTTTTAATAATACCCTCGACTTCAACCTTAGCATAAATAAGCTTGTCCTTTATTTTTTCGGCAATCAGCTGGATATTGGCATCATCAATCAGAATTCGATCGCCTACCTTGATATCTTTATAAAGATTATGATATTGGATGGGAATAACTTTATCTTTTACCTTGCCAATTTTCTTCAATAATAAGTCGGAGGCTAAAATAACCGTCTCGCCTGATTTTATTTTTATACCGTTCTTGCCGGCCTCGCCGATCCTAATTCTCGGCCCCTGAAGATCCTGGATGATAGCCACTCTAGTTTTCATTTCTTTAGCCGATAACCTGAGAGTCCTAATAAAGCCGCTGTGCTGGCGGTAGGTGCCATGGGAAAAATTAAGACGAGCAACATTCATGCCCGCTTTCATCATTTTAATAATCATGGTTTTCTTCTCGGAAGCTGGTCCGATGGTAGCAACAATTTTTGTATGCTTCATAAAGTATAATTTTTCAATTTATAGTTTCCAAATAATTTCACAATATAACAATTAAACAATTTTCTAAAAAATTGCTATACTATTGAATTGTTAAATCCTTAAAACAAAATCCTAGAGCTTAATCGTCTTAATGACCCAATCGCCGAATTTCTTAGCCATTTCGCCTAAAACCGGCAACTCCCATTTCTCACCTTGCCAAGCCTTAATCATTCCGACAATCGCTAAAACCGCAACAAGCATATTGAGCATCCAACCTAAAACCGGAATAAAGCAAAGAACCAAGGAAATCGCGAAAAGCAAAACTCCTTGATTGGCATGAAACCTGATATAGGCTTTATCTTTCCTAGCCGCCAAAGCGACCAAGCTGATAATCCATAAGTAAGACGCTAAAGCCCAAACTTTTTCCTCTTGGGAAATTTTTTGTTCGCTCATACTTTTTTTTTAATTATTGTGATGTTTTAAATTAGAAAGGTAAACGACAAGAATACCGACTAAAGCGCCCATAATCGTACAAACTACCAACTCGTTTATGATATTGAATATCTTCCAAATCTCGAAGCCGTCAAAAAACCTAACCAAGGAAACTAAAATTCCTAAAATCGCTCCAGCAATAGCCCCGGACATGGCGGCTATTGGCGTACTTTGGCCGAATTTCTTTAATGATCTAGTCCCAAGATAAAAGAATAGGATCAAGCGAGGAATCCAAGCAAGGAGATCCTGTTGGTCATAAAAAAAGGTGCCACTAAATCTTCCTATCCCAACCCTAAAAACCGCCTCAATAATAAAAGCGGCTAAAACATACCATCTCACAAACCGATAATAAACCGTAAAATCGATCGGCTCCCAATATTTTTTTGATGTTTGACCTTCCATATTCATAAAATCATTATATCAAATATTCAAAGAACAAAAAAGCCGGCTTAATCCGGCCTTTTTAAATTAACCAATCAATCTAATTTCTTACTTTTCAGCAGTAATGAATTTAAAACGACCGAAACGCTCGAAAGCGCCATAGCCAATCCAGCAAACTCCGCCCGAAGCAGACCTAGAGCGGCAATAGGAATACCAACTGTATTATAAAACAGCGCCCAAAACATGTTTTGCCTTATTTTTTTCATCGTTAAACGGCTGAGCTTAAGCGCTTTATAAACATTCATTAAATCATTGCCTAAAACAACCATACCGCTCGATTCGATTGCGATATCCGTACCCGAGCCCATAGCGATTCCAAGATCGGCTGAAGCTAAAGCTGGCGCATCATTGATCCCGTCACCGACCATAGCAATAACTGCGCCGGAAACGCTTTTTAACTCCTTAATCTTAGCCGCCTTATCCTCAGGTAAAACGCCGGCATAATACTTATCTATTTTTAATTCTTTGGCGATAGCGCCAGCGACTCGTTCATTATCACCGGTAATCATCATCGTCTCAAGACCTAAAGACCTAAGCTTGGCTAAAGCCTCGGCGGCGCCTGACTTAATCATGTCAGAGACCGCAATAAGTCCGGCCGACTGATTATCAATCGCCGTAATCATGACTGTTTGGCCGTTATTTTCTAAACGGCTTTTTTCTTGTTTCAATTTATCGCTTAGAATTATTTTTCTCTCCGTCATTAACTTTTCCGTTCCAACTAAGATCTCTTTATTATTAACTTTGCCAAAAACCCCTCGGCCGGAAAAAGCTTCGAAACTCTCGACGGCCATCATTTCCAAACCCTGGTTCTTAGCCTGATTAGCGATTGCTTCGGCTAAGGGATGTTCTGATTTATTTTCTACTGAAGCTATTAATTTTAATAAAATATCTTTAGAAGATATCTTCTTGCTTAAAAATGAAAAGTCAAATTGTTCATCAATAATTACGTCAGTGACTTCCGGTTTACCGTAGGTCAAAGTTCCCGTTTTATCGAAAACAATCAAATTGACTTTGGCCGCTTTTTCTAAATGCTCCCCGCCTTTGATTAAAACTCCCGCCTCCGCGCCCTTACCTGTTCCGACTAAAATCGCCGTTGGAGTCGCTAAGCCGAGAGCGCAAGGACAAGCGATAACCAGTACTGCCGTAAAAGCCATAAGAGCCTTAATAAAAACGAAACCGGCGAAAAAATACCAGCCTAAAAAAGCAACCATCGCCGCTAAAATAACAAAGGGAACAAAATAAGAAGAAACCGTATCGGCAAATTTCTGAATAGGAGCTTTCGACATTTGAGCCATTTCTACAACCTTGACGATTTGAGCCAAAACCGTATCTCGGCCTACTTTTTCTGCCTTGAATTTAAAACTACCCTGCTTATTGATTGTCGCTCCGATAACCTTATCGCCACTATTCTTTTCGACCGGCAAACTTTCCCCGGTCAACATCGATTCATCAACGCTCGAAGAACCTTCAATAACCAATCCGTCAACCGGAATTTTTTCGCCCGGCCGAACGATTACCTCGTCATCAACCCTAACTTCGCTAATAGCGATTTCCACTTCTTTCCCCTCTCGAAAAACTCGAGCCGTTTTCGGATTAAGCCCCATAAGCTTTTTAATCGCTTGACCAGCTCGTCCTTTGGCGCGCGCCTCCAAATATTTTCCAAGAACAACGAAGGTAATTAATAACGCCGAAGTTTCATAAAATACCTGCCCCTCTGAAATATAAGTGAAAACCAAGCTGTAAAAAAAAGCGGCGCTAGTCCCGAGAGTGATAAGCGTATCCATATTCGCCGACTTATTCTTTAACCCGTAATAAGCCCCGCGATAAAAAGGCCAACCGATATAAAATTGAATGACCGCCGCTAAAATCGACTGAGCAACAAGACTAGAAAAAGTCATATCACCCAAAACCATAGAAAGAAAAACTACCGGCAAACTTAAGAATAGACTGATTAAGAATCGATTTTTTTCCTTCTTTATTTCCTGCTCTCTGATCATGGCCGAGTGGTCATGGCCGGAATGATTCATCTTATTATTACTCTCCTTAGTTGCCATTTCCATATCACTGTACGAAGCTGAGCCATTACCATTCCTTACTTTATATCCGGCCTCCTTAACCGCTTTTTCAATCATTTCCACATCGCATTTACTGCAATCATACTCCACACTAGCTTTCTCGGTCGTAAGATTAACATCAGCCGAAACGACTCCCGGGGTTTTCTTAAGCCTTTTCTCAATCGTTAAGGCGCAGGAAGCGCAATGCATGCCGGCAATATCGAGTTGTTGTTTTTTTATTTCAATCATACAATTATTCTATATATTTTTTTGTATTTATATTCTTATTGTATTTTTTTGTATTTGAATTTGCGCCATTGAGAAATATTGTGCCAATTTATTTATAGGGAGCGAGCAACAAATTTGCGCAAGGAGGTAATCCGACGTCAGTAAATTTGGCGAGACGGATAAATAAATTTGGCCATGATTTCGACCGGCGCGACTCTTTTGAATACTTTTCTCCTAGAGAAAAGTATTATAAAAAATTACTCCACAATCAAAACCCCCCTCTTAATACCCATAGCACAAGTAATCGGGTAAGTTCCTTTCTTAGTCGGCGTAAACGACATAACAACCAACTTCCCCTTTTCCAAATATTGCGGCTTATTATAAAGCCCCGGAATCATAATCGTACTCATACAGCCGACGCCGTCTTCGCTCGGATTAACTTCGAAACTGACTGGCGCTCCGGCTTTAACCCGGAATTCCGTTTGAGTTATATCATTATCAACCGTAAAACCGACTTTAATTTTTTGGATTTCAGAATTATTCAAATCTACCGCTTCACTTGAAGCCCCAGAAACCAATCGACCATAGAGAAGATTCCAGCCGTTGCCGATATTGTAAATAGCCATAAAAATAATAATAATAGCAACAAATTTAAAAATCCAATCAGAAAACTTACCTTTGATCGAAGAAGCGAAAAGCCCAACGATCAAAAGACCAACGCTAGTGCCGAGAGCGAACGAACCCATGATTAAAGCGCCGGCAATTGGATCCGCCGTTGACATGGCGTAAAGCTGCATCGCCTGAGTAAACCCGCAAGGCAAGAAAAAGGTTAAAGCCCCAGCCATAAAAGCTTTTAAGTGACTATAGGGCTCATCCGCTTTTTTAAGTGCACGATCACTGCCGCCAAAGCCGGGAAGCCGAATAGAATTAAGCTTAGGAAAAATACCTAAAAGCTGAATGCCGATTAATAGCATAACTAATCCCGCCAAGAAAGTAACTAAACTCCAAAACCAAGGAAAAATGCTAAGCGCTGACCCGATATAACCAATAATAGCGCCAAATAAAAGATAAGAAACGACTCGGCCGAAATTAAACATCAAATGAGGAAAAAATTTAACCGCTAAGCCAGCCTGAGGATGGAGCTTAGAAAACCGGGATGAAATACCTAAGACTAAGCCTCCGGTTAAGGCCATACAAGTCGAAAATCCAGCTAATAAACCGATCAATAAAACGGAACCAAGCCCGGAAGGGTTGCTGTAGTTAGTCGGATTGAGATCAAAGACCTTAAAATATTTCAGAACAAAATAAAACAACAATAAAACAATTAAGGCAACCGCGGCCTGCTTGTAATCAAGAGGATTCTTACTAAGCCAAGCTTTATTTTCTTCGCCGACTTGATAGCCGGCTTCTTCAATCGCCCATTTTATCTTTTGATTATCCGGTTCACCGACAGTTTCGAGAGTTACCTCGGCCAAACCTTTTATGGCATCGGCCTTAACATAACTAACTCCGGGAACTTTAAGCAGTTTTTCCCGGACTAAAGTCTCGCACGATCGGCAATGCATGCCTTTGATAGGAATCGTTATTTTTTTTGACATAAAATTATAAAATAATAAATTTTTATGACTTACTTCCCCGCTACTTTGCTCACTTTCAATATCTCCTCGATCATTTGATGTTTCTTATTTTCGCTAGCCGAAGCCATGGCATTTTTAAAGCAGCTTTTTAAATGACCTTCCATCAGGTTTTGATGAGCGGCTTTAAGTAAGCCGATCGCGGCCAAGTTTTGCTGCATGATATCAATGCAATACTCGCCACTTTCTTCCATTTCAATTATCCGGCCAATAAGACTTTGGGCTTTTCTTAAACCAATCAAAGTTTTTTCTCGATTTTTTGTCATAATTATAAATTTAAATTATTTATACCCCCACCCCTGGTATAGGTATATAATATAACGACTATAAAAACATGTCAAGCTTAATTAGATTAAAAGAAAGTATTACTTAAAAATGAAGTTGGCCTCGCCGCAAGAGGCTAATTTTACTAACCCTATTGCATTATAAACTTAACTTTGCTAGTATTTCCTTGCCAACCAAGGGAGGAAAGGCCAATGGAAAAAGAAAGAGAATACACCTGGTACATTAGCCCGGAGAACAATCTGACCAACGAAGCCCTAAGCCGAGTACTGGATGAGAGTAATTTCTCTCCAGCTCTACTCTGTGAAGAGAAGAGGGGTCACGAAAAATGTCTGCCGATGTGGCAATGCGATTACGCAATCGTCCAAAGACTACAAACAGACAAGGCCAGAGCCGGCTACGCCTTCAAGGTTTTCGTCCAAGAAGGCCAAGGAAAGATCAGGGGGTATGAATTTCCTAAGCGAAAATACCCTAAGTCGAAAATCGCGGCAAAACGAAAATCTTCGCCTAAGAAGTAGGCTCCATCACCTCGAAAACTCGAGGTGTTTTTATTTTAAATTCAAAAGCTCATCCTCTAAGGCGGATTGTTCAAGCAGTCCAGCGATAAAATGAGCTAAAGAAAGAGCCGCATGCTGGCAATAGATCTCCTTGCCGCATTTAGTATGATAATATTCAAAAATCAATTTTATAATTTCCTGAAAATGAAAAGTTCCGATCTTCCTAGTTTTCTTCAAGATGCCGTTTAAGACTTCAATGACCATACCGGAAGAAAGAGACGATCCTTCCTCTTCCGTCTTTTCGATTTCCATTTCCACAACCTTAATAACTTCCTGATATTTCCGATAAATGGGAATAAGATACTTTTCCCTTATCTCTTCGAGCTGCTCAGGACTGAGATGATTGTTCTTTTGAGCGAAATCAAGACACTCGCTAAAATACTCCTCCTCTAAAATGATCGCGACGTCTTTTCCCGGTTCTTGGCCGGAAAATAATGGTCCTCTCATAGCTTTTAAGGTTAATATTCTTATCTAAGACTTTACTCCTAAAAAAGAAAAAAGACAAATAATAAAAGCCTCGCTAAAACGAGACTTTTATTATTTACTAATTTTATTTTCCTACATCATTCCCATTCCGCCCATGTTCGGCATACCGCCATGATTATGCTCTTCCTTTGAAGGCAAGTCGGCAACCGCGCATTCAGTCGTTAAAATCATAGCCGCGGCCGAAGCAGCGTTCTGTAGGGCGCTTCGAGTAACCTTAGTCGGATCAATAACGCCTCTCTCGACTAAGTCTTCATATTGGCCGGTCAAAGCATTAAAGCCCATATTACCGCTCAACTTCTTAACTTCCTCAACCACAACCGCGCCATGAGCTCCGGCGTTAGCCGCGATTTGCTTCAAAGGCTCTTCGATCGCTCTCCTCAGTATTTCAACGCCGATCTTCTCTTCGCCGGAAACCTGGATATTATCTAAGGCTCTAGCAACCCTGATTAAGGCGGTTCCGCCACCAACGACGATACCTTCTTCAATCGCGGCTTTAGTCGCAGCTAAAGCGTCTTCGATTCTCAGTTTCTTTTCTTTCATTTCAGTTTCAGTCGCGGCGCCGACTTTAATAACGGCTACCCCGCCGACTAACTTAGCCAATCTTTCCCTTAACTTATCCTTATCAAAGTCGGAATCGGACAATTCCAATTCTTTATTTATTTGAGCGATTCGTTTCTCGATTTCCGCTTTTTCGCCCCGGCCGTCAACGATGGTTGTCGCTTCCTTAGTCGAAATGACTTTGCCGGCGTGGCCTAATAAATCCAATTCCGCATTCTCAAGCTTCAAGCCGATTTCTTCGCTCACAACTCGGCCGCCGGTTACGATCGCAATATCATTCAACATCTCGCGCCTTCGATCACCGAAGCCCGGCGCCTTAACCGCTAAGACATTGAAAGCGCCTCGCAACTTATTAACGACTAAAGTCGCTAACGCTTCGCCATCAACATCCTCGGCGATAATAACTAATTCCTTCCTTCCGCTTTGAGCTAGCTTTTCTAAGAGAGGCAAGATAGTTTGAAGCGAAGAAATCTTCTTATCAGTAATAAGTAGCGGCACATCGCTATACTCGGCTTCCATTCTTTCGCTATTAGTAACCATATAATGCGAAAGATAGCCTTTATCGAATTGCATACCCTTAACGATTTCTTTTTCAATTCCGAAAGATTGACCTTCCTCGACAGTTACGACGCCGTCATTGCCGACTTCTTCAAGGACTTCGGCGATAATCTGGCCGACATTCTCATCATTAGCAGAAATCGCCGCAACCTGTTTCTTTTCTTCTTTAGAAGATATAGTTTTAGAAATCTTCTTTAACTCTCCGACTAAGACTTGGACGCCCTTCTCAATACCGTGGCGGATAATTATCGGATTAGCGCCTGCGGCCACATTCTTCAAACCTTCAGTTACGATCGCTTGGGCTAAGACAGTCGCTGTCGTCGTTCCGTCGCCGGCAACATCATTGGTTTTTGAAGCGACCTCCTTAATCAACTCCGCTCCCATGTTCTCAAATTTATCTTCCAATTCGATTTCCTTGGCGATCGTTACGCCATCATTAACGATTTGTGGCGCGCCATAACCCTTATCTAAAACAACATTCCGTCCTTTCGGGCCAATAGTTACTTTAACTGCATTAGCCAACTTATCAACGCCGGCTTTAAGCTTTACTCGAGCTTCTTCATCAAAGATTATTTGTTTAGGCATATGTTTAATTAATTTATTTTAGTTTTCTATTACTGCTAAGACTTCATCGTAATTCAAAATTTTAAAATCTTCATTATCCATTTTTATTTCTTCTCCAGCGTACTTGCTGAAAATAACCTTATCGCCGGCTTTTAACTCTAGGCGAGCCAATTTTTTACCAATACCTAAAGCGACGATCTCGCCCTGAGCCTTCTTTTCCTTATCGATAGTCTCCGGCAAGATGATGCCTGATTTAGTCATTTCTTCCTCTTTAATCGCCTTGACTAATAGACGATTGCCGATTGGTTTAATGTTCATAATTTTTATTAGTTATTTATAAGATTTTAAGACTTTTTAGCACTCAAGCATTTAGAGTGCTAGAAGTCCTTTGCCATCATTTTAGATTAAAAAAACAGCCCTGTCAAGAACCGTAATTTAACAAGATAGTTTGATAAAGTAAAGAGTCGAATTAAAAAAGCGCGACACCGGATATAACCGATGCGCGCTTGACGAACTGTGGAGACGAAGAGTAAGACTACTTCTCTGGCGGGAAGTAAGGCCCATATCCGCCAACATCCTCAATGATGCCATAAGAAACTACGAGGGCGCGGTATGCTTCCTCGAAACGTTTCTTAGGCTCAATCGTATCCTTGTGATATACCCCCTTAGTCTTCTGCATATCTGACAAATCTCGAGCTAAAGACCTCAATTTAACCCTACAACAAGCCTCAAGAAATTCCTTTTCAACCATACCGAAAACTTGTATTTCCCAACCAAGGAACTCACTCAGCCACTCAACTCGCTCCTTGAAGCGATTGGCCGCACTATAAAGCGGCGTAACCGAAGCTGTCATGAAAAGAGCCAGTATGGCCGCAATAAGCAAACCCCTAAAGAGCATGGGCTGATCCTTTTCCGTTATGGACATGAAGATGCTGAGAATCAGCCCGCCCAAGATGATGGACATGGAAGTGAAAAATATCGCCCTTGATAGCCAAGCCAGAAAAAACGGACTAACAATAAATCCCCTGGCCAGGAAATGATCACCTGAAAAGAACGCTCTCTTCTCTCGAAACCATCTAACATCAAACATGATACAATTCTCCTCTGCCTTACTGAGAAAATGGCCGCTTCAGGCGGCTTCGCTTTACGGCTTCAGGCCGCAGGCGAAACTTCATTTCCTTATGCCATTGACAGATAATGGCAACGATTGAGTTTAGCAAATACAGCCGATTTGTCAATCCCCCTCCGAAACCGCTAAAGAAGCGCTTAAGGAAAAAATTATCAGCCCGACATACCCGGTCCAAAGATAATGGTCGAATAAACCAGTAATTAAAAGACAAACTAAAAAAGCCAAGGAAGCGGCTCGCTTCTTAATAATCGCCTCGCCAATAACCGCGATTAAAAAGATTAAGAAAGCTAAAAGGCCGAGGACTCCCAGCTCCGAAAAAATCAAAAGAAAAATATTATGAGTCGCTTGATAATCCCAACCGGCTTTTTTCGAATCAAGATTGTAAGCCGCCAAAACATTATTACCGATTCCGACGCCGGAAAGCCAATGGTTTTTTATAATAACAAAAGAACCTTTGACCGAAGCCGTCCGCTCGCTGGCTGATTTTATTTCTAAGCGATCAGCTCCGTTAAGCCGCGTTAAAATCAGCGGCTGAAAATTAATGAAAAAGACAGCCGCGATAATAAAAGAAACGATTAAAGTTTTTACTTTCTCTATTTTTGAAAACTTAGAAAAAATAAGGATAACTAAAGCGCCGAAAATAAAACCTAAAAACGCCGAACGGGAAAAGCTGAGTCCTAGCCCGAATAAGTTAAAAGCTAATATAATCCAAAGCTTTAATTTCTTCGCGCCCGCCGAGCTTAAGATCAATTGCCAAGAAACTAAACTAGCTAAAGCCATAAATCCTCCAAGGATATTGGGATGTGCGAACGAGCCGTAAGCCCGTAACCATCTAATCCCTTCGCTTTGGACGACGTAGGCTCCAGGAATGGCGGGGTTATGATAAGCCAGTCCGAGATATTTATTGGCTTCGATAAGTTGAGACGAGAATTGGCTGATCGCTAAAAGTGCCTGAATAAATCCCGAGAGCGCCAAAGCTAAAAATATCTTTTCCTTTTTCAAACCGCTAATTGAAACAAGATAAAAGAACATCAATGCTTCCGAAAGCCTGACCGCCCAATAAAGAGTAACCGTCTTGTCTCCTGACCAAATGATCGATAAGTACGAGATCAATATAATAATCAGGGAAGAAATAAAAACTAGGCCGCGCCAGCTTTTTAATGAACCTAATCGCGATTTAAAATTAAAATCTTTCAGCTTTGAAAATGAAACAATAAAAAAAATAACTGCTACTGCCCAAAGAATCACCTCCGTCAAATAAAAAATCAAACTGCCTTCCTGCCATTTAAAGCCGTTTAAAAATCTTTCCTGAATAATATACGCCGTCTGCCAAGGCAACAGGAAAATATAAAGCCACAATAATTCTTCCATCACTTTTTTAAGCATCTTTTTCCGATAAATTAGTTTTTGCGCGCCAAAGATCATTATAATATTTCCTTCTATCCTGCTCATGGAATTTTAATACCTGATCGGAAATAATAACTCTCGTATCATTCTCCCTAGAAAGACTAGACCTATTGTAAGACATTTTTTTTAATTGAAGCCGCTTAGAAACTCTCTCAGCATAATCACCTAACCAGCCGGAAAATATTTTTTCCAGTCCCTTAGAAACCCCCTTAGTTAAAGCATCCTTCCCTACCCTTCTTTTCAAACTTAAATAAGGCTCAAGAAACGGCTTATCCTTCTTAATCCAAGAATTAGCCTTCCAAAATTCGAGAAAAATTCCATCGTCTAATACCGGTACAAAATTACTGATCCAAAATTCAAAATGCCAATCCTTAGGTTCGATTTTCATTTTCTCAAGGCTTAATTCCTTATCAGTAATAAAGAAACTGAGGCAAAGACGATTGCTTATTTTCTTACCATGCCGCCTAAGGCCAAAAGCACTAAGTAAAGAAACAATAATTAGGCGAGATAAGAACAGTCGGCCGTCTTTAATGATAATAAATAAATCAATATCGCTCTCCGACTTCAAACCTTCGAAAGCGAAATTATTGCACAACGCCACTAAACGAACAAAAGGGCAATAGCTTAATAGCTTAAGGCCTTTTTCCGCCCGTCGATATTTTTTCTCAGCCTCCTTGATCAATTCATGACGAACGCTGAAATCAGCCGGCGAATCAGAAAGAAAATAATAACCGTCGTAGCAGCTGATTAGCTGTTTCAGCTCTTCGCTTTTCAGTTGCTCTAAAATACTATCAAGCGAATAATCCGAAGCCGAGGAATCAGGATCAATAACCAAGTTTCTTTTAATTTCCATCAAAGTTAAAGGCCGGCCAAAAAGCCCGTAATAAGTTAGAGCGGAAAAAATGGCTTGCTGTTTTTTATTTAAAGTCATAAAACATTAAAAATCTTCGTATTTACTTTATCATAAACTGCGTTTTTTTTACATTGACAAAGCAAGGGATAAAATTATATAATAAGTTAGAAATTCTTGCAGTTTTTTTCGTACAAAAATCAATAACCATTAACCATATAAGCCTTAAATTCAAAAAACTAATAACCCGGTTATTAGCTTTTTTAGTCAGAGGAACTGAAAAAGGCGCCGTCTCTTCTTACGCTTTGCTTAAATTAGCCAGCCGACCCTTTCATGGCTTAAGTAGATTCATTTTCCGTTATACTATTCTTCAGGTTTTCGGCTATTATTTGATTATAAAAAATAAGCTAAGCAAGCGGACAACAAATACCGGCCAAAAAATAATTTACCTTCTTTCTAATCGCCACCTAATCCATTTGGTTTTTATAATTATTGTCACTGTCGTTTGGACTTCCAACATCTTCGCTGCCGGCAATAAGGAAAACTACGGCCAAAACGCCGCCATTTATAAAATGATCGGTTTCCAAAATATCGAAACTTTCCAAGAAAATAATACCACTATAGAAGATTCCAAAGTCTATAAATACCAAGGGGAAAATACCGAGCTAACTAGCGATAACTATACTGAAACTCAAAAAGAAGCCGAATACCTTGAAGAGCAAAACGTCGACCCGAATACGACTGTCGGCGATTTCGCTTTAATCAAGCCGGAGCTTTCCAATTCCGAATTGGCTAAGACCGGGCGCCGATCCCCCGTTGATTACTTAATCGTTAACGGCGATACAATAAGCAGTATCGCTTATAAATTCGATGTCAGCGTCAATACTATTCTTTGGGCTAATAACTTAACTCTTAACTCTTTCATTAAGCCAGGACAAAAATTAACCATCCCGCCAACGACCGGCGTCTTGTATAGAGTCGCTAAAGGCGATACGATTGCTAAGATTGCTAGTAAGTATGGCGCTGACGCCAAACTAGTCAAAGAATTCAACGCTTTAGGTGACGATCTTAAAGCCGGCGACTTAATCATGATTCCTGGTGGCAAGATAATCTTTACGACTCAAACGACCAAAACCGGCTTAGCAACAACAAGAAAACCGGCGACCGGCCAAAGAGAGGCTGCCGATAAGATCCCGGCCTCAACCGGCGGAAAAATGTTCTGGCCTAACGGCTGTCAAAGAGTTTCTCAATACTATAGAGGCTGGCTCCATACCGGCATTGATATCGCCTGCCCTAGCGGTACGCCTCTTCGAGCTGCCGACAGCGGTAAGATTATTAGAGTCCAATACGGCCGAACAGGTTATGGCTATAATGTCATCATTGACCATGGCAACGGCATCCAAACCCTATACGGCCACATGAGCCGAATCGATGTCCAAGTCGGCGACTATGTCGCTAAAGGGGAAAGAATCGGTTTAGAGGGTTCGACCGGCCGTTCAACGGGACCTCATCTTCACTTTGAAGTCAGAGTCGGCGGTTCGATGGTTAATCCTCTCAGTTATATAAGATAAGAAAAAGAAAAACATCCGCGCCACAGCGGATGTTTTTTTGATAAAAAAATAATTTATTCGACTCGCGGCCGATACTGCAAAGCCTCCGCCACATGGGAAGTCAAGATAAGATCCGAACCGTCAAGATCGGCGATTGTCCTGGATAATTTTAAAATCCGAAAATACGATCGCGCGGATAATTTTAAATGTTCCGCCGCCTGCCTTAGAATGCTCTTGGCCGAATTATCAAGAGCGCAGAATTTTTTTATCTCTTCAAGTCCCATCTCGGAATTATCATAAAACTTCAAACCCTTGAATCGCTCCGTTTGAATATCTCGCGCCTTTTGAACCCTAAACCTTACTTCCGCAGAACTTTCTCCCGGCTCCTCATTTTCCAGCTTGTCTATTTTTACTCTCGGCACTTCGATATGGAGATCAATCCGGTCAAGTAGCGGTCCTGAGGCCTTTTTCTGATAACGGACAATCTGCGACGGATGGCAAACGCATTCCCGATCGCTATCATTAAGATAACCGCAAGGACAGGGGTTCATGGCAGCGACTAAAATAAACTTAGCTGGAAAGCTTACCGAACTGCTGGCGCGGGAAACAGAAATAATCCCGTCCTCTAACGGCTGGCGTAAATTCTCTAAAACCATTTTCGGGAATTCCAAAAATTCATCAAGGAATAAGACCCCTCGGTGGGAAAGGGAAATCTCTCCCGGCCTCGGCCAAGCTCCGCCGCCGACTAGAGCGACGCCCGAAGCCGTATGATGAGGCGATCTGAAAGGCCTTTGAGTCAATAAAGCTTTGCCGGAGGGTAGAGCGCCGGCGACGCTATAAATCTTTGTTACTTCCAATTTTTCAGCGAGAGTCATTTTCGGTAAAATCGAAGGCATAGTTTTCGCTAAAAGTGATTTGCCTGATCCGGGCGAACCAGACATGAGAATATTATGAGAGCCGGCGGCGGCAATCTCAAGCGCCCGCTTAACCATTTCCTGACCTCTTACAAAAGCCATATCAAAAGAAAATTCATCCGCAATAGTTTCGGCGCTCAATTCATTTTCGTAAACTGGAATTTCCTGCCGGCCGATCAAATGCTCGAATAACTGTCTAAGATTCTTAACTGGATAAATATTCAAGCCTTCAACTAAAGAGGCTTCCCGAGCGTTACTCTCGGGAATGAATAAATTAGCGATGCCGTTTTTCTGGCACATTAAAGCCATTGAAAGAACGCCGTTAACCGATCGCAGGCCGCCATCAAGCGCTAACTCGCCAGCAAAAACTCCAGCCTTAAGATAGTCGAAAACCGCTTTTATCTCGCCGGCCTGGAGTAAGCAGCTGATAGCGATTGGTAAATCGTAATGCGTTCCGTATTTTCTTAAATCAGCCGGCGCTAAATTGACTGTTACATTGCCCCGAGGAAAATCGAGCTCAGAATTTTTTATGGCGCTGCGAACCCGGCTTTTCGACTCATCAACCGCCTTATCCGGCAAGCCAACAATAAAAATTCCCGGATTACCGAAAGGAGAATTGTCAGTTTCAACCTCCACCAGTTCACAGTCCAAGCCGATCGCGGCTGCGGACAGAACCTTGACTGACATAAGATTAAAATTACTTTATTTTACTTAATTATAACATAATAAAAAGCTCGGAAAATTCCGAGCTTCTTGTTGAAAAATATCTTAACTTTTTTTCAGCCTATCCCGCTTGAATAACAATACAAAAACCCCAATCGCTCCGCCGACGATCATCACATCGGCAAGGTTAAAAACGCTATAATACTTAAGATCAAAATAATCGATAACCGCGCCCGCGCCCAGCCGATCGGCAAGGTTGGAGAGCGCGCCGAGAATAATCAAGAAAAGAAAAAATATCTCCGACCAGGCCTTTTCCTTAACGGCTCGAATCGTTAAAAATCCCAAACCGCTCAAGATAAAAATATACGAGATGATAATCAAATAAAAATTAACCCCAATACCGAAAGCAATGCCCGGATTGAAAGCCAATTTCAAACGAAACCAATCCTGAAAAATCAAAATCCCGTTTGAATCATAAAGCGGGACTAAGAAAAGATATTTAAAAAAACGATCGACTATAAAAAGCAACGCAGGAACGATACTGACTAAGAGAAGCTTTTTATAATCAGACATATTAAATTAAGCAATACCCTTGAGCTTCATCTTGCATTTGACGCAGGAACTGGACTCGGGGCGGACGCGCAACCTTTCGATTTCTATTTCTTCTTCGCAATGAGAGCAAATGCCGTACTTGCCTTCCTCGATCTTTTTTAAGGATTTTTCAACATCTTCATACTCTTTAGATAAATCCCTTTCGAAAGTCAGGTTCTTAGTATAATCAGCGACTTCGCTCGCGTTGTCTTCCATCGAATCGCCGTACTGAGGAAACTCCGCCTCATATCCATCGCCGTTTTCCGACTTAACGCTTACGCTTTCCAATTGTTCTTTCAAGCGAGCCTTCTTAGCTTCCAATAAAGCTTTAAATTCGCTTAGAGTTTGTTGATCCATGATTTTTAATTATTCATATTGGAAAAGGCCTTCCCCTTTTCTTATTGATGCCCTACTGAGCACCGCGATTCATAACCGGATTATAGCACAATAGTTTTTAAAAAAAAAGAAAAAGAATAGGCGCCCGAGAGCTAGCCTCCTAAGTATTACTTTGTGAGGGTCTCATGACGCCTTCGAAATCCTTGCGGATTTGCTTTGGCTATCGCCGACTGGAGTTGCTCCTAGGGGGAGCGGAAAAGGTCGTTGGCAACGGCCAAAGGATTCAAATCTTGGGATTGTCTTGGGTATACTCAGGCGGTATACATCGTTTGGACATGTACGTATCATCTACCTCGCAACAGTTGCAAGGATCAAGCAAGCCTCTTTGTGGGCTGAGAGCTAAATCAGTGCTAACTGAAAGACGTATATGCAAAATGCATAAAAGGCGTGGGATAAGCCTGTTGTCTCCCGTTTACGTCTCGCAGAGTAAATGATAGGAACCTGAGAAAAAAGTTTATCTTCCCTTTTTCGCAACTTCCTGGCTGGAATCAATTTAAAGAACTTTCTTACATAAGTAATTATAGCATATTTTGAACATGTCAACAATAATTAACTTTATCTAATTTTAGATAAAATTGTCATAACAACAAAAGTTATCAACAGTTTAACCTCAGGTATATGACTGATTTTAAACAACTTATCCACAACCTGTTTATAAAACTACTTTAAATAAATGAACTCACCGTTCACACTTAAAACATTAAACTGGCTTAAATATTTAGTAAAAATAGGACTATTTGGCCAGAGCGCCTTTTTTAATTGCCAATAATCATATTTTATGTAATTTAGGCTATTATTACAAAATTCTGAGTTATTAGTCACATAAACCTCCCCTTTTTCTGTTTTATAGCCAAGCTTAAAAGCCTGATCCTTAAAATCGGACATAAAATAACCATTCTCGAGATTAAAGGCGATACCCTCCTTATCTGGGACTAATTCTATAACCGAGGAATTATCGCTTAGCCAAACCCGCTTCCTACCTACCCTACCCAAAGCTATCAAAGACTTAAGACTTTCCTCCAACTCCTTGATTTCCCCGTTTAAAACGACTTCTCCCGGCTTAAACTTTAAGCAAAAGTCATTTTCCACAAAAAACCTAGTCGAAGTCGCTAATGATACGGCCGTCGAAGATGTTGAAGAAGCGAGAGTCGAACTTGATATGAAAGCCTTCTTACTAATTAAAAATAAGGCTTGGCCAGACATTAATTTCTTTGCTAATTGGCTATCAACCTCCAAACCGCTTTGCTTAGCTGTCAAACTAAAATAATCCCCTAAAAACCCTGCCTGCTTAGAGTGATCAAGGCTATAAATCAAATCGTAATTATCGGCCGATTGAGGCAACCTTACCTTCCTTTCAGATTTAGCATTAGACAAAATAATTTTCAAACCCGTCTTTTGCGCCTTAGCATTTAACCAAAACCCCTGATCATTGCCATATAATTGCCAAAGTAGCTGAGGCCAGCCGCCATTTTCAAGAGAAAAGTATTGAGTTGCCGAAGAATTAAGATAAAGATTCATCGTTGATAAGCTAAGAGGTTTACCAACTTTAGCCGTTTTAATAAGCCTGCCCTTAGCTAACGCCTGATTATAAAGATTAAGGCAATCAGGACTGAAACAAACTAAAACCGTCCGCCGATTTAAAAAATAATAAGACCAATTTTTGCTTTTTATAAAATCTTCCAGCGCCGATTTCGAATCAGTCGTTAAAATAAGATAATACTTATCAGCCTTGGCGGCATCAAAACTAAAAACTCCCAGTTCACGAGCTAATTGCCAATCAGGAATTTCTCCAATCCCTAAGTCATTAAAAATCTGGCGGTTTAACGCCTTAAGCTGAGGCATGATTGCGGTCCGCGGATAGCTCAAGCGAAAATAAACCTCAACGCCGGAAGGGATTCGACCGGTTAAATTATCACCGACATTTTTTTGCCAATAAATCGAGCTCAATAATAAAAAAATCCCTCCCGCCGCAAGGGCGATTAAGCCGGTGCGGCGCAAGGAGATTTTTTTTAGACTGGCGATGACTTTTAGAAATAAAAGAAACATTCCTAAATTAAAATTTAATCGAATTCTTTATGTAAAAAACAAGTTGTTCCGATCCCAATCGGAGCCTAGCTAAGAAAAAGTCTTAGAACCTTCGGTCTCTTCTCGGAGCGGCATTAAATCCGCCTCTGGAACCATTACCGCGATCACTGCCGCCGCCTCTTTGATCATTATCCGGATTGTAATCCGGCCTAGCGCGCTTGACGGAAAGATTTACTCTTCCTTGAGAATCTATTTCAAAAACTTTAACAGTTAATTCCTGGCCGACTTTAGCGACATCAGTAACCTTATCAACTCTCTCATTAGAGAATTCGGAAATATGGACTAAACCTTCTTTGCCCGGCAAGATTTCAACGAAAGCGCCGAAATCCATCAGTCTAGTAACGGTACCATTATAGATTTCTCCAACTTCAACATCCTTAACGATAGCCTGGATCCAATTAACAGCATTTTCTACGCCGCGAGCATCCGTACCGGTAACCGCGACTGAACCATCATCTTCGATATCGATTTCAACTTTGCATTCATCAATAATGCCGTTAATGACTTTCCCGCCTGAACCAATAACCTCGCGGATTTTTTCCGGATTAATCATGAAGGAAACAATCCTTGGAGCATAAGGCGACAATTCTTTCCTTGGCTCGGCAATCGCTTTCGCCATATCCTCAAGAATAGTCAATCTAGCAGCCAAAGCTTGGTTTAAAGCTTGAGTGCAAATATCAAGACTCAAGCCTTCCGTCTTCGTATCCATTTGGATAGCGGTTACGCCGTCCTTAGTTCCGGTAACTTTAAAATCCATACCGCCTTGGCCATCTTCAAGATCTTGAAGATCAGTAATAACCTTCCATCTCTTGCCGTCTGAGGCTAAGCCCATCGCGATTCCAGCCACCGGTTTTTTAATCGGTACGCCAGCATCCATAAGAGCTAAGGTCGAAGCGCAAGTCGAGGCCATAGAAGATGAGCCATTAGAGCCCATAACCTCAGAAACTAAGCTGATCGTATAAGGAAAGACTTCCTTCTCCGGTAAAACCGGTATCAAAGCTTTCTCCGCTAAAGCCCCATGGCCAATTTCTCTTCGGCCAGCGCCACGGAAAGCTCCAGGCTCGCCGAAAGCGAAAGGCGGGCTGTTATAAAAATGCATATATCTTTTTTTCGTATCGCTCTCGGTCATCTCATCTAATATTTGAGCATCGCCCGGCGAACCAAGAGTAACAATAGAAAGAACTTGAGTTTCTCCGCGCATAAAAATAGCGCTACCATGAGTCCTTGGAAGAATACTTACTTCCGAGCTAAGCGGCCTGATTTGATCAATCTTTCTTCCGTCGATTCTTAAATCTTTATCTAAGATTGCTTTCGTCACTTCTTCCTCAAGATAGGCTTCGAAATTATCTTTGATGTAACTGATTATTTCCTCGTTAGTTTCTTTCGATTTAAGTTCTTCTACTAACTTTTTCAAAAGCTCTTTAGCAATTTCTTTCCTTTCGCGCTTAGTACCTCTTGGCTGATTGAATAAATATTTATCAAGCTGAGGCGCAAAGAATTTTTTAGCTTCCTCAAAAGCGGATTTCTTCTCGGCAATGGAAATCTCTCCGGTCGCCTGAGCCAATTCGATCAGTGCGTTAACATCCTGTTTTTCTAAGCCGATTTCTTTTCTTATCTTCTCGATGAAATCCAAAAGCGGCTTTACTTTTTCAAGGCCAAAAGCAAAAGCCTTTTCCATATCCACTTCAGACACTTCTGCCGCTTCCGCATCAACCATTAAAACCTTATCGTAACCGACTGAAAAAACTAACTTCAAGTCAGACTCTTCCAATTGCTTGATAGTCGGGTTGATAAATAATTCGCCATTGATTCGGCCAACACAAATTCCGGCCAAAGGACCGTTCCAAGGAATATCAGAAATATGAAGCGCGATCGCCGAAGCAGTAATAGCTAATAAGTCAGCTTCATTTTCTTCATCATAAGAAAGAATAGTGGAAACGACCTGGACTTCGTTTCTCATTTCAGGATTGAAAAGCGGCCGAAGGCCTCGATCAATCATACGGCCGTCTAAAACGGCATTATCGGTCGGTCGGCCATCACGCTTAACGAAGCGCGAGCCTTTGATTTTTCCGACAGCATACATTTTTTCCTGGACTTCGATAGTCAACGGAAAAAAATCAATTCCCATTCTCGGTTCCTTGCCCATAACGGCAGTAGCGAGAACGACGGTATCGCCATACCTGACTAAGCAGGAAGCGTTGGTTTGCAAAGCCAGCTTGCCGACTTCAACGCTGAATTTTCGCCCGGCAAACTCTGTTTCAAAAACTTGGTTTTTAAACATACGATTCTCCTTCATTTCCGGAGCTTGAGTTTTATTTGAAAACAGCCGGCCTGGAATCCTCTTGATTTCCAAAACGCTTGCATTCAAATAAACATCTGCCCGGATAATTTAATATTATTAATTTTAAGTTGCTATTTTTCCAAACTTCGCGAAGACATGCGATTAACATGTCCCCGCGGAGAATAGAATTCTTATCTAAGAACGGCGAAAAAGCAAAAAAGGAGAAATAAAATTATTCCTCCTCTTTTACGATCTCGTCCATGGTTTCTTCCATCTCTTCTAAAAGCTTCGGGGTTTCCCCTAATCTCTTAGCGACCTTAAGCTTTAACCTCTTGGCTAATTCGCCAAAGCTTTCAGGATTTTCTCTTTCGAGATATTTCAACAATTTTCTTCTCTCGGAAACTTTGCGTAACAAACCGCGCCTTGAAGAAAAATCTTTTTTGTGAATTTTCAAATGGTCGGTTAAGTTCTTGATCTCTTCGGTTAGAAGAGCGATTTGGACCTCGGAAGAACCGGTATCCTTGTCATGAGTCGCATACTTTTTAATAAGCTGCGCCTTTTTCTTTTTGTCAATCATGTTGACTCCTGTCACGAATCTCCCAGTAACTCGGCCAAAAGGCCGCAACCAAGAAAATCGCCTTAATAATTAGTGCTTTCATTCTATTACAAAAATCGAAAAAAGTCAATGAAGCTGGGAAATATTGGCCTTTTTAAGGCCTTGCTATAAAAGGGAGAAAAGCGAGGTAAAAATCAGGGAAAATGAATAGCGCAGGTCCTCGTTGGAGAACCTGCGCCGTAAGAGCGAGGGGCTATCGAAGCGGCATGGGGTTAAACGGCTTAAAGGGCCGCTCAATCTCCAGGTCGCACATCGGGCAGGTCGGCGCCAGAGCCGGGTCAAGGTATCCACAATTCGGGCAGCTATCCTTATCAACCTTAGGAGACTTGCCTTTGCTCAGCTTATGCGACGAGAGGGCCAACCTCTTAGCATAAAATTCGGCCCGCCGGTGCCTTTCCTTAAGTATATTGGTCACATAGTGACCAACTGCCTGCTCCTCGGAAAAAGCGGCTATTCGGGGAACCGGCTGGCCGGAACGATCCAATGCTAGTAAATCATCCACCCGGCGCCTGATCTCAAAGTCGTAAAGTTGATTAGACAACTTTTCCTCCTTGGGCCAAGCCCGGTTTAAATTACAAAGGTACTCATAAATACTCACTCTTATTATATCATATTTGCAATATTGTGTCAATATTATTAAGCCATTTTATTTATTAAAATATCTAAATTTAGGCAATTAAAAAATCCCTCGAGAAGGGATTTTTTACTATTTCAGCTGATTTTTAGTATTTCTCGTAACTTATACGGCTTTTATCAAACTCTTCTTCGTTATGTTCCGGCTCAACGCTTGCCGGAATACCGATAGGCATAAGACATAGAACCCGTAATTCCTCGGGCAATTCCAAGGTTTTCTTAATTTCTTTCTCCGCGTTCTCATTGCCCCTGATTTGAGTCCAGCAACTAGCTAAACCTTGATTTTCCGCTTCCAACCAAATATGTTCAGCTACAACCGAGCAATCCTCCACCCAATCGGGACTCTCTTTCTCATCTCCAATAACGACAATGACGATTGGCGCATCCTTAACATGGAGCGACCAAGGCGTCGCCTTAGAAAGGATTTCCCTCGTTTGAGGATCCTTTACGACTACTAACTTCCAAGGATACTTGGCGTTAGCTGAGGGCGCATAAGAAGCTGCCAAAAGGATTTCTTTTATTTTTTCTTCTCCCACATTTTCCGCCAAATAACCGCGAACAGAACGACGCTTTTTTATGGCTTCAATCATAGTTTTATCTAATAATAAAGATTAAACAAGATTATAATAGCAGATTACTAGAGTGATAGCAACCTTATTACTATTGACTTTAACGAAATTTCCTGCTATTATGAGGCTATTGACTATATTTGCCGGCAATAATAAAAACAACCGTAAATTACTCAAGATCAGAATAAGTCCCTGTAGTTCAATGGATAGAACACCAGCCTTCTAAGCTGGCTATCCAGGTTCGATTCCTGGCGGGGACACAAATATCGGTCTATGCCGATGTAATAATTTGGTGGCTATGGTGTAGTGGTTAACACAGCGGTTTGTGGTACCGTTAACTCGAGTTCAATTCTCGATAGCCACCCCAAACGGTATCTAATATAACCGAGTTCGGTTGATTGGATATCATTGCAGGAATCTCGGCAATTTGTCGGGATTTTTGCGTTTTAGGGGCAATCTTGGATTTTGATTTACCAGCTATGAATGGTGTAAATTCTACGGCTAAGTCGGTTATTATCCTCGGACCGGCAATCTCCTTGTATTTCTTGGTAAAGACTAGATCCTCCGCTTGCATCAGACCTCTGATGATTGGTGATGGTATTACGGTTTGGATTTTTTTGTCGGCTACTTCAAACCTCTCCCAATAAAGACCGAGAAATAATCTCTTCATTTCATCCGGCGATTTGGTATAGGCTTCGTAAGCGTTGCGGACGAATAAAAGCATATCCTGCAATTCGTCTATTCTCATGTTTAGCTTTTTATCTTGAGCGTACAGTTCGTCTTGCAATAACTCGAGCTGTTCTTTGATTTTTACTTTTACTCTGGAGAAGTCGTCATCCGTGATAAGTCCGGCAAATAGTTTTTCCTCGGCAGTGTCTCGTTTCTTTTCAAACATCATCTTTTGAGTGTTCAGGGCTTTCTTATCTTTATTAATCACTTCTTTGCGACCGCTGTAAATCTTTTCAATTTTGGCCACCAGTCTGTCGGTAAAATCAGGAGTAAATTCTATGTACTTAAATAAATCAGCGACCTGCTGTTCTATATCCCAAACTTCCACGTATTTATCACTGCATTTAATCTGATCTCCGGACCGGTTGCAGTGGTAATAAGATTTATTTTTCTTAGGGTGGTGTTCGGCGGTGTATCTTTGTCCGCAGTTGGCACAAAAGGTTAGGCCTCGCAGAATAAAGTTAAACTTTTGCCGTCGGCAGGCATAGCGGTTATGTTCGGCCATAACCAGCTGGACTCGTTCCCACAAATCTTTATCTATAAGTGGTTTATGTTTTCCGGTGTTAACTAATCCTCGCCACCTCATCTCACCGTAATAAAAAGGATTTTTTAAGATCTCAATCATCTTGCTGTGAGCCAGTCGTTTGTCGGCGTGAGTTCTAAAACCTTTTTTGTATAAAGCGTCACGAACTTCAAAGACTGAATAATCTCCGGTCACATACATTTTAAATGCCTCTTGAATAAGTGGGGCTCGTTCTTCGTCTACAATAATAATTCTCTTTTTCTCATCGTCCGGTTCGCCAGCATTTAAATATCCAACGGCCACACCAGTCGGCCACCAACCCTCCCAGAATTTTTGTTCAAGGCTTTTCAGGGTCTTTCTGGAGGTTATTTGTGATTGGAGTTGGTTCACACCGGCAATAACCAAGTCCATAAAGTTTCCCTCGGGGCTATCAGTAATGCCCGGCTGGGAGACAGAAAATAATTCAACATCATGCTTTTTCATGATTGCCTTGATCTGCATGTGATCAAGAGCATTTCTCGCCAGTCGGTCAGTGTCTTGAATAAAAACTGCCTTGATCGCTTTGTCGTCTTGAATTCGCAGTAGCATATCTTGCAGTCCGGGGCGATTCATATTGGTGGCTGATCGGCCCGGGTCTTCAAAGACGCCGTCCTCGGCTAATTTATATTTGTTGCTTTCCTCGATCGCTCGCTTGCAGAGCTTGAGCTGAGTCGCTAGGGAATGGTGGCCGTCCTCGGCTTGTTCCTCAGTTGAGACTCGGCAGTAAATTAATGCATGTTCCATATTATTTTCATTTTAATTATCGTTTAATTTTTATTAAGAGACCTTTCACTGACACCCTATACTAATTTTGTCGACAAGCTAAGCTTGAGTTGCCCACAGTTCAGATTTTTCTCTAAACGCTGTATTTAACTGCATTTAACTGTATCTAAGTGTATTTATTTCCACTTTCACCGGTTATTTAGGATCGGATTAGGTGGCCTGGCGATTTTTCCGCTCTATTGTTGGATAATGTTGGATTTTATCGGGTCTAAGTGTATTTATTCTTTTCATTTTTTGGTGTTAGTTAGTGTAAGTTGGTGTGATTTGGTGTACTTTAGTTCCGTTTAATTCCATTTAGTGTATTTATTTTCTTTTCGGCCCCTCTGTTTAGTTCGTTAAATCTTTTCATAACATCATCTTGATCTTTTGGCGACAGTTTCTGAAAGGCTTTGAAAACCGGCAAATTAGCCGAATTTGTTGCGTCCTGTTGCTGATTGTTGCTGTTAAGTGTATTTATTCTTTCCTGTTTGTCCTGAAGTTTTCGGATCAAAATCTGATCCTCGGCGTATTGGTTGTAGGCTTCTCTCAAAAATCCATTGGCTCTGAACCACGACTTAATCGCATCAAGAGTGACTCCCACCTCACTAGCAATTTCATCGTAGTGAATACTCTGCCACCTCATCTCAATCGCTCGCTTATGTTTTGGTCTTAAGTAATTAAGCTTGGGCATTTTAAAGATTTAGCAAACGATTAAAGTATGCACCCCTGTTTTTAACCTTATCGCTCGGTTGATCCATTACAGACCGGTAAGCTTCCTCAATTCTCGTCAGTCCGTACCTTTTCAGAGCCGATAGGATGAAGGTCATATCCTTTTCTCCCAGCTCTTGGGCGATCTCACAGCATTTTTGTTCCTCGTAAGACTTGGGAGAGAATTCTCTTACCGGCTGTCGACCACGATTCGATCGGTTGTTTTTATTTTCTTTTTCGTTATCGTTCTTGGAACTTCTGCCGAGCGAACTTTCAGAATTGAAAGAAAACCTATCCACTAAAGCGTTTTTGTCGTCTTTCAACTTCTGCTGAACGTCGCTAACTTCTGTCGGCACTTCTGCTGGTGAATGCTCTGTAATATCATCCTCACTTCTGCCGAACTTCTGTTTCTGTCGTACTTCAATGTTGACAAAACCACCATTTGATAAGGGGTAATTGGCGATATCAACATGGAACGAACTTCTGCGACCTTGCTGTCCAGCAAACCATACCCACTTCTTATGCTTCAAGTTCAGCATTAGTCGATTGATGTGATTCTTGGAATACTTTTCTTTGAAGTCCTTGGACAGCCCGGCATAACTTACGTGTGCTTTACCCATTCGTGGGTTGGCAGTGATCCACAGCCAGACGAGGACCGAGTATTCCTCAAAACTCAAATAGCCGTCCACAAGGGCGGTTTTGATGCTTCGTGGAAGCTTTACGTAATCATTGTTATCTATTTCGAATGGCAAATTTTCCATATTTCATATTTGATTATTTTCAACTGATCGCGTCGTTATACATGAGCGACTTCAGCTCTTTAATGGCGTTTACAAACTTGCGAGTGTTAACGCTCGTTAGGCCGTCAAAGTATCCGGCAACGATTTGGACCCGATCCGGTTCATCAGTGAAGATAAAGCGGAAGCGTCGGCTGTCGGTCTTGTTTATGCCGACAAGGTGATAGTCGTTGGCCAAGAGCAGACAGGCCGTGTAGAAGTCGCTGGTAATAAAATTATTGTCTGGTGTTTGGTTTTTCATATTCATTTTGATTATTAGATTGTTTTTCTTTCTCTTTTTGCTCGTAGCGATAATCCAAAAGTCGGACAATCAGATCGGCTAATCTGTCCATGAAAATTTCCTCCATTTGAGCTGGGGTGAGAGGCGGTATTTTCTTTGTGATTATTGGCTTCGGCATAAAGATGTTTGCATATTCTTTATACCAATCGAGTTGCGCCTCTTTACATACTCTTTGATTGAATTTTCAAAACAAAAAAACGACCGCTTTGGTCGCTTTTGTAAAAAGTTATTAACAGGGGTCTTAAGAGTACCTTACGAGCTTTATTCTTTTTTCAACATTATGTTTGGATTGATGCGGTACCCGGAATCCTGCCAGCCGTCGATAAATTTTAAGAGCCCAAGTTTCTTTTCTGCGGATCGCCTTATTGCTTGGACCGCACTTTGAACCGATTTAATGCTTGCCAATCCAGTGATGTCAGCCAATGTTTGGGTCGGTATGTATTTTTTGGTGGCCATCATTGCGGTGATTAGCTTCATTCTTTTACTCGGGGCTTCCATTCTAAAACAATACTGACTCTTTGGCTCACGATACAGTTCGCAGTCGGATGAGATGTATACGATGGTCTTGCCGGCTGGAGTATTTGTGCTCTTTGCAAAATATTCAGCAAAAGAAATCGCCGCCTCCCGAGCAAATGTTTTTATAAATTGCTGATCATATTCGGTCAGCCCCTCAAATTTACTGGTTCGGCGTTCCAAGAGGGACCGGATACCTTTTACTTCGAGTTTCGTCTCAATGATTTCTTTGGTAAGAAGTCCGATCGCCGGTTGGTTGTGCTTTATAATCTGATCGCCATCAGCTATGCCAGCAGACTTCATTGAAGATCGCAAAATCTTTTCAGTGGTGGCAATAGATAACCGATAGGTCGATGCAAATTCCACCGCTTTTCTTATATTAAATTTGTATTTAGTGGCCATGGAGGCCTTTTTCATTTTCATACTCATTTTTTACTGGATATAAGCTTAATCCTTACTTCCAGTTAGCTTTTTAGTGAATCGGGCCCATTTTATGCCTCCCATTCACTAACTTTCGGATACTTATGAATATAATCGTATGTAGTTGATTATATCCGATTAACAAAGCTTACAAGTGTATTATGACAAAATCTGCCACTTTTGACAATGAAATCCGTAAGCGGTAAAATGTAAGTATAAACTTATAAGCAAAGAAATCTTTTATGACTACCAAAATTGATAAACTCTTCACTATCGAGGAAACCGCCAAAATATTAAGAGTTAGTTGTCGCTCTATAAACCGTTATATTGACTCTGGGAAACTAAAGGCATCAAAAATTGGAAGTTGGAGAATAACGGAAGTGGATTTGCAAAAGTTTTTGGAAAATACCAGCAACATTTCTGGTAAGTCAAATAAAAAGTAAAAAGATTTATGACAACAAAACAATCAATTCTAACTATTCAAAAAACTTTCGATATAAATGCGATTTTTGCTCGCAGAGTTTTTTCTCTTGCTGATAAAACAAACCTACTCGATGATTCGGCACGCATCATTGCAGAGAAGCCGAAGCCGTTTGTTAAATGGGTTGGTGGCAAGCGACAACTTCTCGCTCAATTCAGAAGGATGAATCTTTATCCACCAGAAAACTTTGATCCTAAGAAAAGCAGGTACTTTGAACCGTTTGTCGGTGGTGGTGCGGTATTCTTTGATCTTCTCCCAGAAGAAGGGTTTCTCTCTGATTTAAACAAAGAACTTGTTGTCACATATAATGTCATAAAAAATGACCTTGAAAAATTAATCGTTTCACTTAAGAAGCACAAAACCGATAAGGACTACTTTTTGGAAGTTCGTGCTCAGGACCCAAACAAGCTAAGCGATGTTGCAGTAGCTTCTCGTTTTATATTCCTCAATCGCACCTGTTTTAATGGAATGTATCGGGTAAATAGTAAGGGAGGATTTAATGTGCCGTTTGGTAAATATACCAATCCTCTTATTTGCGATGAAGATAATTTGCGAAAGGTATCAAAGGCACTTCAGAATATTGATATAAAACATCAGGATTATAAAGAAGTTCTTAAAAAAGCAAAAAAGGGTGACTTTATTTATTTTGATCCACCATATTACCCAGTTAGTAAGACTGCTTCTTTTACTTCGTACACGGCTGAATCATTTTTGGATAAAGAGCAGACAGAACTTCGTAATACTCTTGTTGAGTTAAATAAAAGAGGTTGTTTCGTTATGCTTTCAAATTCTGACACTCCATTCATCAATAAAATATATTCTGGAATTAAAGGGGTACGCATTAATAAGGTTCAGGCTGGCCGAGCCATTAATTCCAATGGTTCAGGAAGAGGAAAAGTCACGGAAGTCTTAATAACTAATTACTAAATATAATATGCAAAAAGATTTTAATAACCTAATAGCTACCTTTAAAAGCTCAATTAAGACTTGGGATTATTTCGTAAACTGGAAGAAGGTTTTTTCAAACAGCTCGGATTTAGAAATTGCTCTTAATAAACTCAATTATCTTCTTGGTAAAGATGACCTCGAGGGCGAATTTAAGAAACTCTATAGCTCTAACCCAGACATTGTTAAGGCTTTGCCCGTGCTTTTGGCGGTCAGAGAAAACAAGCTTGAGGTATTTGATAAGGTTACTAAGAACTCAGACTTCTTTGATTTTTCAGGTAAGGAACAAGATTCAGAGAAATATTATGAATTTTTAGATAAATCTGGTCTCGCTCGTTTATTCAAAAAAGACGGCGTTAAAAACTTAGTCGATTATGTTATGGGAGTTGAAGTCGGTCTTGATAGTAATGGCCGAAAGAACCGGGGCGGTTCTTTGATGGAAGAAATTGTTGGAACATTCATCAGTGATTTTTGTAATAAAAACGGGTTTGAATACATGGCACAGGCTCGTGCCACTAATATAAAAAGTAAGTGGGGCGTGGATGTAAAAATAGATAAATCAGAAAGAAGTTTTGATTTCGCCGTATATAACCCTAAAAATAAAAAGATTAAATTATTTGAAACCAATTTTTATAATGGTGGCGGATCAAAGCTAAAAGCCGTATGCGGTGAATTCAAAAGTTTGTATAGCGAACTTAAAGAACAAAATATCGACTTCATTTGGATAACTGATGGCTTGGGTTGGAACACAACGAAGAGACCTCTTGAAGAAACTTATAACCATAATGAGTATGTTTTTAATTTGAACATGCTCGAGGCTGGTGCCTTGGACAAACTAACATGGTAACTCATTATGACAACGAAAAAGGATACAGAAATAAAATTACATCCTGATGACTTCGAGCTAGAATGTACCACGGTTTGGGCTTTTCCTCGCCGAGGTAATTGGGCAACACATACTTCAGATTGGAGAGGAAATTGGTCGCCTGAAGTGGCTCGAAATCTCATTTTGCGATATTCAAAGGAAGGTGATATTTTGCTCGATTCTATGATTGGTGGTGGCACGACCGCAATCGAAGCAAAAATTCTCAATAGGAATATTGTTTACTCTGATGTAAATCAAGAAGCTTTGGACCGGACAAAGAAATGTTTGGATTTTAAAGTTGAGAATAAAAGCTGGCAAAGAGGCTTTAAATGGGATTCTCGCAATCTTGAGAAAATAAAAGACAATACCGTTGATTTTGTTCTTACTCATCCTCCGTATGTAGATATCATCAAATACAGCGAGGGCAAGCTGGTTGATGATTTATCAAATATCCACGACATCGAAGCTTTTTGTGATGAAATGGAAAAGGTTGCTAAGGAATTTTTTAGGGTTTTGAAGCCCGGCAAATTTTGTTCTATTTTAATGGGAGATACCAGACGAAATAAGATGTATCAGCCACTAGCTTATAAGGTTATGGACCGTTTCTTGAAAGCAGGCTTTCTTTTAAAGGAGGACATAATTAAGAGACAGTTTAACTGCAAGGCGACAGGTTTCTGGGTAGATAAGTCTAAGGCCGCTAACTTTTTATTAATAATGCACGAGCACCTTTTTGTATTTCAAAAAATAAAGTAATTACGATGATTAAGCCATCATGGGACATCTTTAGAGCAAAATTTAGCGAAAATCCTCAAAATAACTTTGAGTGGTTTTGCTATTCGTTGTTTTGTAGAGAGTTTAATAAAACAACTGGGATTTTTCGTTATAAAAATCAATCTGCCATAGAAACAGATCCTATTCAAGAAAAAGAAGAAGTAATAGGTTGGCAGGCTAAATTTTATAGTACATCATTATCAAATCACTCAACTGAATTAATCAATATCCTTGAAAAGACAAAGAGAGATTATATAAATATTACGAAATTAATCTTGTATACCAATGAGGAGTGGGGACAAAATAAAGGCAAAGAACCTCAAGGGAAAAAAGACATAGAAAGCAAGGCGAATACACTTAATATCAAATTAGAATGGAGAACTGCTAGTTTTTTTGAATCAAATTTTGTTTCTGTTGATAATGAAATAATAGCTAAACATTTTTTTAGTTTAGACAAAAGTATATTTGACCTCATAAAAAATCAACAGGAACATTCAGAAAATATTTTAAATGAGATACAAACGGCCATAATCTTTAATGGTCAAAATATTAAAATAGACAGAAGTGGCGACTTGGAAAAAATAAAGGTCAGCCCAGAAAAAGTTTTAATTTTAAGTGGTGTTGGTGGGGTTGGAAAGACAGCGACCATCAAAGACTTCTATGAAGAAACAAAAGGTAAGATGCCCTTCTATATTTTTAAGGCAACCGAATTTGAGCTGAGAAATATAAGCGAATTTTTTACAGGATACAGTTTTCAGAATTTTCTAGATGGGCATAAAAATGATGGCGATAAAATTATCGTAATTGATTCCGCAGAAAAACTGTTGGATTTAAAAAACCCCGATCCCTTTAAGGAGTTTTTATCTATAGCGGTTAAGGAAAATTGGAAAGTTATTTTTACAACAAGAGATAATTATCTAGAAGATTTAAATTATCAGTTTTTTGAGATTTATAAAATTGCCCCTTTAAACATCAATTTACAAAATTTAGAAGCAAAAGAACTAAGTAAACTTTCTGAAATATATCATTTTTCTCTCCCCAACGATGAAAAATTAGTAGACCTTATTAAAAATCCATTTTACTTAAACGAATATTTGAAATACTACAAGGACGGTGAACAAATAAACTATACTGATTTTAAAGACAAACTGTGGAATAAGATAATCATTAAATCTAAACCCGCGAGAGAACAATGCTTTTTAAAAATGGCATTGCAGAGAGCAACTGATGGACAATTCTTTATTAATACAGATTGTGAATCAGGGATTCTAGATAACGAGCTAAAGAAGGACGGGATTTTAGGATATGAGTCACCTCACGGATATTTCATCACTCATGATATCTATGAGGAGTGGGCACTTGAGAAAAATATTGAGATTGAATTCGGGAAAAAGACTGACAATAAAACTTTTTTTCAAAATCTAGGCAGCTCTTTGCCTTTGCGTCGTGCTTTCAGGAAATGGGTATCGGAAAAGTTGTTGTTACAAAATAGTGAGATCAAAAGTTTTATCGAACAAACTATTAAGGATAAAGATATAAAATCTTTTTGGAAAGATGAAATATTGGTCTCGGTTTTACTTTCCGATTTCTCCTCTGTTTTCTTTGAATTGTTTAAAAATGAATTGCTAAGTGTACCTGAAAAAGTAGTTAAGTACGACAATTCATCCAAAGTCGTACAATCTCTAACCGTCAACTATAAATACGAAGAAAGCTTATTACATAGAATATTTTTCCTTTTAAGGATTGCTTGTAAGGAAGTTGACGATGACTTTTTCAAACAATTAGGAGTTCAAAATTTAAATATCTTTTCTCTCAAATACATTTTAACGAGACCGAAAGGACAGGGGTGGAAATGCCTTATTAAATTTGTTTTTGATAATTTTGATCAAGTTGGTATTCAAAATATCCATTTTATCTTACCGATAATCCACGACTGGACTAGTAAATTTAAAGAGGGAGAAACGACAAAATATTCCGGCTTAATGGCACTAAAATACTATCAATGGACTATAGAAAAAGATGTTTATATTTCCGATGATGATACAAAAAATAATCTCTTACAAACTATTATTTATAGCTCTGCTGAAATTAAAAATGAGTTAGAGGAGATTTTTAAAGAAGTCGTAAAAAATAAGTGGAAAAACCATAGGGATCCATATCATGATTTGTCTGAAATTATTTTGACTAAATTCGAAGGTGCAACAATTGCCAAGATCCTTCCAAAATATGTTTTGCAAATAGCCGATCTTTTTTGGTCTTTTACGCCCCCTAAAGATCATTTCCATACCCGTTCGGGGATGGGAGTAGAAGAGTATTTTGACATGGAAGACGACCATTTGGATTATTTCCCAGCCAGTTCATATCAGACTCCGATTTACTGGCTTCTTCAATCCTCGCTTCAAGAAACAATAGACTTCATATTAAAATTTACAAATAAAACAGTCGAATATTTTGCTAAGTCCGAATTTGCTAAATACGAAGTCGAAGAAGTTGAAGTTATTATTGAAAAAGATAAATCAATAAAGCAATACATAAGTTGTAGACTTTGGTGTACATTCAGAGGAACGCAAACTTCTCCCCATGTTCTAGAATCCATTCATATGGCTTTAGAAAAGTTTTTTCTTGAAAATGGGAAGGTTGCCAATTCAGAGACCTTGGAAAGCTGGCTCTTGTATCTTCTCAGAAATTCAAAATCAGCTTCTATCTCAGGCATAATAGCAAGCATTGTTTTGGCATATCCTGAAAAGACCTTTAATATCGCTAAAATTCTTTTTAAAACGAAAAACTTTTTCCTTTACGATACGAGTAGGTTGGTTTTAGACCAAGGGCACAAGAGTATGCTTTTATCACTAAAAGCATTTGGTGGTAACTCAAAGAATGAATTTCATGAGTCAGAAAGACTACAGGCTTGTGATGATAAGCACAGAAAATTGTCTTTAGAAAATCTATTTTTAAATTACCAATTATTTCGAAACGAGGGTTTAAACGAAGAAGAGTCAAAAAACAGACAACGGGTATTATGGGAAATTTTGGATGATTACTATAAAAAATTACCCAATCCATCAGCGGAGACAGAACAGGATAAAACCTGGAGACTTTATTTGGCAAGAATGGATAGAAGGAAGATGAATCTTGTCTCAGAAAAAACTGACGATGGATATTTGATTAATTTTAATCCTCAAATTGATCCGGAATTAAAAGAGTACAGTGAAAAATCTTTAGAAAAGAATTCCGAATCTTCTAAATACCTGCAATTAAAATTATGGGCAAATTTTAGGTTCGTAAATGATGAAAAATATAAGCAGTACAAACAGTATGAAGACAACCCAAGCCTTGCGCTTAAAGAAGCCGAAGAAATCCTTGCAAAATTAAAAGCATCAAAGAAACCCGAGTCTTTTAAACTTCAGCATTCTGAAGAAGAAGGTTTCTATCTTTTAAATAATTCTATCCCAGTAGAAGTTTGTTCTGTCATGATTAGAGATTTTTTTGAAAAGCTTTCAAAAGAAGAAGCTGAGTTTTGCAACCGAATCGTTTTAGAAGTAGTGTCTTTGTCTTCTGGACCCAATTACCGATATCAGACAATCGATGGTGCACAATCTGCAATCTCGGTATTACCACTTCTATTTGAGAAATTTCCAAAAGAAAAAGCAAAAATAAAAGAAATTTTGTTGTTTAACTTGTTCAACTATTACCCAATTGATATGGCTGGTACAAGTTTTAACGCATTTTCAATTACAGCCATTCATAAACTATGGGGCACCAACTTTGATGATACCCAGTCAGTATTATTGGGTTATCTATTATTGAAACCAAAATTTGATGGCCTGAGAGAAAAGATACGCCAAGAAAAATATAAAAAGAATCAGTACGATATAAAAGACGGTGATGTAATGAAAAAGTTCTTGAAAGAAAACAAGGCTTATTTAGAGAAAATCCAAAACAATCAATTATTAATCAGTGATGTAGGAAATATTGAGCAGGTAGATTTGCATACATTAAAAACAGCTTTCCAATTAGTTCCTCTAAAAACAAAAAATGAAGAACATAAAATAATAGTCAAAAAAATTATTTCTGCTTTTGCCGAAAAATTAATTTCAAGCGACAGAGAAGACAGGGTTGATTATGAGGTCAGGCATGGTTTTCTAGAAAAATTAGCCTATTTCGTCTTAAGTTCTCCAAAAGAAGAAATTCGAGAATATCTTAAACCATTTCTGGATAAATTTAATAGTTCAGAGGCAATCGCTAATCTCTTTGAAGAATTTATATCTGCTGAGGATTACTTAAATTCGTATGAGGTATTTTGGGAAGTCTGGAGAATGTTTAAGGAGAAGATAGTTGAGGTTTGCAAAAAGGGAGATGGATATTGGTACGTTGATAAAATTATTAAAAGCTATCTTTTTGCTCAAAATCCGTGGAAGGAATCTGCTACCGAATGGCATACGTTCAGAGATGACGATAAAATTTTTTTTAAAGAAATTTCAGAGAGTATAGGACAATGTGCCTCAACCCTTTACGCAATTTCAAAACTACTGAACGATATCGGAAGTAATTATATGGATGATGGCGTACTCTGGGTGTCAGATATGCTGGTAAAAAATCAAAATCTGCTTACTGTTAAGCTTGAAGTCAATACTCTTTTCTATATTGAAAATCTGATCAGAAAGTATATTTATAAAAACCGCACAAAAATAAGAGAAACCAAAAAATTGAAAGACGAGGTTTTGGTGGTACTAGATTTCTTAATAGTAAAAGGCTCTGTTGTTGGATATATTTTGAGGGAAAATATAATTTAGAAAGAAACAAATTACGATTAAACTAAGGGGTATTTAATTTAACAGTTTGAACTCCCGCATCTCTTTCTTTGCTATTTCCATGTCCTCGAGCACTTTGAGATATATTGCTCGAGTTTTCTTTGACTTTGGATTATCCTCGGCAAACCTGATATCGTCATCATCAACAAATCCAGCGAGCGAGATATAAGCACCAGCCAAGAGTCTGATTCGTTCTTTAATCGCTTGTTTGATCTTGGCTTTAGGTTCCGGAAGTGAAGATAACGGATTAAATGATCCGCGTCGATGTGGCATTCTTATGTTTTTAGCGTCCCGAAGGATCGCCTCAATGTCATCGTCTTCCATAGCAAGCAAGAACATACGCTCGCCCGGAGAACAAGTCTAGCGGAGTCATATTTGCTTAACTTTTCCGAAGTTAAGCAAATCGTCCCAAGCTTTCAAAATTCGTCAAACCGGTGGGCTATGTCGCAGGAGGTGTCAAAGGTCTACCCGGGGTACAAAGCTCGCCCCAAGGGCAGACAAGGGGCAATAACGTTTTACTTTTTGGCTAGCAGGAGGTCGTAATTGTAAAACTTGGCAACTTTCTTGATATTATTCATTTTTTCCCGTAAAGTAACCATATACTCTTTATCCTCGAGCACTGTTATAAGACCCGACAGTGCCTGACCCAAAAATAAAAATCCCCTCTCAACGGGGATTTTTATATATCTCTTTTTTATAATTTTAACTCCCCCGCTTCCCATGAAGCAGCATTTCAACCGCATGTTCCATCGACCCGGCTTTTATAACCTGGCCGGCATTAACAAAAAATATTTCATCGGCACTAGCAATCGTATTAAGGCGATGAGCGATAATGACTTTCGTCGTCGAAGCCGGCAATTTTTTTAGAATCTCTTCCAATAAGCTCTCCGTCACCGTATCGATATTGGCGGTCGCCTCATCGAGAATTAAAAGTTCCGGCTGTCGTAAAAAAGCGCGAATAAAAGCGATGAGTTGCTTCTGGCCTAAACTGATCGTTTCGCCGGAAGCCGCGACTTTAGTTTCTAAGCCCTGATCAAACCTCGACAACAGCGATTCCAGCCCGGCTTGCTTAATAACCGCCTCCAATTCCTCGTTTGAAAAATCGGCATAAGTTTCATTGCCATATACTATATTATCGCGAATGGTTCCGCTGAAAAGGAAAGGCTCCTGAAGAATAAAGCCGATTTTCTTCGTTCTTGCCTTCGACTCGTAAGAGCGGATATCCCGCCCTAAGAGACTGACTTCGCCCGAAGTCGGGTCATACAGCCTAGCCATTAAAGAAGCCGTCGTCGTTTTTCCGCCGCCAGTCGGCCCGACTAAGGCATAAGTTTTTCCTCGCTCTAATTCAAGATTGATATTATGAAGAATTTCATTGCCGTCGGGATATTTAAAATTAACATGCTTAAATTCCAATAAAGGTGCCTCAGCCCTAATCGATTCGCTCGCCGGCCATAAAGTTAAATCTGTTTCTAAAGCTAGTATTTCATTGACACGATCCCAACTAGCCAAGGAAGCTTGGAAGCTAGCCCAAAGAGCCGCTAACTGGCGCAAAGGGTTATAAAAATTATTAATATAAACGAGGAAGCTAATCAATAAGCCAATAGTAAATTGGCCGGTCGAAATAAGATAAAGGCCGAAGCCAAGAACAATCAGCTGCCCGACGCTCGCCGCTAAGCCGTAAACAGGCGCGAAGATGTTATTAGCAATGCCCGCCTTAACCGAAGCATGGTAATTATCTTCATTAACTTCCTGGAATCGCTTCTTAAAATAATCGCGGCGATTGAAAGCGATGATAACCTTAAAATTATTGAGACTTTCCTGGATCTCGGAACTGAGGCCGCCTAAAGATTGCATACTCTTCAGATTTTTTTTCTTAACCCAAGGCGAAAGGACTTGCGTAAAAATTATCAACAACACAGCCGGTGTTAAAGAAGCCGCTCCCAATTCAAGGTTTATACTAAGTAAAAAAATGGCAGCGCCGAACATCAAGAAAATGCTGCCCATAAATTGGACTAAAGACTGGGAAAAGAACTGATTGATATTTTCCGTATCATTATTGATGCGAGAGATAAGGTCTCCGGCCTTGTTTTGATTGAAAAAAGCGACTGGTAATTCCTGCAACTTACCGAAAATGGCATTGCGCAAGCGGAAAATCATTCGCTGGCCGGCACTGCCCATCAATCTTGTTTGGGCGTAACTGGCAACCAAAGATAATAAATACATGACTAAGATAATACCAGCATACATCAAGAGGCTTTGATAATCTTTAGACGGAATAAAAGTATCAACCACATGAGCGATTAGTCGCGGCGCCAATAAATTCATGCCCGCATTAATAATAATAGCAACTAAAGCGATTAGGATTATTTTTCTCTCAGTCCGAATGAACGGCCAAATCGTTTTCGCCGCTTCCAAGTTAGAGGTTTTATTTTTTAAGCCATCCGATGACTTATTCAGGTTGTAATTCATAAGAACTGGTGCTTTGCTGTGAATCGTAAATTTGAGCGTACTCGGGCGAAGTAGCTAATAGCTGATCATGCGAACCGGAGGCGATTATCTCCCCTTCCATAAGTAGGATAATCTGATCATAATTTTCTACGGCCGAGATTTTTTGAGTAACGGATAAGAGAGTGAGTCCGGGATAATTCTTACTGATATTGCTTAAAATCTTCTGTTCGGTAATACTATCGACTCGCGCCGTAAAATCATCAAGGAGCAATATCTTAGGATTAAGAGAGAGAGCTCGAGCCAACATGACTCGCTGTTTTTGGCCACCGGAAAGACTAGCTCCCCTTTCGGAAACAATCGTCTCCAATCCCTCCGGCAAAGCTTCGATAAAATCCTGGAGCTCGGCGGTTTCAATCGCCTTACGCCAATCGCCTTCTTTAACTTCGCTATTGAAAGCGATATTCTCCCTTAAGCTCATATTGAAAATAATGCTATCCTGAAAAACTAATCCTACCTGTTTATGAAGATTCTCCTGATCATACTCCTTAATATCTTGGCCGTCATACTCAATACGGCCGGAATCAGGTTCGATCAAACCGATTAGAAGATATAATAACTGAGTTTTTCCCGCCGCCGCAGGACCAATAATCGCCGTCCTTGTTCCCGGCTTAATTATTAGGGAAATATCTTTCAAAGCCGGCTTTTCGCCATAATTAAGATTTACTTCAGTTAATTTTATTTCGCCGCGCAACTGGCCGGATAATTTTCCTCGCCTTTTTATCTCCGGCGATATAAGAACGGCGGCTACTCGGCTATATGAAGCCTGGGCTTGAGCGATAACATTACTCATGAAACCGATAATTAAGATCGGGAAAATTAGAATCGCTAAATAACCGTTAAATGCGGTAAAGTTGCCTAAAGTCAGGTCGCCAGTCATAACAAAATGGCCGCCTAAAACCAAGATGATTAAAATAGCCAGGTTGGAAACGAACATAATAATCGGAATCATACTGGCAAAAAGCATTAAAATTTTTAAACCTAAATTTTTCGCTTCCGTATTAGCCGCCAAGAATTTTTCGTATTCCGGCTGTTGGGAATTAAGAACCCGGATAAGCGACGATCCTAAAATGCTCTCATTAATAACCTTGTTAAGCCAATCGATGACTTCGCGAGTCTTAAGGAATAACGGCCTGAGCTTAGAAAGGACAAAAAAGAAAGTTCCGCCGATAATCGGGACAATCGTTAAAACAGCTAAAGCCAATTGCCAATCGATCATCAGCAATAGAATCGTTGTTCCAATAATTATAAAGATTGAGGAAACAATACTGACAATCGCCTGGGAAACAAGATTCTTAACCGCATTGATATCGGAAGTCAGGTTGGTAAGGAGCTTAGCCGGCGTAATCTTTTGGACGGCAAGATAGCTTTGGCCGGCGATCTTATCCGACAAGTCCCGGCGCAAATCGCGAGCCACTTTCTCCGAAGCGTAAGTCTGGGCTATACTTTGAAGATAAGTAAAGATAAAAATTAAAATAGCGGCTAAAGAAAACTCTGTCATGACGCTCGCAAAAGCGAATTGCCCGCGAAGAAAACTGTCGATGCCGCGGGAAATAATTATCGGAACCCATAAAGTCAAACCATTGCTTAAAAGAGCTAAAAAAATCAATAACAAAATCAGCCCGGAATACCTTTTTAATAAGCTAACCAAGCCTGGATTGGGTTGAATTTTTATTTTTTTAGTCTCTGATTCCATAAAATAACCATCTTAATAGAATAGTATCTTACCTCTTATTTGTCAAATCAAGCAAACTTTTTTAAGCTAGCCTAAAATCAAAAAAAATTAACATTGACACTCCCAGCTTTAAATGCTAGAATAACTGAGAAATATCGCGTTTTAAAATTGTCGGTTTTAAAATCTTTATTTAAACAATTTTAAAAACTAAGCCTCAACTCTATGACAGGTACTATCAAAACCCTATTAAAAGAGAAAAACTTCGGTTTCATTACTGCCGAAGGCCAAGAGAAAGATTTGTTCTTCCACGCCAATTCATTGGTCGGAGTTCAATTCTCTGATTTACACGAAGGCGATGCTGTTTCTTTCGAAACAGAATCATCTCCTAAGGGTATGAATGCCGTTAACGTCCAAATGGCCGCTTAATAGCCTAAACTCACAAAAACCCCGCCCGATTTCTCGCGGCGGGGTTTTTGTTTTTTAAGGATTAATCACAAAAAAATCTCAAATAACTCTCTGGCCCCTAATCAACCTTATTAAGATCATAATAATGGCCAGAACGAGAAGGACATGGATAAAGCCTCCAATAGTGTAAGATGTAACTAATCCTATAAGCCACAAAACGATTAAAACAATGGCGATAGTAACTAACATAAATTTATTTAGTTTTAGTTAATAATCGGTAATATTGCTGAAAGTAGCCAAAAGTTTCAATTATACACAATTAAACCCTTAAAAGAAGAAATAGCCCCTTTTTATTTTAATTTAAAACAAAACCGCTCAGCTAAAGGTATTACCAGGCAGTAAGACCTAATTACATAAATTAAGTTAAAAATATGAAAATAGCCAATATTATTATAATTATAGTTATTTTAGCTATTCTAATCATTTTAGGACTGCTTAGTTATAACCTCTTTAAACCGATTCCCCCCATCCTTCCAAGTCAAAATCAAACTACTACTCCACCAACCTATCCCGCTAAAGATGACTTAATAAAAGTTACTAATATTTTACCGAATCAGGAAATAACCAGCCCAATAACTATAAAAGGCCAGGCCAGAGGCGTTTGGTATTTTGAAGCGGTTTTCCCGATTCAAATTATCAATGATAAAAAAGAAATAATAGGACGCGGCCAAGGTATGACTGAGAGTGATTGGATGACTAATGATTATGTCTCCTTTACCTCAACAATCGACTTTAATCCTGGCAGTTCAACTTCCGGAGAAATTATTTTGCAAAAAGACAATCCCTCCGGTTTGCCAAAAAATGATAACGAACTACAAATTCCTGTAAGATTCAAAATTGCTTTACCAATCGTAAATAATCAAGCAATCTCATCTTCAAGTTCCGATATTTCTCTACCAATAAGTGACGCTTTAACCCGCGTTACTAAAAAACCTTTCGGCATCTACACTACGCCCGATAATTCACCAATAAATCCTGAACATTTTACCGGCTACCATACGGGCGTTGACTTTGAGACAACACCATCAGAACAAAATATTGATGTACCGATTTATGCCATATGCTCCGGACCTTTAATCCTAAAAAAATCTGCAACTGGCTATGGCGGCGTCGCCGTCCAATCTTGCAAGATTAATCAAGAAAATATTACTGTTATTTACGGCCATCTTAAACTAGAAAGCATCACCATTTCCTTAAATAAAAACTTAAATCAAGGCGATCTGATCGGCATTCTCGGCAAAGGCTACAGTACGGAAACTGGCGGCGAGAGAAAACATCTACACCTAGGTGTCCATAAGGGCGCGACCGTAAACATTCTCGGTTATGTCCAAAATAAAAGCGAGCTAAGTCAATGGATTGATTTCATGAGCTTATGGAAATGAAATCAAGAACATAAAAATATCTAAAAGTAATTTTCAATAAGCCAATTTTCACTAATAACCTTAATATTAATAAATTACGATCGAAAATACTGGAAAGAGCCTCTTAAACAGGCTCTTTTTTAATTTAGATATGAACTAAATCCTTTCAATAAGCTATAGAGCTTCCGCCGATTTTATGCTAAGATAACCCTAACTAAAAATGTCTAAAAGCCATGGATCAAATAATCAATACTATAAAAAATCACAAATCAATCGTCATGTTAGCACCGGCTTTTCCGATTGATTTTAAATATCCAAGTATCATCGGTATGCTTCGCGAACTAGGATTTGATTTTGTGACTGAACTAACCTACGGCGCTAGGATGGTCAATTGGAGTTATGCGAAATACATCGAGGATAATAAGGATCAAAAGTATTTCATCGCCTCCCCTTGTCCGATGGTCGTCTCTCTTATCGAAAATCAATATCCCGAATTAAAAAAATATCTGATACCTATAGTTTCTCCGATGGCTTCCATGGCCAAGATTTATAAAAAACATCACCCTGATCATAAGGTGGTTTTTGTCTCCCCGTGCCTAGCTAAGAAAAATGTCGAAGCCCCTAAATATCCCGGCTTTGTTGACCTCGTCCTAACCTTCGAGGAATTAAAAAATATTTTTGAGGCGGAGGGAATTAAAAACGAGGACTTCAATCGAGATTATTTTTTTGATTCTTTCATTCGTGAATATACTAAGGTTTATCCCATTTCCGGCGGCCTAGCCAATACCGCTCACATCAATCATTTTTTCAAGCCTGAGGAAATTTTAATTACCGATGGAATAACTAATATTAAAACAGCTCTTGAAGAAATAAAATCCGGGCAAAGCCCTTATCGCTTCATTGATATCTTAAACTGTCCGGGCGGCTGCATCGGCGGACCATGCCTGAATAATAAAGCGCTGGGGGAAAAAGAGAAGAAAAAAAGAGTTGAAGAATACGCCAAAGAATCATCAAAGAGGAATTTAAATGGCCATGAAGGCATAGTCGATTACGCGGATGGCGTTGATTTTAGCATTAGTTTTAATATTAATCATACTAGGAGATATTGACAAAAAAGCAGTAAAGTGCTAATATGAGAAGTCAGCTAAAAGCACAGCACATTTTCACGCCAAAAACGGGATAACAAGAGGGAGAAGAAAAATGCCAAAAACCGCACCAGAAATTAAGATGGTCATGGAAGAGAATGATATGCTTGACAAGCTCTTCCATTTCGCGCCCATAGACGAAAAGGGCGCAGAAGTTACGAGTCGCCTAGCGGAGAATATGAAGGCTCAATCAGCTTATCATATGCGAAAAGAGAACAGGGGAAAGAGTGTCTTGATCCACATTTATCGCGACGAACCCACTATTCAAAAGCTCGTCCTCACGGCCGTCATCAGTAGAGATGATGTCGCCAGCCTCGAACTCCTCATGAGCCTCATGCCTAAAGGAACTCTCGATGTCTGGTTTTTCTTCGAGAGTACTGATGTCCGAGTCAATGGCGCTCCCGAAAATTCCGTATCGCTCGTCTTCGGCCCACAGCTCTCCAGCGACAACGCGAGTAACAACTAGCTCGAAATCAGAAAAACACAAACCGCATGGTTCTTCCATGCGGTCTTTTAATTTATCCTTATTCGTATTTGCGAGCGCGATCCCCCTACCTCACCGACCTATACCCGTCCGGGACGCCCTTAGGCGATAAAACAATCTGCCAAAGCTGGATTGAACGCGCCCTAAAGCCGCCAGCGCAGCAAAGAAGATAATAAACCCACATGCGATAAAATCTTTCATCATAATCCTTCTTCAACTCCGGCCAAGCGACGACGAAATTCTTATGCCAAGCCATTAAAGTCTTATCGTAATCAGCGCCAAAGTTATGGACATCTTCAATAACAAATAATTTTTCAACACTCTCAGTCAATTGCCTCAAGGACGGCAACATGCCGTTAGGGAAAATATACTTGCCAATCCATGGGTCGGTATTATTGCCCGATTTTAAACTGCCGATAGTATGAAGAAGAAATAGGCCGTCTTCTTTTAAGCATCTTCTCGCCACTTCCATATAGGTCCTGTAATTCTTAACGCCAACATGCTCGATCATGCCGACTGAAACGATATGATCGAACTTCTCATTCATTTCTCGATAGTCAGTCAATCTTATTTCCACATCCAATCCGGCGCACAACTCTTCGGCTAACCTTTTCTGTTCCTTGGAAATAGTAATACCTACAACCTTAACGCCATAATTCTTGGCCGCATGACGCGCGAAACTGCCCCAACCGCAACCGATATCCAAAACGCGCTGGCCGGGCTTAAGATCGAGCTTGCGACAAATTAAATCCAACTTGGCATATTCCGCTTCGGTTAAATCAGCTGTTTCTTTAAAATAACCACAACTGTAAGTCATGCTTTCTCCCAGCATAGCAACAAACAAGTCATTGCCGATATCGTAATGCTTTTCTCCGACTTGGAAAGCCCGGCGCTTCGCCTGCATGTTAATAAGCTTCGCTTCTAAGAAACTTAGAACGACCGGCAGCGATAATCCAAGGCGCGAATAAATATCAGTCGAGAGCAGCCGATAAAAAAATTCATCCAGCTTTTCACACTCCCACCAACCCTCCATATAAGCCTCGCCGAGACCGAGAGATCCCTGGGCTTTAACGCGATTGAACAACTCCTGATTCTTAACTTGCGGATCCCAAGGGTTGGGACCGTCAATAACTACGCCCGTCGGCTCAATTACATAATTGACCCAATCTTTTACTTTTTGAGACATATTTTTTATCTCATTACTCTTAAGCGCATATTATCACTTAAATGGCTTAATTGGCAAATTAAAAATCCATCGAATCAACGATGGATTGTATTTGTTCGAAGCCTAGAAGACTTCCAGGACTTTGATGGAATGATCCCGGAATCCGCCTTGCCCTCCCTGAGCGAGGCCGGCGATAGAAACAGCGATCGGCGCATCGACCTTGACCAGGTTGAGAGTTCCGATCGGATCGTCGACGATCTCAATCTGCTCCCCGCCAAGATGCTCGGTAATGAGAAGATGGATAACCTGGCCGCCATTGTCCAACTTAACAATAGCGCCGATCTCGACCACAGAGTGAAGCGTTACTCCCCGACGGTTTAAAGCTTCAATCTGACGAGAGATGAAGACTCTTCTCTTTCCACATACCTCAAGGGTATTAGGCAAAGAGGAGTTTGCTCCGCTACTATCCTCTTCATGGTGCTTGTCTCCCCGTTGGGCGATATGAGATTGTACGACTCGCAAACTTTCGTGCGCACTGCTGTGCGAAGTTTGCAAGTGATCGACAATCTGCTCAATAATCCTGCTTTTCCGTTCTCCCTTCTCTGGTGATTGAATGATTGGCGATTGTTTCGCTTCCCCCCGAACTGCAATCATAGGGCAAATCCTCCTTCTAAAGAACCAACTCCATAGAAACCAAAATGCGCTAGTAATCGTATCATTGAAAAAAATTCTTGTCAATATAGACAAAAAACCCTTGTATTAAAGATCTATTTAAAATAAAATATAATAAGATATCAAAGAAAGTTAAATAAATGCTTTATGAAAATAAAAGTACCTTATTACCGACAAAAGAGAGATTATTTTTGTGGCGCTGCCTCGCTTCAAATGCTAATGTCTTTCTTCGGCAAATTCAAATCTCAAAAAGAATTGGCTAAAATGACAGGGTTGACCCTGACTGAGATAAAGAAAAATGGCATTAATAATGAAAAGATGATTGAAGCCGCTCGAAATTCCAAATTCTTCGTTTATGTCAATTCAAAATCCAATCTTGAGGAGATAAAATATTACATTAACTTGAAATTACCAATCTTAGTTAATTATATAGAACCATCCGATGATCAGGGCCATTTCGCCGTCATCTCTGGCTATAACCGTTTTACAAAAAGCCTAACCCTTAATGATCCTTGGAATGGCAAGAATTTCAAATTAGATGAAACCGTCTTCTTAGCTCGCTGGCATAGTGGCTTTGAAAAACACGGCCATTGGCTCATGATCATATCAAAAAAATCATTCGATCTTGGCCGGCAATTCGAACCCTTAAAAATAAAGAAAAATAAAAAACGCTGATTTGCGTTTTTCATTTTTATCTAATTATTTTTACCCGACTAAAACCTTCTTGAAATATCTATCAAAAATCTCTTTCGCCTTTTCAACTTCCGCCTTCGTCGGAACCGCTGAATCCTTAAGAGCATAATCCATTCCTAGATGTTCGTACTTATGAATCCCGAGAGTATGGTAAGGCAGGACTTCCAAGCGCTCGATATTCTCAAAAGCCTTGAAAAATAATCCCGTCGCTTCCATCTCCTGAGCCTTATCGGTATAGCCGGGAACTAGGACATACCTAAGCCAAACCGGCTTACCAACTTCCTTTAAGTACTTAGCGAATGCTTCCGGAACCGCCCTTGAAGCGCCGGTAATCTTCTTATGCCCCGCTTCCTCGATATGCTTTATATCCAATAAGACCAAATCCGTCAAATCGAGCAGTTCCTTAACCTCCTGAGAAAGAATCGAGCCGTTCGTATCGAGCGCCGTACTTATTCCCGCCTCCTTTAATTTCTTAAACAACTCTATCAACTCTTTCGCTTGCAACAAGGGTTCGCCGCCGGAAATAGTAACGCCGCCGCCGTTCTTAAAATATGGCTGTTCGCCTAAAGCTAACTCGACGATTTCCTCAATCGCCATTTCCTTTCCGCCCTCAAGGCTTTGAGTATCAGGATTATGGCAATAAAGACACTTATAATTGCAACCTTGGAGAAAAATGACCAAACGGATGCCCGGGCCTTCATGTGTACCGAAAGTTTCTATAGAATGGACCTTTAACATAATTACATTTTTTCAAAAAAGGTCCGAGCTAAGACTTCCTGTTGCTGTTCCGGCGTCAACTTGATGAAATTAACCGCATAGCCAGAAACCCGAATCGTTAATTGCGGATAATTTTCCGGGTGCGCCATAGCATCGAGCAAAGTCTCTTTATTTAAAATATTAACATTAAGATGGTGGGCTTTCTTATTGAAATAACCGTCAAGCAAACTGCAAAGATTATTGATCCTCTCCTCTTCATTCTTACCTAAGGATTGAGGCACCATGGAAAAAGTATTAGAAATGCCGTCCTGAGCATTTTCATAACTTAGCTTAGCGACGGAATTAAGCGAAGCGATGGCGCCGGAAGTATCCCGGCCATGCATCGGATTAGCGCCGGGAGCAAAGGCTTCCCCCGCTTTACGGCCATCAGGAGTAGAACCGGTTTTCTTTCCATAAACTACATTAGAAGTAATAGTTAAGACGGAAAGGGTCGGCTTAGCGTCGCGATAAATATGATGCTTCTTTAGCTCTTCATTAAAAAGGTCGACGAGCATTTTCGCGATATCATCAACTCGATTATCATCATTGCCGTACTTCGGATACTCGCCTTCAACTTTGAATTCAGTCGTGATCTTATTCTCATTCCTAATCGCTGTAACCTTAGCGTACTTCATAGCTGAAAGTGAATCAGCAACAACAGAAAGACCGGCGATCCCGAAAGCCATGACTCGATCGACATTAGTATTTAAAAGAGCCATCTGTGCCCGCTCGTAATAATATTTGTCATGCATGTAATGGATGACATTCATAGTATTAACATAAGTGCGCGCCACTTCCGCCATCGCTGCCTTAAAGCGTTCTAAAACTTCCTCATACTCAAGGGTTTCATTAATAAGCGGCTTAAGATCTTTAACAATAAGCTTGCCTGTTATTTCGTCGTAGCCTTGATTGATAGCTAAAAGTAAAGTTTTAGCAAGATTGCAGCGAGCACCGAAAAATTGCATCTGCTCTCCAGTTCGAAGCAAGGAAACACAACAACTAATACCGTAATCATCAGAACAGCTGACCTGCCTCATAAGATCATCATTCTCGTATTGGACGGAAGAAGTATCAATAGAAACTTTGGCGCAATATTTCTTAAAATTCTCCGGCAATTTTTCCGACCAAAGAACGGTCAAGTTCGGTTCCGGCGACGGCCCAAGATTATAAAGAGTATGCAGGAAGCGGTAACTGGTTTTCGTTACTTTATGTTGGCCATTAAGCCAAACTCCAGCTAAGGATTCCGTCAGCCAAGTCGGATCGCCGGCAAATAATTTATTGTACTCATCCATTCTTAGATGCCTGACTAGTCGCAGTTTAATAATGAATTGATCAATAAGTTCCTGGGCCTGCTCCTCAGTCAAACTTCCGTCTTCCAAATCTCTTTCAATATAAGCATCAAAAAAATTACTGACATTGCCAAGACTCATAGCCGCGCCATCATGTTCTTTTAAAGCTGAAAGGTAAGCGAAGTAAGTCCATTGAACGGCTTCCTTGGCATTTTTCGCCGGCCTAGATATATCAAAGCCGTAAGTCAAAGCCATTTCTTTCATCATCTTAAGCGCCTTAATCTGTTCGCCAACATCTTCTCTTAGCCTAATAAGCTCATCAACCATTGGCCCGTCAAGTTTTTTCCGATCAGCTTCTTTCGCCTCGATCAGGCGATCAATACCATAAAGGGCGACGCGTCGATAGTCGCCGATAATGCGTCCGCGAGCATAGTTATCCGGTAAGCCAGTAACAATTCCGGCGCTGCGATAAGTCCTTATCTCATCCGTATAAGCATCAAAAACGCCATCGTTATGAGTCTTGCGATATTGCTCGCACATCTTAACTACTTCCTTATTAAGTTTCCGGCCATTCTCTTCGCAAGCTCTCTCTACGACTCGAACGCCACCGAAAGGCTTGATGCCTCTTTTAAGTGGCGCATCAGTTTGCAAGCCAAAAATAACTTCCAGCTCTTTCTTGATATAGCCGGCTTTATGACTGACAATATTAGAAATGTTTTCCGTATCGATATCAAGGACGCCGCCTTTCTTAATTTCTTTTTTTATTAATTTCTGACATTCTTTCCAAAGTTTTTCAGTTTTTCTCGTCGGTCCGACTAAAAAAGAGGCCTCGCCGTCATAGGGCGTAAAATTATTAAAAACAAAATCACGCACCGCGATTCCCTCAGCCCATTTACCGCTTTTAAATTCTTTTTTTGACATCTCTATATTAATTTAAGTTATTAATCGGCTATTTTCACCGCCAAGAAGTAAAACTAAAATCCCGCAGCGCCAAGCCGGAGATTTAGCTTAAAATTCGATTGTAACTGCTTCATTATATTATAAAAAGCATAAATTGTCAAAATCGGCCAAAAGTTGCAAGATTACCGGCCAGCCTCTTCCCCTAGGGGCTTATTTATGCTAAGATATTGTTGAAAACATATGCCTAAAATCACAGGAGAAATGCAATGGCTCCTCGAGGCTTACCAAAAGGATCATACTAAACCGGTACCCGAGGGAGTCGAAAAAATAAAATTAAACCAGCTTGTTTCCAAGCTAGGCTTTTTTTACGAAAAATTCCGTAACGCCATTGATTATAACGAAGAACATCTCGTCAGGCGCAATTCTTTAGGTCGCTTATTAAGGCGCCAAATGCTTTTTTTAAACGAAAAAGATAGCTCTAAGATCGCCCAAACCTTGGTTTATGAATTTATTAGAGCTCAATACTTGCCTAATGATACCCTGCCGGAAACCGTTATCGAGGAACTCGCGGTTGTTGTCAAGAAATACCTAACCATCTTTGAATATTTAAAAAGCCGTGAAATATACGATTCGAAAAAAGTTGCCGATTGGTTTTTGGGCCTGGCGATTTGCGAGCTTGATGAATTCCTTTTCCCTAATGAACGCGATTTAGCTATTACCAACTTCATGTATGCGGAAATGGTTAAGGATGTTAAATTCGTTAAAATGGAGATAGAGGAGAAAGAAAAAAATCTCCAACTCTACATCGCTACTTTAAAAACCTACGCCAAAGCCGACCCTGCTACCCTAAGATACCGACTTCTTAAGCTTTACTATCCTAATTGGGGTTCCTTCGATACGAAAGCGACGATGGATTTCTGTGAACAGCTCTTAGTCATTAAGAATAAGATCGAAGGCCATCTAAAACATCCGTTAGCTTATCAATTGACTCATATCGTCAAGCTTCAATCCGTTTTCTTCACTATATTGCGAGAGACTATCATCAAGAACTCCGAAAAGATTGATTCTCTTTTTGAGGAAGAAGCTTTCCTGGAAGAGAGTATTCGCAATGTCTGTCAAAACAACTACCAAAGAATCAGATCGCGCTTAATCGGTAGCATTTTCCGAGTCATTATTTATATTCTATTCACTAAAACGATCCTAGCCTTCTTATTAGAGTTACCTTATGACTATTTCATCGCTAAAGAAATCAACTGGCAAGCGCTAGGCATAAATGTCGTCTTTCATCCCATCTTGATGTTCTTAGTAGCGGTTACAATCCGCGTCCCGGGCGTTAAAAATACCAAGATCATTATCGAGGAAATGAAAAAGATCGCTTTCGGACAAGAAAGAGAAGTCATTTTTAAACCGAAGAAAGCGATGAAGCGCGGCTCACTCAGCTACATCGTCTTTAATACCCTTTATCTTATCATGTTCGGCATTTCCTTCGGTATTGTCATTTATTTCCTAAATAAAATCCATTTCAACATCCTAAGCGGCGCCCTATTCATCTTCTTCTTAACGATCATCAGTTTCTTCGGCTTCCGTCTAAGGACGATCGCCAATCAACTTTCGGTTATTCCGCGAAAAGACAACCTGGCTAATTTCCTCGTCGACTTCCTAACCTTGCCGGTCGTAAGAGTCGGCCGCTTCTTCTCTTCCAATTTCTCTAAAGTCAATATCTTCATTTACATTTTAGACTTCATTATTGAAACTCCTTTTAAGATGCTAGTAGAATTCCTGGAAAAAGCGGTTTCCTTCATTAAAGAAAAACGGGAAGAAATCGTAGAATAAAAAAAGAAAAATGCCTAAAGCCTCGGAAGATCTTCCGGGGCTTTTTTTTAATAATTAAAGACTTTTTAAAGAGCTAATTAGATGATTTTACGAATATTATCTCAAGGCTCTTGACATTTTTTCCGCCTTGATATATAATTAGATATATATCTAACTATCTAATATTATCGTATGTCGCTGACTAAGACCTTTGCCGCCTTATCGGACGAAAACCGCCGCAAGATCCTTGATCTTTTAAAGAAAAAAGAGTTGACGGTTTCCGAAATCGGCCGGCATCTAGCCATTACCGGGCCGACTCTCTCCCATCACCTCGATATCCTTAAGAGATCAAACCTAATTTCCGGCCGAAAAGAAGGTCAGCAGGTTTTTTATTCCCTTAATCTAAGCGTCATGGAAGAGATTACCGAGCAAATAATGAAATTTTTAAAACCTAAGAAAAATAAATAAAAAGTATGAGCAACCCCGTACCAACTAGCTTCAAAAAAGAAATCGCCCCGCTAGCGATTATCCTCGCTTGTTTCGTCGCCAGTTTTTATTTTAACGCCCACTGGCCGGATTTAGTCGCCTCCCATTGGAACTTCAAAGGCGAAGTCGACGCTTATTCCTCAAAGACTTTCAACGCCTTTTTCTTTCCCGGACTTTTAGCGGCCATGTATCTTCTTTTTACCGTTCTACCTTATTTTGATCCGAAAAGAGAAAGGTATGCGGAATTTTCCGGCATTTACCTAATCTTTAGGACAATGATTATCGCCGTGATGGCTGTTGTCTATTTCACTATGGGCATTTTTAATCTTGGTTATGATATTAATGTCGGGGCTATTGTCGCCGGCGTTATCGGTTTGATGATGATCGTCTTGGGTAATTATATGGGAAAGATAAAAAATAATTGGTTTATGGGTATTAGGACGCCCTGGACTTTATCTTCAGAAGTCGTTTGGAATAAAACCCATCGCCTTGGCGGTTACCTCTTCATGCTTTTCGGTTTAATTATTATTATTGCGCCTTACTTGCCCGAAATGCTAGCCGGCATCCTATTTGGACTCTCAGTTTTCGGAGTAGTATTTGGAACCTTCGCCTACTCTTATCTTATCTATCGCCAAGAAAAGAAAAAATAAATCTTGCCTTTATTACGTAACTTGCTACGTAACAAAAGAAAAATAACTTTTTGTCAAAATGGTTACTGCTCAAGATATTAAAAAATCACTGCAATCTTACGCTAAAAAAGATAAGGCCGAAATACTGAGCCGCTTCTTTAAGACAGGCAAAGGCCAATACGGCGAGGGCGATAAGTTTATCGGCGTTATGGTTCCTGATCAAAGAAAGACGACTAAAGAATTTCATGACCAGTTAAGTTTAGAGGAAGTTAAGAACCTCCTATCAAGTGAAATCCATGAATACCGCCTGACCGCCCTGCTTATCCTGGTCGCTAAATATGAAAGCCTGAAAAAGAAAACTGACCCAAACTCCGCTAAGAAACGGAAAGAAATTTTTGATTTTTATCTTAAGCATACTAAGAAAATAAATAACTGGGATTTAGTCGATTTAACGGCGCCGAAGATTGTCGGCGATTACCTTATCGATAACCCCGGCGAAGCGCTCCTGATCAAGTTGAGTGATTCGAAGAATCTTTGGGAAAAAAGAATTGCCATCCTCGCCACTTTCGCCTTCATTAGGAATAACAATTTAAAAATGACCTACTTCTTAGCCGAGAAATACCTTAGCGAAGATCATGACCTGATGCATAAGGCGACGGGCTGGATGTTACGGGAAGCAGGTAAGAAGGATAGGAAAAAGCTTGTGAGCTTCTTAGATAAACATATTAGAAAAATGCCAAGAACCATGCTCAGGTACGCGATTGAAAAATTTCCGGAGCCGGAGAGAAAGGCTTGGCTGAAGAAATAAAAAAATAGCCGGTTTAAAGCCTGCTATTTTTTTATTTTATCTTATTTTTTCTTCTTCACCTTCGCAAACTGCTTCTTCCCTCTTTGGAGCAATATTTCCTTATCACTAAGCTCAATGATTGAATTTTCCTGTTCAATGATTTCATTATCAATCTTAATCCCCTTCTCTTTAATCAGCCTTCTTACCTCGCCGTTAGACGAAGCTAGTCCAGCTCGGACGAAAAGGTCAAGAACTCCCAGCTTGCCGTCCTGATCCTCGATCTCAACAACTTTGATTTCTTCCGGCTTCTGTTTATCTTCGAAAACCCGCTTGAAATAATCGCGGCCTTTATCCGCCGCAGCGGCGCCAAGATAAACTTGAACGACTTGATGAGCTAACTTCATTTTTATTTCCTTCGGATTAACCGTATTAAGCGCCAACTGATCCTTAACTTCCAATAAAGTCTCTTCGGAAATATCAGTTAAGCCCTCGAAAGCCGGCATAATCATACCGTCGGACCAACTCATGACTTTTCCGAACATATCCTCCGCCGAATCTTCTAAAGTAATCATATTGCCCATCGTCTTACCCATCTTAGTTCCTGTCGGATCAGCTAAAAGCTTCGTCGTTAAGACGATTTTCTCCTTATTCTTCATCGCCTTCATTAAAGTCCTACCAGCTAACATATTGAAAGTCTGGTCATTGCCGCCGATTTCCAAATCGACATCCATAGCGACGCTATCATACGCCTGCATCAGCGGATAAAAGAACTCATGAAGATAAATCGGGCGCTCCTGCTTTATCCTTTCCTGGAACATGTCGCGATCCATCATTTGCTGAGCCGTAAAATTCTTAGCAATGAAGATCAAATCCTCGAAGTTAAGCTTGGAAAGCCATTTTGAATTAAAACGGAATTCTATTTTCTTAGTATCAATGATATTAGCAATTTGTTTTTTCCAGCTCTTTAAATTATTCAAGACTTCCTTATGAGTCAAAGGTTTTCTAACACTTAACTTATCCGGATCGCCGATTTGAGCCGTAAAATCTCCGAAAAGAAAGATAACCTTATGGCCGAGCTCTTGGAATTTAGCCATTTTACGGATCGGGATGCCGTGGCCGATGTGAAGCGTCGGCGAAGTCGGATCAAAACCGCCGTAAAGAGTGATCTGCTTACCGCTCATCAGCAATTTCTTCAGCGCTTCTTTATTCGGATAAACATTCTCTACTCCTCGCTCAAGGATTGAGTCGATTATTTTCTCATCCGTGATTATTTTTGGGTTTTTCAATTTCATATGATAGATAATTATAATCTATTTTAAATCTTTTAACTGAGCGCCAAGCTTTTCCAACTTATCGCGTCCGATAGAAAGCTTTTCCTGTTCTTTTGAAACGACTACTTCCGGGGCGTTAGAGATAAATTCCTGATTCGATAACTTTCCTTCCAAGCCCTTAAGATATTTTTCCATTTCCGCTATTTCCTTAGCCAGCCTTCGCTTTTCCGCCTCTAAATCGATCAGTCCGGAAAGAGAAAGATAAATTTCTACGCCGCCGATAACCGAACCGACGCTGCCCTCCGGCTTTTCAGCTCGTTTTTCGATGATCAATTCTTCTAAGCGAGCCAATTTCTTAATAATCGCCGCCTGATCCTCGATCAATTCCTTTTTATCGCCTGCTATAATTGTAACATTAACCAGCTTAGCCGGCTCAATCTTATTTTCCGTCCTAAGATTCAAGATTGCGGTTTTGATTTCTAATAATAACTCGAACTCTTCTCCCGTTTCCGCTTTTTCTAAAAGATTAGTCGGATAATTTTCAACCATAATCAGCGTTTCCGATTGGAATTGGCTCCAAATCTCTTCCGTCACAAAAGGAATTAAAGGATGCCACAGCTTTAAAATATTTTCTAAGACATAAAGCAGGATTTCATCTTTTCCGCCTTCGATTTTCGCCACCTCGAGATAAGCATCGGCGAATTTCGTCCAAGTAAATTCCTGGAGTTTATCGACAGCATAAGAGAATTCATATTGTTTCATCGCTTCTTCCGTCACCGCAATAACTTGATTAAGTTCATTCAAGATCCATTTATCGGACAAGGTCTTCGCTTCCGGCGCGTTATCGACAGTTTTAACCTCGGAAACTGATTGGAAGATATAACGCGAAATATTCCATAATTTATTAATAAAATTCCTAGCCGCTTCAACTTTCTCAAGATAGAATCTTGAATCATTGCCCGGCGTCGTTCCTTTAATTAAACTTAGCCTTAAAGCGTCCGTTCCGTAATCCTTGATGATTTCCAAAGGATCAAGGCCGTTACCAAGAGACTTCGAAAACTTCTTGCCGTTCTTGTCGCGCAAGATGCCATGGATATAAACTTCGCGGAAAGGGATATCATCGAGCGCGTAAGTCGTCATTAAAATCATCCTAGCCATCCAAAAGAAAAGAATTTCATAGCCCATCTGCATCCAATCCGTCGGATGATAATCCAATAAATCGGAAGTTTCATCCGGCCAACCCATCGTCGAGAAAGTCCAAGCCCCGGAAGAAAACCAAGTATCAAGCGTATCCTCATCCTGCCTTAGATTGGAAGAGCTGCACTTCGGGCAACTAAGAGGATTGGTTTCGCCGTAAAAAACCGCCTGGCAATCGTCGCAATACCAAACCGGAATCCGATGACCCCACCAAATCTGGCGGGAAATGCACCAATCGCGAAGATTATCAATCCAATGAAGATAAGTGTCATGATATCTTTCAGGAGTAATATTAACTCTTCGCGCTCCGTCGCCGTTATGGCCGACCGTTACCGCTTCGCGCATCAATTCCTTAAGGCTCTTGCCCCTTTCTGGAACTGTCTTATTAACATCAACAAACCATTGCTCCATCGGCAAGGCTTCGACGATATCTTTAAAGCGATCGGAAGTTCCGACGCTATTGGTAATCTCCTCTTCGGAAATATATAAATCGTTTTCCTTAAGCCAAGCTACGAATTTCTCTCGAGCTTCGAGGATAGTCAAGCCTTGATACTCGGCGCCGGCGTTTTCTGTCATTTTGCCGTCCGTACCGATAACCTGTATCAATCCGATTTCCTTATTCTTTTGATACATCTCAAAATCAATGGCACTATGAGCCGGCGTAACGCCGACGGCGCCGGTACCGTAATCGATATCAACTGCTTCATCAGCGATAATCGTAATTGTCAAAGGATTCTTAGCGCCGACATCAATGGTAAATTTCTCTCCGATATATTTTTTATATCTTTCATCTTTAGGATTGACCGCCACCGCCGTATCGCCGAGCTTAGTTTCCGGACGAGTCGTCGCAATCGGAATCGGAAAATCTTTTGAGTATTTAAAAGTGTAAACCTTGGTTTTTTGATCGATATATTCCAACTCATCATCCGAGCAAGTCGATTGTCCTTTAACTGACCAATTAACAACTCGATAACCTTTATAAATAAGGCCGTCCTCGAACATTCTTCTAAATAATTCGTTTACCGCTCTCGATCTTGTTTCATCAAAAGTATAAGCCAAGCGAGTCCAATCACAGCTCGTTCCCATCTTTTTTATCTGACTTAAAATAATCGACTTATGTTCCTCGGCGAAAGTCCTGATTTCTTTAAGCAATCCTTCTCGGCCTAACTCCTGGCGCGGATTAGCTACGCCCTTAGCTTTCAATTCGCTTTCAACGCGCGCTTGAGTCGCGACTGCCGCGTGATCAGTTCCGGGAATCAAAAGCGTTCTTCGCCCTTTCATTCTTTGGTAGCGAAGCTCGATATCCATGATCGTATTTTCTAAAGCGTGTCCGAGATGAAGGATGCCGGTAACGTTAGGTGGCGGCATGCAAACGACGAACGGTTTTTTTGCTGCGGAGTTAGGAAGATTTTCCGGCTTAAAAAAACCCGACTCCTCCCAGATCTTATAAATCCTGTCTTCGGTTTCCTCGGCTTGATAGGCTTTGGCCAATTCGGTTTTAACTTTAGGCATAAATGTTAAATTCTTGCTTTAAGATTCGGTTTTGCTTGGTAAAACTTTAACAAAAATCGGCTTAAAAATCAAGCTATTAAACCTATAAATCATAAGGTTGACAAGCCTCTCTTTTTCCTATATATTTAGGTATTGCCTTAATCGCTAAGACTCGGCTCATAAATCGTTAATGAAAATTACTCATGGCTCTCTCCGAAAACCAGCAAGCTCTCGAACTGATTAAAAAAAATCGTTCCATCCTTATCGTCTTTAAAAAAGATTATACCGGCGACGCTCTCACCAGCGCTTTAGCTTTGAGTGAGGCCCTTAAAAAAATGGATCGCCAAGTTGATTTAGTTTGTCAGGATTTTAAACCGACGAGCAATCTAAAGTTCCTGCCGACTACTGAAGTCAAGAATAAGATCGGACCGCTCAGGCAATTCATCGTTAGCATTGATACAAGCTTAGCGCCCCTCGAGGACTTTACTTATGAGAAAAAAGATAACCGCTTCGATTTCTTTTTAACGCCTTTGTCGGGCGAATTTTCAACTCAAGACATCAGCGCTTCTTACGCCGATTATAAATACGACTTGATCATCATTATTAATTCGCCGGATCTCGAATCACTCGGCGAAGCTTATTTTAATAACGCCGATTTTTTTTACAACACGCCAAAAATCAACATCGACAATTCAAACGGCAATGAATACTTCGGCGATATCAACCTAGTCAATTTAACGGCGGCCGCTACCGCTGAAATCGTTTATGAAATGATCGGCGAAATGGATAGTCGCTTGATTGACGAAGATATAGCAACCTATCTCCTCGCCGGAATAATCATGGCCACCAAGAATTTCAAGACTGCTAACCTGACTCCCAAAACGCTCCATCTCGCCAGCCTTTTAAACGCTCTCGGCGCCAGACGCGAACAAATAATCCGAGCCCTCTATCAATCACGTTACCTTTCAACCTTAAAGCTTTGGGGACGCGTCTTAGCTCGACTTAATAACGACTTGAATGATCGAATCGTTTGGTCGACAATTTCAACTCAAGATTTCTTAGAGACTTCAACGACGCCTGAAGAGATCGTCGATGTCGTCGATGAGTTGATTGTTTCTATGCCGAAAACCGAGATCGTCGTTCTTCTTTACGAAAAACGCCTAAACGGCTCCAACACTATTAACGCCCTAATCTACTCGATTAAGAATATCAACGCCGTTGAGTTAGTCCAAAGATTCAATCCGGAAGGGAATAAGGAGTTCGCGAAATTCGAGCTTACCAATACTTCCCTGCCGGAAGCGGAGCGCGAGGTTATTGGGGAGATACGAAAGAAATTGGTTTAAATTAATTCATGCTTTAAACTTTCTTTTTCTTCTATTGACAATAATCGATATATATGTTATTATGAAAAATGACGAGGAACATTACAATCAACAGCTAGTGAGGATTTCTGGAAATGAGAACTTTCAAAAAGGTACTCGAGATAATCTTCGGACTCGGAATGTATCTGAATGTCGTGGCTCTTCTGCCACAGCCCATTCAGATAATCAAGTCCGGAAATACTGAGGGCGTGTCCATTTGGATGTGGCTGCTTTTTTTCGTATTTCAGGCAGCAATCAGCCTACATGGGCTTCTGAACCTGCGCTCTAAATCAATGTTTTTAGGTATGGGAGGCAGTGCCATTGTTTCCCTGACAACACTCGTTCTTTGCCTGTTTTATTAGGGCTACACTGTACAATGCGCAGAGCCGGCAGTGACTATGTCACTTTGCTGGCTTTTTTAATTTTTAAAAGAATTAGACCTTGAAAAAATACCCAAAATGGTTTAATATTCCATTTAGTTAACGATAAAAATATTAGTTTGGGCCTGTAGCTCAGGGGTTAGAGCGCTACGCTTATAACGTAGATGTCGGTGGTTCAATTCCACCCAGGCCTACTTGGATCGATTGACAAAAGACCTTATTAAGCATATAATTTCTTTGGTCTATAAATTTAAGGACGGCTAGCTCAGTTGGTTAGAGCATCTCGTTGACGTCGAGAAGGTCAGAGATTCGAATTCTCTGCCGTCCACCGATAAAAATAAAAAAGATGCCGCTCAAGGCATCTTTTTTATTTAACAAACTAAAAATCTTGACACATCCATAATAGTATACTAGAATAAGGAGTCTTTAATTAAGACACCTTTAATGGGCTATAAATATTAGCCCGCGAAGAACTTTGATCCTTAATAAAAATTAATCAAAGAAGACTAAGTCCGAACCAACGCACCAGAATCCCGTAACGAACAACCCGCAACGAGCCATGGCTGCACAAGCGGCAAGCGGCTCTCAGGAGACCTATCATGATAAATAACTACACTTCGACTTCGAGAGTGCTTAACTCTCTCAATCCCTCGGTCTATAGCCGATTCCTTGCGGCCGAGAAAGGTCAAGTTCTTTCGGTCGGAACCTGCGACGGCGCCGGACCTTACGACTTCCTTGTCGATCGGGGGTTCTGCATTAAAAATCTCCGCTCAGGTAATGCCAGGGTGATCTACGGTTTTGTGTCGTACTGCGGCTTTCCGAAGGTGAAGGCTGCCCTCTTCATGAGGCGAAGAGACAAGGTTTGGTTCGTCGCGATTGACCAAGATCATCTCTACGAACTCGAAGAGGAAGAGAGGCGACAAGTCCGCGAAGAACAACTGGAAAAAGAGGTTGGTAAACACGATACTTCGCCGCCAGAGCCTCGTCCTGGATGGCTTAGGTCTGCACTTCAGACACTCGGCCTCGCTAAATTCGCTGACCGAAGGGGCCAAGCAAACTCCCGCCACTAAAAGTGGCGGTTTTATTTTTCTTCTTTCTTTTCCCCTATCCTTGATTTTTCCCGATTTTTAAGCTATAATAACAAATCAGCTAATAATATGATAAACTTGATATAAGATGAAAAACGCCGAAAAAAAATTAATCGCTTGGCAAAAATCAATTCAGGGCTCCGCTGAGTTCGGTTTTATTTTTGATCTGATTAAAGAATTTCCTGAAGCAAACATCTACCTCGTCGGCGGCGCTGTCCGTGACCTGATTATTGAGAGGCCGACTAAAGACTACGATTTCGTCATCTCCAAAGTCGAACCCAAAACCTTAGAAAAATTCCTAACCGGTAAAGGCCAAGTCAATTTAGTCGGCAAAAGCTTCGGCGTTTTTAAATTCATGCCTGATTGCCTGTTAAACAAAGAAGAAAGATTCGAAGCCTTCGATATCGCCCTGCCCCGAACCGAGAACGCCGGGATGAGCGGCGGCTATCGCGACTTTGAAATCCAAAGTGATAAAGACCTGCCGATCGAAGAAGATCTTGGTCGTCGCGACTTTACTATAAACGCTTTAGCTTGGGACTTAAAGAATAAAAAATTGATCGATCCCTTTAACGGCTTAAGCGACTTAAAAAATAAAATCATCAAAGCCATCGGCGAGCCGGAAAAAAGATTTCAAGAAGACTATACTCGCATGCTGCGCGCCATCCGCTTCTCTTGCCAATTGGATTTTTTAATCGAAGCCTATACTCTAAAAACTATAAATGAGAAAGCGGAAAAGATCGCGACTATCCCGGCTGAAAGAATAAATGAAGAACTGACTAAGATTATCCTCTCCCCTAAAGCGGAAGAAGGTATAAGGCTAATGAAAGAAATCGGCTTATTAAAAATCCTGATTCCGGAACTTGATTCGGCCGCAGGAATAACCCAAAACAAAGCCCACATTTATGATGTATATGAACATAGCGTCCGGGCGTTAGGCGCAGGAGCCGCTCGAGACTATAAATTGGAAATAAGATTAGCGGCGCTCTTTCATGATATCGGCAAACCGAAAACAAAAGAGGGCGAAGGTGTCGATTCTTCTTTCCATAACCATGACCAGGTCGGCGCCAAAATGACTAAACATATCTTAAAAAGATTGGGCTACTCTAATGAGCTTATCAATTCCGTTTATCATCTTGTCCGTTATCATATGTTTTATTACGCTATGGATACCGTATCAGACGCCGGAGTCCGAAGATTGCTTAGCCGATTAGGGAAAGAGAATATCGAGGACTTTATCAACCTAAGAATTTGCGACCGACTCGGTATGGGCCGGCCTAAAGCCAAGCCCTGGAAACTTATCGAGTTAGAAAGACGCTTAAAGGAAGTCCAACTCGATCCGATTGCGCCGAAGATGCTAAAACTAAACGGTACCGAACTGATGGAGCTCTTAAAAATCATTCCAGGACCGCGGGTCGGTTTAATCCTTAATGCCCTCTTAGGCGAGGTACTCGAGGATCCAAAGAAAAATGATAAGGAATATTTAAGCGCTAAGGCGATTGAGCTTAACGGCTTGGAAAATGAAGCTCTAAAAGAAATGAATCCCGATCTTAAATATTACGGAGAAGAAAGAAAACGGCTGTTACATAAAAATACAAAGCCTGAAAACTAAAAATATGCAAAAAAATAAATTTGTCTACGACAATCAGGAAGCCGAAGGAAAAATGAGGCTGGATATTTTCCTTTCCGAAAACTTACCGGAAATTACCCGCTCCCAAATCAAGAAAATGATTCTCGACGGACTCGTTAAGGTCAATAATAAGGAAGCGAGCGTCCACCGCTTTTTAAAAAACGGCGATGAGATCATAATAATCGAGAAGTCTGAAGAAACAAAAAGTAAATCAAACGCCGAGAATCAGAAAAAATCAAAAAAAACGGCGAGGAAAAATACCGTTACCCTTATTCCGGAAATAATCGCCGAAGAAAAAGATTACTTGATCCTTAACAAGCCCTCCGGACTACTCGTCCATCCGACCGATAAGAATGAAACCAATACTTTAGTCGATTGGCTGTTAGAAAAATATCCGGAACTGAGAAAAATCGGCGAAGATCCTTCTCGTCCAGCTATTGTCCATCGACTTGATAAGGATGTCTCCGGGTTAATCCTTATTCCTAGAAATCAGGAAGCGTTCGATTACTTCAAACGTCTTTTCAAAACTAAAACCATCATTAAAAAATATTGGACTTTAGTCGAAGGCGAAGTTATTGCCGGCGAAGGCGAAATAAACTTCCCGATCTCCCGCTCGAAAACCAAGCCGGGACTTTTTGCGGCGATAAGTAAAATGGAAATGAATCCTCAGGCCAAGCCGGCTTTAACGATTTTCCATGTCCTGAAAAGATTAAAAAACTATACCCTTTTAGAGGTCCAAATCCTGACCGGCCGAACCCATCAAATCCGCGTCCATATGCTCGCTTACGGCCATCCTGTCGTTTCTGACCGTCTGTATGGGCCTTCTAAGGCCAAAAATGGCCTGCCAGAGCGTATTTTTCTCCATGCTCGGCAATTAACCTTTATTGACCCCTCCGGAGAAGAAAAAACCTATGCTAGTGAACTGCCCGAAAAATTAGGAGCCTTCTTAAAAACCCTGAAAGAAAAATAACTCGGCCTTTTAACCGGCCATCAAAATAAACTCTTGACTGAAAGAGTTTATTTTGTTATCCTGAAAAGTTGTACTTTGATTTGTCGCACCTTAGAAATGATTGCCGGGTTGGCCGGTGATTAAAATATTGTCTATAACTCGGGGGAGGGAAGGATGAGCTATCATGTCAGACAGCGAATCGATGAGTTGTTAAGAACTTGGGAAGCAGCTTGCCGAATTTGTCGGGTCGGCGACGAGTTCGCTCAGAATCAAGGCGCAAAGAAAGGCTATTCCAGGCCGCTTGAGACTTTCGAACAGCTTCGTCGCTTCCTAATCAAAGTCGGCCATGAAGCAGCCACTAATCCGAATTTCACCATCAGGGATGATCGCCTGCCTTTCATGGTCTTCGACGATGATATGAAGGAGATCCTGCAATATTTCGTATTGACGCCGGTTTGCCTCACTTGCTGGGGAATATCAAGAAAGATGTATTGCGTCGGGGAAGATTTGCAATGTCTCTTCGAGGCCATGGACCAAAAGGATCATACCTGGTCCGACATATCGTTCCCATTTGAAGGCTTCGCACTCTTGCTCGATGTGCCGATTGCCGGACAATATGATTGCATCCTAATTTCTCAGGCCCGCAACTGCAAAGTCGAACAAAGCCTAATCATGGTTCGTTTGATTTCGAAAGAGCTGACCGAGAGATGCTCTTTTCTTGAGAAGCAGGCCAAGGACTTGGAGGTGAACTTCCAAGCGGCGAAAAAAAGCGGTAAGAACCGCAAAATGATCGAGCTCGGAAGAGAAGCGAAGGAAAAGATAATCAAGTTGCCGGCACGGCTCAAAGGCCTAGCCCCCGTCATCGTCTTCGAGCAGGAAAGATTCCTGGAATCGGCGATTTCAAAAACCGTCCAGGAAATTTTATACGACGAAGACTTTGCGAACAGCGACTTGCCGTTCGAAGCTTTCGACCTGGCTCTCAAGTATCTCTCCAGTCTCTGCATGTACCTCGAAGTCTTACCAGAGGGATCTCCCTTAAAGACTCCTTGGGAAAGAAACCGGACGCTTCACCTCCTTGAGTCAGCCACGGCTCAAAGACCGAAGAATTTCGGCTATATAACTGATCCGGCCGAGGTCTGTAAAATTACCAGTATCGCCAACCTTTCGCCGGAAACCAGGCACGCCTTCGCTCAAGCCCGCCAAGCCGGCCGTCCAGGCAATATTGCGGGGCTGATCCGGCCGCACTTCCGTTCGGCTCACAAGAGACGGAAGCCAGGCGAGGGCCACAACCCCGACGCGCCTCGAACCGTCAAGGTACGAAAGTATTTCGTCGGCGGCAACCTGCTTCCCGAAGATGCCGTGCCCGAGGGACACATGATAAGGATCAAGAAGAAAGCCTAGAGCTGATTCAAACCAAGGATTGTCGCAAGACAATCCTTTTTATTTTTATTAACCACAGAAAATAGCCCACCCCACTTTTCCCTTGCCAAACGAGCAAAAACCTGTTAGAATACAGAAAGATTGAAAAGGAACTATTTTTACTTTCCATCTCAATTGTCTTAAAAAATAATTCATAAGTGATATGGGTTTACCCAGCCAAAAGAGAACGAAGTCCTCTGCTAAAAGAAGAGCCTCCCATTTTGCCCTTAAGAAAGCAGTTTTGAATACATGCTCAAAATGCCAAAAACCGGTTGCTCCTCATAAAGCTTGTGATTTCTGCGGTACTTACAAGGGCCGCCAAGTCATCGAGATTAAAACCAAGGCTAAAACCTTAAAACAAAAAGAACAGGCTAGAAAAACGGCAACAAAAGAAAAAGCCGCTACTAAGAAAAAGAAAGCCACTAAATAAAAATTGTTTTTTTGCCATGTCAGTTGTCATTCATGATGACTGGCTTATCAACGAAGCAACTCTAAATCCACAATAACTATGTCTAATCGACATCTTGCGAGAACTATCGTCGTCCAAGCTCTTTATCAATGGGATTTTAACGGTCAAGTGGACAATGCCATCGAAATCATGAAGCGGGATAAAGAGCAATTCGCGCCCGACTTCGACGATGCCGGTTTTATCGAGCATCTGATTAACGGCGTCTTGGAAAATAAAGAATCTATCGACCAGTTAATCGTAAAATTCGCTCCGGAATGGCCTTTGGACCAAATAACAACTATTGACCGCAATATCTTAAGACTCGGAACCTTCGAGCTCCGTTTTGATGAGAATATCCCGGCTAAAGTTGCTATAAACGAATCAATCGAATTGGCAAAAACTTTTGGCGGCGAATCATCGGGCAAGTTCGTCAACGGCGTTTTAGGCGCTATTTATAAAGACGGCGGTGAAAAAGAAATTGATAAAAGAATCGCCGAAAAGCAGACGACCGTCGTCACTGAAGAAATAAAAGCTGAATAATCATGAATCGCATTTCCGACATCTCTCAATTAGAAAAAAAGATTGGCGTTAATTTTAATAACCCTACCCTCTTAACTCAAGCCGTTGTCCATCGTTCTTACCTCAACGAACATCCTGAATTCAAATTAGATCATAACGAAAGACTGGAATTTTTAGGCGATGCCGTTTTAGAACTGATCGTAACCGAGCATCTTTATAAAAAATACCCGAACCCTGAAGGTGAATTGACTAATTGGCGCGCTAGCTTAGTTAACGGCTCGAACCTAGCAAAGATCGCTCAGGAAATCGGCGTCGAACCTTTCCTTTATTTAAGCAAGGGCGAATCCAAGGACGGCAATTCCAAGGCTAGGCAATACATTCTCGCCAACTCCATTGAAGCGATCATCGGCGCTATTTATCTTGATTTAGGTATCGCTAAAGCCAAGGATTTTATCATGAAGCATATCGTTTCCGAGCTCGAAGAAATCTTAATGAATAAATCATACATTGACGCTAAAAGTCTCTTCCAGGAAAAAGCCCAGGAAGCTTTAGGTATCACTCCTAATTATAAAGTAATCAGCTCCATCGGTCCCGATCACGCCAAGACTTTCAAAGTCGGCGTCTATCTTGAAAACGAACTAATCGCGACCGGCGAAGGATTAAGTAAGCAAGAAGCCCAAACGGAAGCCGCTAAGAACGGTTTAGAAAAGAAGAATTGGAATAAATAACTTAAAAGTTTAGGAATTTTCGGGGCATAAAACAGTCTTAATTTAAAAAATATCATATGAATTTAGACAGCCTTTTCGAAAGGGCCATAAAAATGAGAGCCTCCGACTTTCATTTAATTGCCGGCTTGCCGGCTTTCGTTAGAGTTGACGGCGAATTGGTCGAGCTTGATAACAAGGTCTTTTCTCCGAAAGATATTGAGAATGTCGTCAAAGCCGTCTTAAGCGAATTACAGTTTAAAAAATTCTTAATTGAAAAAGAACTGGACTTCGCCCATGAAATCGAGAACTACCGCTTCCGTATCAATTTATTTTGGGAAAAAGGTAATATCGGACTAGCTGCGAGAATAATCCCCTCGATTATCCCGACCATGGAAGAAATCGGCATGCCTCAAGTCGCTTATGATCTATGTAAACTGGATCGAGGCTTGATTCTTGTTACTGGTCCGACCGGTTGCGGTAAATCAACGACTCTGGCCGCCATGATTAATTACATCAATCAAAATCGCCGAGTCAATATCATGACTCTTGAAGATCCGATTGAATTTATCTTCAAGCCGGAAAAAAGTATCATCCGCCAAAGACAGCTCGGCTATGATATGTTGACTTTCCAAAACGGCTTAGTCCATGTCCTTCGCCAAGACCCTAATATCATCATGGTCGGAGAAATGAGAAACTTAGAAACAATTGCTACAACAATCACCCTCGCTGAAACAGGCCATTTAGTCTTTGCGACTTTACATACTTATAGCGCCTCTCAAACCATTGATCGTATTATTGATACTTTCCCTCCTCATCAGCAAAATCAAATCAGGATGCAGATTTCCATCACCCTTCAAGCCGTCATGTCCCAAAGATTAGTACCAGGAAAAGACGGCGGACGAGTCGGGGCTAGAGAAATCTTAATCAATAATCCAGCCATCTCCAATTTGATTAGGGAAAACAAAGTTACTCAAATCAAAACCGCTATTCAAACTGGAGCTAGAGAAGGTATGATTACTATGGATAATTCGCTCATGCAGTTATATAAGGATAATAAGATTACTAAAGAAGTCCTTGATTATAATCTTAATTTGACGGCCTAGGTCTTGATATTTTTTAAAAAAATTGCTAATATATCAAAGTCGCCTTTTCTAGGCGACTTTGTAAAATTAGCGTCCATAGCTCAGTCGGTAGAGCAGTTGCCTCTTAAGCAAACGGTCGTAGGTTCGAATCCTACTGAGGGCACAAAAAATAAATGAAAAAATGCGCCTATAGCTCAGCTGGATAGAGCGTCTGGCTTCGGACCAGAAGGTTGTGGGTTCGAATCCTGCTGGGCGCACAAATAAAAAATACCCTCAGGGGTATTTTTTATTTGTGCGCGGGTCAGAAACGAGCTATGAGCAAAATTGGAAAATTTTGCGAATAAGCGAGTGTCGGCGGATGCGACCAAAGGGAGTCATTCGACGCTGACCCAGGACGAGCGAGATTGGCGCATTCCGGCGCCAATCGAGAGAGGAAATACCCAACTCTTCAGCGGATTATTTTATTTATGCGCCCCCCCTACTCCTTGACAAAAAACAACAAAACTGCTATTATCATAAGTAAAGTTCTTTTAAATTAACCGATTAACAGCTGAGTGGCTCAAAGTAATTTGAATCAATCCGCTGTTAACCGGCTGTAATCCTGCGTTGGGATTGCAAAAGAGAGGTCTTCGCGGCTAAAGCGAGTTTGTAAAGAAACCGTCGCCGCAACAGGAGGATCTGTGATGATTTTAACAACAGAACTAATTCCGATAACGTGGTCCTTTATGAAGGCGGATGACATCGCCGAATTAGAGTTTTGGGGGAAAGAAAACCTCAGAACAGTCATCCGTCACTGGAGGTCAAAGGCAAAGATTATTGGCCGAAAGATATCCGGATGTAAAGGCTGGGTTCCTGAAGACTGGCGGATGGAGAAGGCTCATCTCGAACAGGTCATTAGATACCTTCTCGAAATCAAGGAGACGGCCGAAGAAAAGCCGCTCTTCCCGTTTCTCAGGCCGATTGATTTCTTCAAAGAGGATGAATGGGTAATCTGCAATCCCTCGCAGGTCAAGTTCAGCCTCTGCTCCGAAGCAACTTTCTACCTTGGATGCGTTGTCGGCGAAAGCAAAAATCCTTTCCCCGGCTGCTACGGTCGCGGGAGCTGGGAAATCGACGTCCTGTACAGAAGGACAATTGCGGGGCAAAGTCTAAAAGAGCACATCGGAGGCGACAATATGCCTCACGGCTACCCCTTCGTTATGAAGCTGGAGGAGAAAGATTATCTTCTCGATCATCCGGAGTTCGCGGAACTTTGGGCAAAGGCCCATCGCCACGAAGAGGACATCCCCTTCATTCCCGAAACCTTTCTCGCGGAGCTGGAAATGCTCCGCAACTGAAAACACAAGGCTCAAGTCAACCGACTTGAGCCTTTTAATTTTAATATGATAAAAAAATCCCGCTTTCTTGTTACTAAGAAAGCGGGATTATTTAATATTTAGTCTTTTTTCTTCAAAGCATCCTTAAGATTCTTACCGGCTTTGAATTTAGCAACTACGACCGTTGGAATAACGATCTTCTCGCTGGTATTGCGAGGATTGATTCCCTCTCTGCCTTTCCTGGCTCTGGCGGAAAAAGTGCCGAACCCGGTCAAGGTTACCTCACTCCCGGCCTTCATGGTTTCGGTCGTGATTTGAGTAAAGGCGTTTAAAGCTTCCTCAGCTTGCGCCTTAGAGATGCCGACTTTTTGGGCGATCTTGTCGGCAAGTTCAGCTTTGTTCATATAGTTAATGGTTATTATCTTGCTGCACTATATAATTATTTGATTTCTATGATTTTATTAATTCTTTCTATCTTAACCGTCTTTTTCGTTTTTGGATTTATTTCCAAGTAAACTCCATTGAATAAGGCTTTGCCGGAATCAGGCAAATCATGCTTTTTCGAGCTTATGCCCTTATTAAGAAATAAATTAAAAACTTGATCTTTTCTTGCCCCAATAACGGAATCATAATAACCGATCATGCCCGCATCCGTTATAAATCCTGTTCCTTCCTCTAAAATTCGCTCATCGGAAGTTTGGACATGGGTATGAGTTCCAATAACAGCCGAAATCCGGCCATCGAAGTAATTAGCCAAAGCCGCCTTCTCAGAAGTAGCTTCCGCATGAAAATCGACTACAACAGGAAGATCTTTAAATTTAGCTAATATTTTCTCAAGAGTTTTAAACGGACAAGCAACTTCTTCGTCAATAAATACCTTACCCAATAAGTTTACCACGATTAGCTTATTTTGGCCAACCGTAATTTCCTGCCAACCACTACCGGATTTTTTAGAAGAATAATTGGCCGGCCTGATCACTTTCGTTTCCGGATCATCTAAGATATCATCCGTACCGCCTTTCTCCCAAGCGTGATTGCCGGAAGTACAAATATCAACCCCGGCCGAAAATATTTCCGCTAAAGTCTTATGAGTAAAGCCCATCCCGTGAGCTAAGTTTTCGACATTAGCGATAACTAGGTCAGCTTGGAATTCTTTTTTTAATTTCGGCAATTGTTTAATGACTGCTTGCCGGCCTATCTTCCCAACAATATCGGAAAGAAAAATAATCTTCATCATATACTAAATTATCTAGCGTATTCGACAACACGCTTTTCTCGAATAACATTAACTTTAATTTCTCCCGGATATTTCAATTCTGATTCTATTTTTTCTGCTACCGCCTTAGCTAATTTAATCGAACCTAAATCATCAACGCCATCAGGGTTAACAAAGACTCGAACTTCTCTTCCGGCTTGAATGGCATAAACTTTATCAACTCCGTCGAAAGTCTTAGCAATTCTTTCTAACTCACTTAAGCGCTGTAAATAATTTTCATAAGAATCTTTTCTCGCTCCCGGCCTAGCGCCTGAAATAGCATCAGCGATCTTAACGATAACCGCCTCAAGGCTTCCCGGATGATCTTCATGATGAGCGACGATCGGCAGGATAATCTCTTCGCTTAAACCGAATTTCTTAGCGATATCACGGCCAATTTCCGGATGAGTGCCTTGGATTTCATGGTCAACAGCCTTGCCAATGTCATGAAGTAAGCCGGCTTTTTTCACTACATCAATATTAGCCCCCAATTCTTCCGCTAATAAAGTTGAAAGATGAGCGACCTCAATTGAATGGTTTAAAATGTTCTGACCATAACTAGTTCGATATTTCAAGCGACCAATGATTTGGACCAACTTAGGATCAAGCCCAGCAATACCAAGTTCGTAAACTGCCGCTTCACCAGCCTTCTTAATATCTAAAGCGATTTCTTTTTTCGCTTCGTTAATTGTTTCTTCGATTCTCGCCGGATGGATTCTTCCGTCAAAAATAAGCTTCTCAATCGCTTTCTTAGCAACTTGTCTTCTAATCGGGCTGAAGGAAGAAAGAGTAATGGCGTTAGGCGTATCATCAATAATGATCTCGACGCCGGTCAATTGCTCGATCGTCCTAATATTCCTACCCTCTCGGCCGATAATCCTGCCTTTCATTTCATCACTTGGAAGATCGACAACTGAAGAAGTTGTTTCCTGAGCATGCGAAGAAGCGCAGCGCTCGATAACTGTCGATAATAATTCCTTGCTTTTCTTTTCTAGTTCCTCAGAAGCCTCGTTTTCTAATTTATTGATCCTGTGAACCAAGTTCTCGGAAATTGATCGCTCGACATTATCCATTAAGATCTTTTCCGCTTCCGGCTTAGTCAAGGCGGCAATTTTTTCTAACTTGGCAAATTGCTCTTCCCTAATAGCGGCAATTTCCTCCTTCATCTTATTAATACGCTCGCCCTTATCAATAAGTTCCTGTTTCTTATTTTCCAAATCAAGCAATTTTTGATCAAAAAGCGATTCCCGCTTTTCCAGCCTTCTTTTTGCCTCCTCAGTCTCTTTTCTTAATTGCTTAGCTTCCTCTTTAGCATCTTCAAGAAACTTTAAGGATTTTTCTTGAGCGACTAAAAGAATCTCCTTTTGCTTCGCTTTGGCTTCCGCCAACATTTTTTCAATCGTGGACTCAACCGTACCTTGACGATTAGTTGCCCACTGTTTTCTCGCTAAATAACCTAAAAAAACACCAAAAACCAGGAAAATAGTCCCGGCTGCAAAAACTAGCAGTATCGTATCCATATATTTTTCCTCTACCAAAGAGGCTTGAGCGATCGGACAAACAAAAAACCTCCAAACAAGCTAAGCTTGAAGAGTTAAAGTAAATTTACCTAAATTTAGATAAAATAGAGAAGATATAATCACAATTTTAAGTCTATTTTCCGTTCCAAAAAGGCAAGCCCGATCTTTCCCGTCCCAATTCCTCTTTGTTTGTTTATTATTAATGTGCCTTTATCTTACCATAATGAGGCTGGCCAGTCAATCCAAGCCGAAGTTGACATTTAGGGATTATTTTGTTATTAATATAATGTCTTTTACGCACCTTTACCGTTCGACCTCTAACCAAGGAGAAAAAGAGGCTATGATAAGATTTACAAGAAGTTTTCGTATTGATAGTGAAACAGCCGAAGAGTTAAAACAACGGGAGATAGCTAGGCTCTCAGTCTATCTCTATGCCTATGAGCAAGAAAAACTAGACAAGCTGGAGATGAGGCGCTACAACGATAATTGGTTTTTGGCCGTAAAAAGACGGCCTACCCAATACCTCAACCCGAAGGTTGAGACCGTCGAGATTCCGATATCTGACAGCTTCCTTAAAGCCGTCTGCCAGCAAAGCGACCTCCCGGTTCCGCTAACCGCCAGCCTTAAAGACCTGAAACAGGTCGAGGGACTAGTCTTCGGCCTAATCGAATCGGTTAGTGGCAATCAAGTCTTCCTCCGGATCAAGGAAAAGAGTTTCTACGAGGACTTATCAAGAGAAGCGGATATCTATCCTCTCAAGGAGGGCGCTAAAGCTTTAACCAGAGTGCGCTGGATATTGCCGGGTGGCCTTTTCCTCGACAAGTTTCTTTTAGAAGACAAGCAGGCGCTTTGGATCGTCCGCGCCGATTTCGAAAACGAAAAAGCGGCGAGCGACTTTACCCTACCGAAGGATATTCCTTTCTTAATGGAAGTCACCGACGATCCGAATTATGACGAGATAAGCCTCGGACTTGCTTTCATCCAAGCGCCTCCCCTAGTCCAGATTCCGAAAAACCCAACGGCCTAATCAGCCGTTTTTTATTTTAAAAAAAAATACCGGCTTAAACCGGTATTTTTAAATGAGAATGTAATTACTTAACAATCTTATCAATCAAGCCATAAGTCAGCGCTTCTTCCGGCGACATATAGTAATCCCGATCAGTATCTTTTTCAATTTGGGAAAGAGTTCGCTTAGTATGCTTGACTAAAATCTTATCGAGCTTGCTCTTAACTTTTAAAATGTGTTCGGCGCGGATCTTAATATCGCTCGCCTGGCCTTCAGCTCCGCCCATGACTTGATGAATCATGATTTCCGAATTTGGCAAAGCCGATCTTTTTCCCGGCTGGCCGCCGGCGAGAATAACCGCCCCCATGCTCGCCGCTAAACCGATACAAATCGTCGAAACATCAGCTTTAACATACTGCATAGTATCGTAAATCGCCAAACCAGCCGAAACCGAGCCGCCCGGAGAATTGATATAAAGCTTAATATCGGTTTTCTTATCCTCGCTGTCTAAAAATAAAAGCTGAGCGATAACGGTATTGGCAACCGCATCGTCAATCGGCGAGCCTAAAAAAATGATCCGATCCTTTAAAAGGCGCGAATAAATATCGTAAGCCCGCTCTCCCATCGAGGTCTTTTCTAAAACGGTTGGAATCAAATACATATTGTTATTTTATTGAATTGAATTGTGAGCGTTAAAAAATATTGTGCCAATTTTCGGCGAGAGCGACAGGAAATTATCGCAAGCGGAGCGTCAGATAATTTCCAGGAGCGAAGCCGAATAATTTGGCCATGATTTTTTACAGCGAACGACTTTTCTTTTTGTTAGCTTTTTCTTTTCTAGAAAAGAAAAAGTAAATATACTATTATACTACCACCAAACCCCCGTCTTTTTCAACAATTTCCGCCTTTAAAGTAAACCCAGCCGCCTTCTTATGGCCGCCGCCGCCGAAAAAAGACGCAAATTTAGAGACATCGACCTTATTGCCAGTCGTTCTTAAGCTGAACCTGGCCCGGTCATAACTTATTTGGATAAACATAACCATACTATCGCCGGAGAGAACATTAAGTAGTTTAGTAAAGCCTTCCAAATCTTTTTCTGCCGCCTGATAAAGCCTTAGATCGTTTTCCGTCACATAAGTATAGACGACATCATACTTATTATTTTTCTTTAAACGGGAAAGAATCAATCCCCAAAGCCTTAGACTGCTTAGCGTTTTATTCTTCAAAGCTGCATCCATGATTTTTCTCATCTTGGCGCCACTGCGAATAAGCTCAGCCGCGATTTCCATCGACTTGGTATTAGTCGCCCCGTTAGTAAAGCCGCCCGTATCACTTAAAATACCGTTTAAAAGACAAGTGGCAGTTTTGGCATCAACTTGATAATCAACGGCTTTGAAAAAACGCGCGACAAGCTCGCAAGTTGAACTGGCCTTATCATCAATAAGATTAAGATCAGTAAATCTCTTATTGCTGAAATGATGATCAAGGCAAATAGAAAATGCCTTCTTAAAACCATCATAAAAATAAGCCTCCGTACCTGTATGAGTTAAATCACTAGCGTCAAAAAAGAAAATGATATCGAACTCCTCCTCAAGAATCTTCGGATTGTCTTCAATCAATTCGAGGCCGGGCAGGAAGTTATAATTTTCTGACGGCTTATCAAAAGTATAGATAGCGGTTTTTTTACCTAAGCTATCAAGATAATTTCTCATCGCTAAAAGCGAACCGCAAGCGTCGCCGTCCGGTCCTCTATGACTAATAAGAAGCAGCTTCTCGCTTTTATCCAAAACCGCTTTTAAATTTTTAAAACTGTTTTCCAACATAATCTCTTTAAATTCCAATCCTTCAGTCTAGCTGATTAAGAGTAAAATGTCAACCTAAAAAGAGCCTCCCGGCTCTCTTTAATTAATGCAATATAATAAATTAATATTTCAAATTATCCAACAACTCGTTAATTTCCGTCGCCTTTCGTTCACCTTCGTCAATAAAAAACCTTAACTGAGGTGTCGCGCGAAGGACGATCTCTTGGCCGAGCAAATGCCTTAAATTCTTAGCCTCATTGATTAAGATCTTCATCGCTTCCCTTTCTTGAGCGACCGGCATAATACTTAAATAAATCTTAGCTAAGCGAAGATCGGGAGAGACATTAACTTTAGTTATAGTTACAATAACGCCTAACGGAAATTCAATTTCCCGGATAATCAGCCGGCCTAAAGTTTCTTTTACCAACTCGGCTACTTTTATGGTTCTCTCGCTCATATTATTCGTCAATATAAAATTCTATCATATCGCCCTCTTCGATAATCGCCTTACCTTCAAAGCCTAAACCGCACTCTTGACCGGAAGAGACTCTTTCGGTTTGCTGCTTGCCTGATTCGATCCGCTTAACTTTTCCGGAAGCAACCGCTTTCGAATCCCTGACAATAATAACTGTGTCTGTCGGAACAATATGACCCTCCTCGACTCGACCGCCGACAATCATGCTATTGGTTTCTTTACGGAAAATCTTAAGGACTTTAAGGGTTCCAACTAACTTCTTAACCGACTCTTTAACTTCCATAGTTTCCATTTCTCCTTTAATATCCTCAATCAAATGATAAATAACGGCGTATTGCTTTATTTCTACTTTCTTATCGCGAGCTAAATTAGATACGGCAACGCTCGGCTTAACATGGAAGCCGATAACCTTGGCGTTTGAAACTTCCGCTTTAGCGATATCTGATTCAGTAATAAGACCAAGTCCTTTACCGATAATTTTTATTTTAATAATATCAGTTTCCAACTTAGCTAAGCTTTCAAGAATCGCCTCTAAAGAGCCAAGCACATCAGCCTTAATGATAAGATTTATAGCTTTGATCTTATCGCTGTCACTCTCATTGCCGAAAGTCTTAAGGGAAATATCCGTTCCGAACTTCGTCCTTTTATCCTCGATATCGCGATTAAGCTTTTTAATGTCTCCGGAGGCTTCCATAACGCTTCCGACTTCCGGCGCCAACTTAAGACCAAGAATCTTAGCCGGAGTTCCTGGAGATGCCTCAAGTACTTGTTCTCCCTTATAATCCTTAAGCATTCTAACCTTGCCGCAAAAACTTTCTTTAAGACATAAAACATCGCCAACTCTTAAAGTACCGCTTTGGACAAGAATCGTCGCCACCGGACCTTCGCCCTTATCAATGTGGGATTCAATAATCGTTCCGATAGCCAAGCGATCGGGATCAGTCATTAAAGTATCCTTATTTAAATCTGCTACCAATAAAACTGTTTCTAATAAATCATTAATACCCGTACCTTCCTTAGCTGAAACCGGCATACAAATCGTTTCTCCGCCCCAATCCTCCGGCAGTAAGCCGAGCGCTGATAAGTCCTGTTTAGTCTTTTCTGTATTAGCTTCCGGCTTATCAATCTTATTGATAGCAACTACAAAAGGCAAACCAGCGTCTTGAATGATCTTAATCGCTTCCTTAGTTTGAGGCTGAACGCCATCATCAGCGGCCACGACAAGAATCGCTACATCCGCGACACGAGCGCCACGAGAACGCATAGCCGTAAAAGCTTCATGGCCTGGCGTATCGATAAAAGTCATTAAACGATTATTCTTACGGATTTGATAAGCACCGATATGTTGTGTTATACCGCCGGATTCAGTTGAAACGACATCCGCTTTTCTAATCGCATCAAGGATTTTTGTCTTACCATGATCGACGTGGCCCATAACAACAATAACGGGGGGACGCTCAATTAGATTGCCTTCTTTATTGCTTAAGATATTTTTTAATTTTTCCTGAGATTCATCGATTGCTTCCTCGCTGTTAATAGAGCCCTTTTCCAAAATCTTAAAACCAAGCTCTTCACCAATAATGGAAGCGGTATCAAAATCTATTCTTTCATTCATGGAAGTTAGAACGCCGTTCTTCATTAATTGAATTAGAACTTTATTGACAGGTACATTTAAAAGAGCGGCAAACTCGCGAACGACAATAATAGACGGCACTTCGACTTCTAATTGTTTAACTTCTTCCTGATTAACTTCTTCTTTATTACCCTCGCCTCTAATCTCAGCAATACGGGACATTTCCCGATCAGTCTTTGATTTCTTCTTCCAGGCATCCATGATCTTGCGAGCTATCCGATCATCAACTTTTATAGCTCTTCTTCCAATATCAAAACCGAGTTGCGGCGCTTTTTCCAGCAATTCATTGGTTGTAATCTTTAATTGTCGAGCCAGCTCTGAAACATTCATGAAGTTTTATTAGGTATTAATCGCAAACAAGTTGGCTTTACTTTACAATAAAATTCTAATAAAATCAAGGGGCGTATTGAAATATTCCCTCAATTCTGATAATATTGCTAAACAAGTGGTCACGTAGCCAAGTGGTAAGGCAGCGGTCTGCAAAACCGCTATGCGCCGGTTCAAATCCGGCCGTGACCTCATTTTGAAAAACTTAAAATCCCGCCTAGGCGGGATTTTAAGTTTTATATTAGTTTTACTCTAAAACCTCAATAGTTACTGAACGCCTAACGCCAAAGCTTAAAGCTTCCTGACGAGTAGTCATCCAAATATCAACTCGATTGGTATAACGGCTATTCATCCTATCCTCTACTTCAAAAATCTTATCGCCGAATAATTCGGGGATTCTGACTTTGGTATGAAAAGGTAAGAAGTTAGCCGCCACGATACCGTCTCTAACCTTGGTGCCATGAGCCGTCGTAAACGGATCATCATCACATTGGTCAACAGTTGAAGAATAGGCAGTCATAGAAACATTAACGGTTTTTACGACTTTATATTCCTGATTATCGTTAGTTTTTTGATTGTTAACTGCTGTAATTTCTTCAGCCTTACCCACTTCAGCCATCTTGACTGAATCAGTTGAAGCGCCTTTAACGGCATCAAACATAATAGGCTGGACTAAATTAGCCATACTCTTATTGCTTTTTTTCAAACCGACTTCCGAAGAAGTAAGCTCGTGAGCATAAGAATACTGCGGAAAGAGCAATTGGAAAACGAAAACGGCGATGATTCCCCCAATAATTCTCTTGTTTTTGTTGAACATATTAAATGTTGTTGTTTAGCCCAGTTTTCGGGAGTTTAAGCCCTCAACGGCCACTGACTAAGCGGCCTTTAACCGGACTAACCATTATAGCAAATTTTATGATTTTAGTCAATGGTCGAAGCCCCATTTTTACGATTTTTTTAGCTAAAATAAGACAAAATAAAATAGGCTATTTTTATATTTTAGCCTATTTTAGATATTTTTTAAGTTTTATTTTTTCAACTAGTAATGATAGCTTTTGTCGTTGATAATAGTGGCGGAACGATAAACTTGCTCTAAAAGAATAACCCGAGCCATTTCATGAGTAAAAGTCAGTTTAGAGAGCGCCAAGTGATTAGAATAAGCTTCTAAAACCGCCTGATCGAAGCCTAAGGTCCCGGCAAGAACTAAAACTAAGGGCTCTTGAAAGCTCTTTTTCATCAATTCCGAAAAACCAATAGAATCAAACTCCTGACCGAATTCCGTTAAAAGCCAAACCTGGCTCTTAGAGTAACTAGCTAAAGCCGCTAAAAGCCGTTCCCCTTCGGCCGACTTAGCCTTTAACCTAGTCGAATCAGTAAAAGACTCCGCCTTAAGCTCGCTAATTTCAATTTTGGCATAAGGCTTAAGGCGCTTCAAATATTCCCCTTCCATTGTTTGGAAGTCGGCTTCCTTGATCCGGCCAATAGTCACGATTTTTATATTTAGCATAATTTTATGATTGACATTATTACATTCTCTGGGTAAGTTTAGATTTAGAGTACCTTCAACCAATTACCGCATCATCCTTAACTTAGGAGATTGCCCTGTGAATAAAATCATCTACGAATGGCTAAACAGTTACGATATCGTCTGTCACCTGACCATCGACTTATACCAGCTCCATCGAGCCATCGACAAACTGGAAAAGCTAGGCCTGAACAAAAAGATCGTCCGAGCGCTTCGTGATCAGGAGCTAAGGATGTACGATCGACTAAGCAAGTCCGCCTATTTCCAAGAAGCCTCAGAAGTCGCCGAAGACTTCATGGAGGAGACCATCTTGGAAGAGGAAAGAGCGGAAGCTAAAACGCTCGGCTTCCTTGACGATCAAGACCCTCAGAAGAGGATTACTGAGTGCCATCAACTCGGGAATCTCATCGCCGGCGTTAGCGACAGTGTGGAATCATATCTTAACTTTGGCGGCATCGCGAGAGCGCTGTCGAAAATCAGCGAACTGATCAATGCTGAGAATCTCCAAATAGACCCGAGAAAAATCCGAGTCTAATCCCGACCCTTACCGAGTAAGGGTTTTTATTTTTCTTAATTCTTCTCTCGCCACTTCCCGCTCATCCCATTTTATTTTCTGATCGTTAGCAACGCAAATAACTTGCTCATTACCCTTGCCTGTCAAAAGGACTAAATCTCCTGGCTTAGCTAGACTGATTGCGAAGTTAATCGCTTCGCGCCGATCCATAATCTTAAATAAGTTTTCATTAAGGATTTTTCCGGCTTCCTCGGCGCCCTTCGCCACCTGTTCGATAATTTCCAATGGATCATCATCATAAGGGTCTTCATTAGCTACAATACAGATATCGGCATTTTCAGCTGATAACTTACCCATTATCGGCCGGCGCGAAACATCCCGGCCGCCGCCGCAGGAACCGAAGACATGGATTATTCTTCCATTCTCTAAAACCAATTTATGATCTTTTATAGTTTTAAAAACCTGCCTTAAACCTTCCGGTTCATAACCATAATCAACAACGACTGTAAAAGCCTGATCGCCGGAACCCTCCTCAATAAATTCCATCCTGCCCGGAACGCCTTTAACTTTCTCCAGCGCCGTTTTGCAAGTCTCTAAGTTGATACCCTGGGAAATTGCTGTCGTAATTGCCGCTAAGGCGTTATAAATATTAAATTGCCCGAAAAGATGAATATTGAATTTCACATCATTAACTTCAAAGCTGATTCCGCTTACGCCGTATTCAATATTTTCCGCCGAGATTTTTTGTAATCCACTAGTAACTGGTAACTGATAACTAGTAACTGAATAAGCTATCTTCTTGTCAACCCTGAAATCCAAAAAATCTTTAGCATGCTCGTCGTCGCCATTAACAATAATCGCTTTAGGAATTAATTTTTTTCTAAAAGACTTGTTAGACAGCTTCTCTAAATGCTTGAATAATTTCAGTTTCGCTTTTTTATAATTCTCAAACCCGCCATGAGCCTCGATATGCTCGGGAGTAAGATTAGTAAAGACGCAAGCGTCATAATGAATACCTAAATGGCGGAACTGCTCAACGCCTTGAGAGGAAGTTTCAATAACCGCGTAAGCGCAACCAGCCTTAACCATTTTTCTTAATAAGCCTTGGAGCGCAAACCGGCCAAGCATGGTCATCTTTTTATCATTAACCCATTCCCGATCGGCAATCTTAAAAAGATTGGTAGCGGTCGCCCCGACTTTATAGCCGGCCTCCTCTAATATCCGAGCAATAAGATTGACAGTCGAGGACTTACCGTTAGTTCCAGTTACGCCGATAACAATCAACTCTTCCGATGGCCGTCTATAATAAAGATTAGCCAAGATAGCCATGGATTTATGATAAAGAGGAAAAATAAAACCGGGAGTTACTTTTTTTATTAGTTGTTTCATATTAGCTTTTCTTTTAATACTTCTATCTTAGCATTATTGGCGTATTTTTCAAATTAAAAAGGAGCCCTTCAATTAAAGATAAAGACTCCTGATGGAATATTGTTCTCATTTTTTCAGGATAACCGCCGTCCCCTGACCCACCCAAAGCTTTGCTGATCCCGTCCTAGCTTTAAGAATATTGGTCTCCGTCACCAAAAAATGCTCCTGTTGTTTGGTTTTCTTCTTGTCAACGCAACGAACGGTAAGACGCGTAATTCTTCGCTTTGCAGTGTACCCCCCTCCTTCAATACAAACCCGGGATTGGTTACAATTGAACTGAACCGTAAATCCTGCTGCAAGCTGTTCGACTGAAAGACTGGAAATCGTAACAATACGCTCGCCCCACTTATTACACATGATCAAGATCCTCCTGTTTGTGTAGATTATAATAGTAAAATGAATTGTAAAAGTCAAGTAAATTTAAGTAGTATTGACAACCCCGGAAAAGTATGCTATCATTAAGACAGTTAACGAATGGCAGCCTCCCGGCTGTCATTTTTTAAAAAAATAATGCCGTTTAAGAAAGCGGCGCTAAATAAAATCATTATGTCACAATCAGCTATTCAATCAGCTATCCAACAGATCTGCCAAGAAAAGAACTTATCCGAAGAAGCGGTCCTAAGGACTATCGAACTGGCTCTTGCCGCCGCTTACCGCAAGGACTTCGGCAATAAGATGCAAAATATCATCGTCAATTTCGATCCGAAAACCGCGGATATCGAAGTCTTTGATATTAAGACTGTCGTTGAGGATATGCCGGAAGAAGAAATCGTCGAAGGGGAAGAAGCCCAGCCGATAATCGAAACCAACGCCGGTGCTTATGTCTCAGAAGACGGCGAAGAAGTCAGGAGATTCAATCCCCGAACAGAAATCCAACTTAAAGACGCTAAAGAACTCAGTAAGAAATATAAAATCGGCGACGAAATAATTACGAAACTGGAAGTCCCCGGCGAATTCGGACGCATGGCTGCCCAAACCGCCAAACAGGTCATCATTCAAAAAATCAGGGAAGAAGAAAGGATCAACGTCTTCAATGAATACAAGGAATTGGAGAATCAAGTCATTAACGGTACGGTTCAAAGAAAAGAAGGCCGCAATATCCTTATTGATCTCGGTCATACTGTCGCTTTATTGCCGCCGGAAGAACAAATGGAAAACGAAAGATATTCAGTCGGCAACCGCATGAAATTCTATCTTAAGATCGTTGAGCAAACCAATCGAGGCCCGCAACTGATCGTCTCAAGAACTAGCCAAGAGATTGTCAAAAAGATTTTTGAAAATGAAATTCCAGAAATCGCCAATGGCGCTATTGAAATAAAAGGCATCTCCCGAGAAGCCGGCAACCGCTCTAAGGTTGCTATCATTTCTAATGACGAAAGCATCGATCCGATCGGCTCCTGCGTCGGCCAAAGAGGCACTCGCATTCAAACCATCACTAGCGAGCTCAATAACGAAAAGATCGACATCATCCTTTGGGACAAAGATCCGGTTAAATTCATAACCAACTCCCTTTCTCCGGCTAAAGTTTCTCATGTAGAACTTAAGGAAGAAACAAAAGAAGCGAAGGTTCAAGTCAAAGAAGACCAGCTTTCCCTCGCTATCGGCCGCAGTGGCCAGAATGTCCGTTTAGCTTCGAAGCTAACCGGTTGGAAAATCGATATCATTACCGAAAACGCTCCGATAATCAGCGAGCCTGAAGAAAACGAGGAAGCTGTTGAAGAGGTTGAAGAAAAAGACGAAGAATAAAGTTAGTATATAAAAAAACTCCCGGATTTTTCGGGAGTTTTTTTAATTGAAAAAAACCTCGCAATAAGCTAAGCTGAAAGCATAACTTAAAAAATATGAATAAGAAAAAACAAATCGCCCTAATCATCCTCGATGGCTGGGGTTACCGGGAAGAAAAAGAGCATAACGCCACCGCTGAAGCTAAAACGCCTTTCTTTGATTGGCTTTGGCAAACCTATCATCCGACTCTTTTAGAAGCTAGCGGAGAGAGCGTCGGCTTGCCGAAAGGACAAATGGGAAATAGCGAGGTCGGACACATGACTATCGGCGCTGGCCGGCCGATTTTTACCGATTTAGTAAGAATCAGTAAAGCCATTGAGAACGGCGAATTCGCCAACAACGCCGCTTTTAAAAAACTCTTCGACCATGTTAAGAAGCATGATTCCTTCCTACATGTCGAAGGGCTGATCGGTCCCGGCGGCATCCATAGTCATAGCGATCATCTCTACGCCTTCCTAAAGTTAGCTAAAGAAAACGGCGTAGAAAAAATCGTCATTGACGCTTTTACCGACGGCCGAGATACGCCGCCTCAAAGCGCTTGGCAATACCTTAAAGAACTTGAAGAAGTAATCGATGATTTAGGCATTGGCTTTATCGCGACCGCTTCCGGCCGTTTCTACGCCATGGACCGGGACAAGAATTGGGACCGACTGACTAAAGTCGAGGATGCCCTTTTCAAAGCCGAAGGACAAAAAATAAAATCTAATAAGCCGTCAGAAGTCATTAAAAAATTATATGAAAAAGAAATCCTCGACGAGCACTTAGAGCCTTTGATTTTCCTCGATGATAAGGATGACGCTTATCCGATAAGCGCTAACGACGGCGTCTTCTTTTTTAATTACCGCGCCGACCGCGCCAGAATGCTAAGCGAAAAAATCCTTGAAAAATCGAAGGAGTTGAATTTGTTTTTCGTAACTTTAACTGAATACGATAAGAATCTCGATGCGGTCGTCGCTTTTGCACCAATCACTTTAAAAACTACTCTAGCTAATGAGATCTCCGAGGCCGGCTTAAGCCAAGTCCATATCGCTGAAACGGAAAAATTCGCCCACGCCACTTACTTTTTAAACGGCGGCAGAGAAACGCCTCATAAACAGGAAGAACATATTCTTATTCCATCAAGGAAGGACATAAAAACCCACGACGAGGCCCCGGAAATGCAAGCCGAGGCTATTGCCGATAAAGCGATTGCGGAAATCGAAAACGGCACCGATTTTATCTTTATCAATTTTGCCAATCCCGATATGATCGGTCATACCGCCAATTATCCGGCCATGATCAAGGCGATTGAAATCGTTGACCGACAATTACAGCGAGTGATTGAGAAGCTCTTAGAAAAAAATGGCGTCGCTTTCGTTACCGCCGATCACGGCAATTCTGAATTAGCTATCGATCCGATCAGCGGAAATAATCATACAGCCCATACCAATAATCTTGTTCCGGCCATCTTAACCGATACAAGTATCTCCTTAGAAAAAGGCGGCTTAGCTGATATTGCACCAACCATTCTTGATTTATTCGATTTAAAAATCCCGGAAAGCATGAGCGGGATAAGTTTGATTAGGAAGTTGTAATAACTAATTTGTATTTTGTATTTGCGAGCCTTAAAAAATATTGAGCCAATTTTTGGCGGGAGCGACAGGAAATTATCGCAAGCGGAGCGTCAGATAATTTCCGGAAGCGAAGCCGAATAATTTGGCCATGATTTTTTACAGCGAGCGATTTTTCTTTTTGTTAGCTTTTTCTTTTTTAAAAAAGAAAAAGTAAGAATAAGGAATTAATAATTAATCCGTCTCTTAATCTCCCCCTCTTGGTAGCAGGGGAGAGAAAATACGACCACCTTTGACTTTTCAAGCTTTTTCTGCTAGAATTTCCAAGAATCAGCATCAAAAATAACAAGAAATAAATGAAATCAGAAATAAAAAAACTGCCTAAATCTCAGGTAGAGATCCTTATCGAAGTCACTCCGGAAGAAATTCATCCCTACTTAATCAAAGCGGCTCAAAAGATTGCTGCCACCGCTAAGATAGAAGGCTTCAGACCTGGCAAAGCTCCTTTCGAAGTTATCAAGCAGAAATTCGGCGAAATGGCTATCCTCCAAGAAGCCCTAGACGACATCGTCGCTAAAACTTATACCGAAGCCGTCGAGGAAGGAAAAATAATCACTATTGACCAACCGCAAATAGAAATCCAAAAAATGGCTCCGGGAGAAATCTTCGCCTATAAAGCGACTGCCTCCATTCTTCCGAAAGTTACCGTCGGCGATTACAAGGATTTAAAAGTTGAAAAGAAAAAAATAGAAGTCAAAAAAGAAGAGGTCTCCAAAGTTATCGATGATCTAAGAAAAATGCGCGCCTCAGAAGTCTTAGTTGAGCGCGAAGCAAAAACCGGCGATAAGGCGGAAATCGATTTCGACATCTTCCTTGATAATGTCCTGATTGAGAACGGGCAATATAAAAAATTCCCAGCGATTCTCGGCGAAGGCCGTTTTATTCCAGGCTTTGAAGAGCAGTTAATCGGCTTAAAAGCCGGCGATAAGAAAGATTTCAAGCTTAAATTCCCTGATGAATATTTCCAAAAGAACCTAGCTGGTAAAGAAGCGGAATTCAAGACATCTTGCCTAGGCATTTACGAAATCGTCTTGCCGGAAAATAATGATGAATTTGCCAATGCTATTTCCGGAGGCCAATTCAAGACTGTTAAGGAGCTTGAAGAAAATATCGAACATAACTTAAAGCACGAAAAAGAACATGAAGAAGATCACCGCCTGGAAAACGAGATGCTCGAAAAACTAGTAGCCATCTCCGAATTCGAAGAAATTCCTGAAGTCTTAATTGAAAGCGAAAGGCATCGCATGATGCATGAGTTGAAAGACAATATTGCCAAACAAGGCTTCGATTTCAATAACTACTTAGCCAGTATCAAGAAAACGGCGGAGGAATTAGAAAAAGAGCTGACGCCTCAAGCGGAAATGCGAGCTAAAACTTCTATTCTAGCGAGAGAAATTTATCAAAAACAAAAAATCGAAGTTCGAGAAGACGAGGTCTTATTGGAAATCGAGGAACTAGCCAAAGGCTATCCGAATAACCCAGAAATCAGAAAACAATTGGAAGCTGAAACTTATAAAGAATATTTAAGAAATAAGATCGGCAATCGTAAAGTCATGGAACATCTAAAGCAGACTATCATCAAATAAAAAAACTCATTTAAAAAATACTCCCGCTTAAGACGGGAGTATTTTTTGATTAACATCTTAAGCTCCTTATGATAAATTAAGCGGTGCTAAGTTGCACCTTCTCAAACGAAAACACTAACCCATAGGGGGGTATTATGGGGACCACACTGGAAATTCCCGAAATAGACATCGAACTCAAAGAACTAATTAGACTGCTCAAGGCGGCCAGGGACAACTCCAAGAATAATAGTCAGACCTTAATCACCAACCTCCAAAGCCATGACCTTGATGAGGTGGCTACAAGGTTTGACGAGAACGATGATCACGGTAAAAGACATTCTTATGATGTTTATTCAAGGGCGTTGAAACTCCTCCATACCGATGAAGCTTTTCTCCGGTATTGCCAAGAAAATTCCGGACTTAACATTTTCGAATGTGAGGAAGTCCTTCGCTGGTCTTCTATCCTTCACGACCTGACTCGTTTCCTTGGCTACGGCAATATCAGTCATCAAACCGGCGGCGCGAAATTGGCTTTAGCTATGCTCAACTTCCTGCCGGCAAAGATGCTGACCCAGATTTGCTATTGTCTGAGAGAGCATGACTACTTCAACCCGCTTATCAACGGCAAGCCGATGCCTGAATCGCTCAAACATCCGCTCGCGGACATCTTCCGGCTGGCGGACAAGACCTCGATCAGCCCCGAAGAAGAAATCAGCCGTTGGTGGAAAACGGGAGAAAGACATAAAACCCCCTTCTATAATCCGACGATTACGGAGGCGGAGCGCTTTCACCTTGAGAACCTGAGAGAAGCGCGAGTCGATCAGGTAAGCCATTACCTTGTTTTCTTCGCTCTTCAATCGGGAGATTTTCATCATGCCTTCTGTCAGGAAGAATACGCTTCCTGGGCACGAGGAAAAATGAAAGCTCTCGATCGACTAGTCGAAATCGCGAAAAAACAGTTCGATTCCCTTGGTCAGCCGATCAAAAGTCAAGAGATAAAGGAAATCGTTCTAAAATTCGCGAAACAAAACCGGCTAGTTGTCGCAACCTAACAATCACGCTCCGTTTTAAACGGGGCTTTTTATTTTCTTCTAAATGCCTTAAAATTACCATATGAATTACTCTTACCCAAAAATCGGCGTCCATATCTCGGCTGCCGGCGATGTCACTCAAGCTCCCATTCGTGCTAAAGAAATCGGCTGCGAGTGTTTTCAGTTTTTTTCACGCCCGCCTCAAGGCGGCCCAGCGAAAATAATCACGACTGAAATCGCTAAAAATTTTAAAGCTAATAGCGTTCAATTTTCTCTTGAATCTTATGTTCACGCGCCTTATTTCATTAACTTCGGCTCAAGTAATAAGCGGATTTATCATGGTTCAATTACTATAATTCGCGAAGAACTAGAAAGATCCAGCCTGCTCGGCGTTAAATATTTAATGACTCATCTTGGCAGCGGCAAAGACTTAGGTCGAGAGAAAGCGATAAACCAAACTATCGACGGCCTAGCTGAAATGCTTGAAGGTTATAAAGGCGAAACTGGATTTTTAATCGAACTCGCCGCCGGCGCCGGAGAAATCCTAGGCGCCTCCTTCGAAGAAATCGAGAGAATCATTTCTAATAAGAAACTTAAAAAATACCAAATCGGCGTTTGTTTCGATACAGCTCACGCTTTCGCTTCCGGTTACGATTTAAAGGATAATAAAGCCGTTAAAAAAACTTTCGACGAATTCGATAAAACTATCGGCTTAGATAATTTAAAATTAATGCATGTTAACGATTCCATGGTTGAGTTAGGCGCTAAGAAAGACCGCCATGAACATATCGGCCAGGGAAAAATCGGCCTTGATGGCTTTAAAGCTATCGTTAAGTTGATGAAGAAGTTGAAAGTGAATTTAATCCTGGAAACGCCCCATGATGAAAAGTTGGTCAAAGACATCGAAGCGCTTAAAAAAATGAAATAAAATCAATGCTTCTCGCTATTATCTCCGACTCCCACGACAACCTGCCGAACTTAAAAAAATTCCTCGCTTGGACGAATAAGAATGATATCAAAATGATCATTCATTGCGGCGATATCGCTTCAGCCGAGACCGTCGATTTCCTAACTAAGAACACTAAAGCGTTAATTCATTTTGTTTACGGCAACATGGATAATCCTTACCGCGACGCCATATATGAATTAGCCGATAAACTAAAAAATGCCAAGCTTCACGGCGATGAAGGAAAAATAATTTTAAAAAAAGCTGACAACTCCGCTCTTAAGATAGGACTTGTCCACTTTCCAGATCAGGCTAGAGAAATGGCTAAGAGCGATAATTACGATTTGGTTTTTTACGGCCATACCCATAAGCCTTGGCTGGAAAATATCGGTTCAACACAATTAATCAATCCCGGCACTTTAGCCGGACTATTCAATAAAGCCTCTTTCGCCGTTTATGATACGGAGACTGGGAATTTAGAATTAAAGATCTTAGAAAAGATTTAAAATAATATGAGAATCCTAATCGAGGTTAAACCCAACTCGACTCAAAATAAAATCGAAAAAATAACCGAGAGCGTTTATAAAATTTGGGTCAGCGCTCCGCCAATAGAAGGCAAGGCTAATAAGGCGATTATCGAATTGCTCGCTAAGCATTTTAAGATTGCTAAAAGCCTTATCACTATTAAAAACGGCAAAAGTTCAAAAACTAAAGTCGTTGAAATCTCCGCTTGAATTAAAACCAAGGCCTAAAAAGGCTTATTATAAACATATTTGACAACAATATAGATGATTGACAAAATTCCCTTGATGACTTTCTTGATTTAAGGTATAATAGCTCTACGCCTCTTAAAAATATATTCTAAATTGATTAATTTATCTAAATTTAGGTAAATTTTTTATTTAATGCTTTTGCCCCTTGACAGCCTGGATTATATTTGATAAAATGGATTGTTGTTTACTGTCTATTTCTCTGCAGGCACGACAAGCATGGAATTACAAGAAGGATTATTCTGGTTTTAAACGACTCGAATCCTCCCTTTGAATAATTTCTTGTCTGCAGGGAAATGGGTGGTATCTAGCAACCTGTAGGCAACAAAAAAAAATTGTCACCTTCCATTACAATTCTTTGAGAAAATTTTTATTTCTTTTTCTCGCCAATGCCAAACGGCACTGGTCATTCGTCTGGACGGACTTATTGGCTAGGCACGACAAGCATGGGAATTTTTATAAGCTTCTTTCGGGCTTCGGCTTGAAATTCGCTTAACAAAAATTTTCTTGCCTGGCCAATCAGTCCGTTCAGGCTTTCCGCCTACAGGTTATTAGATATCACAAAACCCCCGCTTCAACTGAAGCGGGGTTTGTTTTTTTATCAAACTAACTTCTCGCGCCGAGGCTGGCGGTTGAGGTTGAGATGTTTTTCGTAGAAGTACCGGTCGTTACCGGAGTCGAACTTGAATTAGGATCGCCGCCAATAAGGCAAACCTCCTGCCACGGTTTATAAACGGAATAAAAATTCTGCTTATCAACCGTTCCGTCCTTATAAGTAATCATATAATCAAAAGAGGCCTTAACTCCTTTATGGGCTTTCTCGGTACATTTCTTTTGGCCGGGCTTCAGTTCGGAAGTATAGACGTATCTTGTCGGAGCCGGCGAAATCCAACCCCAAACCTTCGGCACAGTTCTTTCCGCTTTGCGGCCATCGCTCGTTCCCCAAAATTCGAAAGTTAAATCATTGCCGACAATCTTCGATTGGATCAAGATATAATTACCGGTATTATTAGTAAATTTCAAATCAGGCGAAGGATCGTAAATCGTCGCATCCGTTCCTGGCAAACCGTTTTCAAGGTAATAAGTGACGCTATAAGAGTGATTGCGGCGCTCCTTTATCGGCAACCCCGAAGCCATGGCGGCGCGAAAAACCGTCGTACCGATTTGACAAAGACCGCCACCATATTCGGGCGTCGTCTTATTATCTTTAATGACTAATTCCGTAAGATAGCCTCCGGAAGCATCGATATTGCCGAGATTACTAATTAAAGAAAAGGTTTCGTCCGGAGCGATTAGGACGCCATGAAGTTTAGTAGCTCCAGTTGCTATATTATGACGACGGTTACTTGGACTGCCGGCAAAATTTGATTTTCCTACTCCTAATAATTCTTTAACTCCAATATCATTAACATCGCCAGTCGCCGTCTTGGGTAATATTTCATTGTAGCTTATCTTAATCCTGGAAGCCGGGCTATTAAGAACGGCCAATAGGCTGTTATAAGTCTTATCGAGATCAAGAATCCTACCGATTTGATGGGCTTGCAAGCGACTGATTACGCCGTCCTTGATTTCTACCTTAGCATCAAGAGGCTGGATGTTGAATTTGGCCTCAATATTTTTCTTAGCCCAATCAATAAATAATTGCTTATTAACGCTTAAAATGACATTGCCATCTAATTTATCGAATTCCAGCATTTTAGATAAATCTTTTTTAGCGATATTCCAATTCAGGTTTTCAAAGTAAAAAGTCGGCGTCGTCGTTGATAGGATATTATCGACCAAAGCTTTATTCGCCTCTGCCTCGCCAAGACTGACGGCCGGCTTCTTCTCTTCTAATTTTATTTCTATCGGCGATAGGGATAAATTTTTCAACCTCTCATTAATCTTATTGACAACCTCTTGATAGTTAAGATATTGGCCAGTTTTCTCAGTTAAAAAATTAACCTGATAACTATTACCGCTCCAAACGATCTCTGGTTTGGCATTATTGCTTTTTGATTCCAGAGAACCGAATTGCTGAGCCAATAAATCCTTGACTGCCGACTCGTCTAAGTTATAATCAATAGGGAATTTTTTAAAATGCCAAAATAAAAGCCACTGGCGGGAAATCCGACTACTCCAAGAACCATTCCTTCCGAAATCAAAAGCCTCATAAACTGTTTTATGGACATCAAAATTAATAATCTCCCGAGATAAGTCGGGGTCAGTCAAACTATCAATAACGGAAGTTATTTTTAACTGATTAGCTCGATTAGATTGGAAATAAACGGGAATCCCTTCGCTATCAAATTTACCCGTCTTCTCAATTAAGGAGGCTAAGGCTTCCTCGCGAGTCAAGCCCGATAAATCAACATTACCAATCTTAGTCCCCGGATAAAACCGAGTGACATAAACAGATTCAAAAATAAAGAAACTACTTAATATAATAGAAAGAATTACAAAAATAGCGACTAAAATTATCGCTATTAAACTCTTACGATTCCATTTACCAGCTTCATCTTTCTTGATCAGTTTTCGGCCGAATTCTTCGATCCGGCCCAGAGTTTCATTCATCTTGATTAAATATTTCTCGAAGCATTTCTTTAGCTACGCTTCTTTTTTCTTCTTCGTCAGAGAGGGACTCTTTAGCTAAAAGGCGGAATACCGTTCCCTCTTTAAAGTTTTCCGGCAACCGATCAATCGGCCAAATCAATTCCTGATAATTCTCTAAGCGGATAACCGCCGTCTCGCCTTCAATTCGATCTATGGTCGCTATGAGATAATTATTATCCTCTATTTTTTCTTCCTTTCCTATCATACTCTTTAATTACCTTACTTTAATGCTTGTCGTCTTATACTTTTTTGGCAGCTCGATAGTTAAAATACCGTTTTTAAGACTAGCTTTGACTTTTTTCTGTTCGACTTCCTGAGGTAAGACAATCGAGCGACTGAAAGAGCCCCAGTAGCATTCTCGACTGTAAAAATCGGCTTCATCTATTTCCTCCTCCATTTCACGAAAACCGCGGATAGTTAAGACATCATTACTAATAACAATATCAAGGTTTTTCGGATCAACTCCAGCCATAGTCGACTTAACAACAATACTCTCGGGCGTTTGAAAAACATCGCAGGAAAGCTGTCCTTCGCCTAAAAGCCAGCCATCCTCATCACTGACAGATTGAGAATTGCGGGAAAATAAAAAATTATGATCTTTGACAGGAATTGTTTTTTGAGCCGAAAATGGCATGGTTTTTACGGATTTAAGATTGCTTATAGGACCTTTGACTTTCTTATATCATAACATTTTTTAAAAAAGCAAGCAATGTAATTAAAATTAGTCAATTGTCCTGATCCGGGCAAGATGGCGGTAATAATTAAGATCTAAAAAAATCTTACCGTTCAATAAATGCTTCATATACTTTTTATGCGGCCTAAGCCCCTCGGCTATCCTTTCCTGATTGCCGACATAAGTCATACATCTTAATTTTTCGCCATCGAAATTAACAACTTCAACTCGCCTTTTAATATAATAATCGGGATAATCTTCGCACCAATCGAGTTTTCTAATTGAATGGCGATCGGTTTCGACGATTAAGCCCTCGACGAAGGATTCCGGATCCTCGACAATATTGGCATAACCAGTTCCTTCGTATTTATTATCAATAACATTAAAAACCAACTTCCAGCCCTTAAGCTTGCCGGGAATAATACTGCGAAACCTGATTTCCATATGCTCTAATCTTTTCAAGTCCATGTTAGAGCCGTAAGCGAAGTAATGGATCATAAAGTATTTTTAAGTTACTTATATTATAGCAAAAAAATAATTTCTCTCCCACTTTAATCATTGACAAAACCAATAAAAGAGGGTAATTTTACCTTGGTAAGCGAATCGGCTATGTGGCTGATTCACTCCGAAAAACACGCACTTTAGAGGGAGGAAAAATCAAGATGATGACAAGAAGCGAGGCCATGGCCTTGGCTCAGCACAATCTTATGAATCTGAAAGACAACCCCTATCCTGGCCGTGGCATTGTAGCCGGGCTAAATGAGGATGAGACCCGTTTCCATATCCTGTACTGGCTTATGGGACGAAGTGAGAATAGCCGTCGCCGAGTCTTGACGGTCGACGGCGATCGACTTCGAACCGAAGCGCTTGATCCAGGGCTTGTTACGGATCCCAGTCTGATCATCTACACAGCGATGGACAATGATCATACCTACCACGTGGTAAGCAACGGCGCTCAAACCGACGCTGTTACCAGAGAACCCTTGTTGGATCATCAAATACTTCACGGCCTGGCACTTTTCCGGACAATGAAGGGCAATTGGGAATACGAGCCGGATAAACCGAATTTCACACCCCGGATTACGGCCGCCTATGACGCGAAGGTGAGGGAGCTCGAGATTTCTATCCTAAGGAAATCACCCTTCAATCGGGGTTGCGAAAGGGCTTTGTTCAGTTACCAAGAGTTTACTCCGGGAATCGCCTACTGCGTCCATACCTATCAAGGCGACGGCAATCCCCTGCCCGCCTTCGAAGGCGATCCGAGAATCGTCCCGGTCTTCGGCACCGATGCCGAGGTTATCGAAACCTACTGGAAGTTCCTCAATCCGGAAAACCGCGTAGCGATAGCCCTTAAGACAATCAATGTTGAAACGGGTGCTTGGAAGTACCTCATTATCAATCGCTTCCCCGAAACGGTCGCGGTTGAAACCGAGGACGAAGAAGCTTAAGCCGCCGATTAATCGGCGGCTCTTTTAATTCAAGAAATTAGAAAATAATAAAAACATCCCTTTCAGGATGTTTTTATTTTAAGTAGGGCCACGGAGAATCGAACTCCGGTTACCAGGATGAAAACCTGGCGTCCTAACCACTAGACGATGACCCCGAATAAAGGCTAAAAATCGCAAACTACATAAGCAATTATAAATGATTATTTAATAAATGTCAAGACGGAAATAAAGGAAATTTAAAACCCGCTGAAGTCAATTCGAGCGGGTGTAACTAGCTATGATGGCGCTGCTGCTTAAGAACGAAGGTGGTTACTTGGAGACGATCCCCTCCGACGACCACGATCTCGCGAAAATAGCCTTCTGGCGACCAGGATGAGGCGATTTCGCTAACAATGCTTACCCAGTTACGCCCGAAAAAGACCTTCCTTAAAGCGGTATTCAAACTTTTTGGCGGCCGATAGTTTTCGACTTTCTCTATCCGCTTCATCCTCGGATTCCTAAGATTGTAGTAATACTTAGCTCCGAGAAAACTCGCCTTGATCTTCGCTTTCTTGAAATAGCCTTCCGGCGCTAGACAGGTAACTACGCAAATGATCGCCTCGAAAGGCGTCATATTGCCGAAAATCTCATGCCAAGCCATGTGGAGAGCGTAAGGCGTTTGTTTGAGATTGCGCCTCGAAATCTCCTCTCTTTGCTCCGGACTCAATCGAGAACCAGGAATCATGTGATGCTTAGTTCGCCGATGAGGCGGGCACGGCTTAGCTTTTTTTCGCTTTCTCGCTTTATCCGGTTTCTTAATGATATCCTCCCTTCCTGAGAAGTTGCGGCCAAAGGTTCTGTTGAAATTTTAGCAATTTAAATCCGATACCGCAACCATTTACATTTTGCCTTTTTTTTGTTATATTATGCAGTAATAACTAAACTATTTATGATAATTTTAGGCATCGAAACCTCCTGCGACGAGACCTCGGCTTCCCTAATCGATTTTACCGAAAAGAAGAGACTTATTCTCAGCAATATCGTTTCCTCCCAAATCGATATCCATAAAGAATACGGCGGAGTCGTTCCGGAAATCGCCGCGCGAGAACATGTGAAAAATATTAATGTCGTCCTTTCCGCCTGCCTTGAAGAAGCGAAAATAAAACCTGAAAAAATCGACTTGATCGCCGTTACTTCCGGACCGGGACTAATAACCTCGCTAATCATCGGCGTTGAGACCGCTAAAGCCCTAAGTCTTGCCTGGAAAAAACCGCTGTTAGCCGTTAATCATATGTACGCTCATTTAGCGGCCAACTTCTTAAATCCGAAAATAACTTTTCCGGCTATCGCCCTAATCGTTAGCGGCGGTCATACGGAATTAATCTTGCTAAAGAATCATTCTAGTATGAAAAAAATCGGCCAAACCGTCGATGACGCCGCCGGTGAGGCTTTCGATAAGGTCGCTAAGCTCCTAGGGCTCGGCTATCCGGGCGGACCGATCGTTTCTAAAGAAGCTCTTAACTTCGATTCCAGTAATCCTCAAAGTATTACTTTGCCAAGACCGATGATCGACAGCCATAATTTCAATTTTTCTTTTTCCGGACTTAAAACGGCCGTGCTTTATAAAGTTAATAAGATGAAAAGTGAGGAAATAAAAAAGAAAACTTCGGAGATCTGCTTCGAATTCCAAGAAGCGGCCGTCGAAGTCTTAACTCATAAGACTATCAAAGCTGCCAAACAATTCCAAGCTAAAACCGTTCTCCTTGCCGGAGGCGTAGCAGCCAATAGAAGACTGCGAAGCGAATTAGAAAATAAAGCTAAAGAAAACGGTTTGAATTTCCTAGTACCGGAATTCCAATATTGTACCGATAACGCCGCTATGATCGCGATCGCCGGCTACTACTTATCAAAAAATAAAAAAGTTAAGCTTGATAATTGGAAAAAATTTAAAGCCGATCCCGGCTGGGAGCTGGAATAACCATAAATATATGAAATTCATCTCCAACTCAGAAAAAGAAACAGAAAAAATCGCTGCCAAATTCGCTAAAAAATTAATTGGCGGAGAAGTATTAGCTATGACTGGAGATCTAGGCGCCGGCAAAACCGCCTTCACTAAAGGCCTAGCTAAAGGATTAGCTATCGATAAAATCGTAACCAGTCCGACTTTCGTCTTAATGAAAACATATAAAATCGGGAAGCTAAAAAAAACTAAAGTAAAATCCTTAATCCATATCGATGCCTATCGCTTAAATAACGGCGATGAACTCGAAGCTATCGGCGTTAAGGATTATTTTAATGATAAAGGTTGCGTTACAGTCATAGAATGGTCGGAGAGAGTAAAAGATATCCTGCCGAGAGAAGCAATCAAACTTGATTTCCGAGTAATTAAAGATGACTCAAGGGAAATAAAGATTACTGGGACTGGTAACTTGTAACTGAAAAATTACATTTGTGTTTGCGAGCATTAAAAAATATTGTGCCAATTTTCGGCGAGAGCGACAGGAAATTATCGCAAGCTTGCCCGGCTGAATAGACGGGCGGGCGTCAGATAATTTCCAGGAGAGAAGTCGAATAATTTGGCCATGATTTTTTACAGCGAGCGATTTTTCTTTTTGTTAGCTTTTTCTTTTCTAAAAAAGAAAAAGTAAGAATAATGAAAAACAAAAAACTTCGAATCCCTTCGAAGTTTTTTTTAATACGAATATAAATATAATTTAATACCAACTACTAACCTCCCAACCCTACTCCGCAACTCTAAACACCTCCTCAACCGTCGTCATCCCATCTAACGCTTTTAAAATCCCATCTTGAACCATCGTAATAATCCCTTCTTCACGAGCTTTATTCTTAATATCATACTCCGATAAATTGCCCATAGTAATCATCTTCTCCATCTCGCCCGTAATCGGCATGATTTCATAAATACCAACTCGCCCCTTGTAACCTAAGCCCTGGCACTCTTCACAGCCAGTGCCTTTAAAAAATTTAAGATTATTCAAATCGATATTTTTTTTCTCTTCTGCTTGATCGGGAAGCTCCTCCAATACCTTCTTAACTCTCGAAGCTTGATCCGGAGTTAATTCCGCTTCAACTTTGCAATGCTTGCAAATTAACCTAACAAGCCTTTGGCCGATAGCGGCGTTTAAAGCCGGAGCAAGAAGAAAAGGCTGGGCGCCCATAGAAAGAAAACGAGGAATCGTTCCGAAAGCATCATTAGTATGGATAGTAGAGAGGACTAAATGGCCGGTTAAAGCCGCCTGAATGGCAATTTCAGCCGTTTCCAGGTCGCGAATTTCGCCAACCATAATAATATCCGGATCCTGACGAACAATAGAGCGAAGACCTTTAGCGAAAGTATAATCCTTATTGACTTGGCTTTGATTAATTCCTTCCAATTCATATTCTATCGGATCTTCAATGGTAATAATCTTCGTTTCTTCGTTATTTAATTTTTTCAAGATCGCATACAAGGAAGTCGTCTTACCTGAGCCAGTCGGACCAGTCGTAACAATCATGCCGTTAGGCCTTTCAATCTCTCGAGACAATATTTTAAAAGCCTGCCCTCTTAAACCGAGGTCATCAAAGCTTAAGCCGACAGCCGAAGACATTAAAAGACGAATAACGATACTTTCGCCGAAAGCGGTTGGTAAGGCGGAAACACGGACATCTATCTTTTCTTGGCTGAGAAAAATTGTAAAACGCCCGTCCTGAGGCCTATCGGTAATATTGATTTTCAGCTTGGCTAACTGCTTTAAACGAGAAACGACCTGCGCCCAAACTTCCTTATTTAAATCAGCTACATCATTTAAAACGCCGTCAATGCGATAGCGGACTTTTACGCCTTTATCTTCCGCTTCAATATGAATATCCGAAGCGCGAGATTTTACACCGCCAGCCACGATAAGGTTAACTAATTCAGAAATGGAAGTCTTTTGGATCTTGTCGTTAAGATCATGGAAACTCTTAATCTCGCCTTCAAACCTTTTTAAATCTTCCTCCGATATTTCTATACCCTTAATGAATTTCCTAACTTTAGGTAAGGCATCATAAAGCTTTAAAGCATTCTTCAAGCTTTGCTCCGAAACTAAATAAGTAGAAACATTCTCATGCAATTCATCTCTTAGCTCCTTTTCCAAAGAAACTATTTCATCATTATAATCAGTCGTCGCTAGGCGGAGATCCTTGCCGTTATTTAAAAAACAAACTACTCGAAGCTTCTCAGCTCGGCTTCTTTCTATGGTCGTTAGCGTATCCGGACTGATCGGAAAGGCCGCTAAGTTAAGGTATGGCAAACCGATGCTTTGAGCGGCGGCTTCCGTTTCTTCTTCCTTATTCTTAAGCTCTATTTCCTTCATTTTTTGATCAAGCTTCAACTCCGGATTATTTTCATCATCATCATTAACTGGCCTGTTAGGCAATAAATCTTCAATTGATTGTCCGAGATTAGACATGTTATTAATATTAGCTGTTTACTTGAGTTAATTATAATTCGTTTACCGGTATTTTACAAGAAAAGCCCCGTTTCCGAGGCTTTTCTTAGACTGAGATTATTTACGCCCTATTTTCTAATTTTTTTTAAGAAAGCTGCCCGAGAAATTTTTTAACTGTTCGACACTGCGGACAATCTTCGGGATCTCCTCACCGTCAACTAACTTTGCGAAAAGCAATACCCAGCAAGACCATTGAAAAGCAAGTAATAAACCGGTAATCGTAAAGACGAAAACGAACATTAGGATTAAGGAAACGGCGGCAATAATGACGGAAATAATAAACGGCAAGAAAGGGAAATAAGCCGGAAGTACGACGGCCGGAACCGCGGTTAAAACGGCAACGATAAAAACATTAAGAGTCGCCGCGATAATATAAGCGATAAAAAGGGAGATAGCCATCTCAATGGAAATCAACCAATTCCTAATAAAAAGCTCCCAAGCCGCTTTCAAGGCCGGCACAAACTTCATCTTTTTTAAGATAATGAATAACAATTGATTGCGGAAAAGGAAAGAAGCGATTAAAACCGCCATCATAAAAATGACAAAAGAAAAATAATAGAGAACTAATTTTACAACCGAAAAGCCGGAAGCATTAATCCACAATATTTCCCGACCGATAAAGAAAAGAAAGATAAAAATTACTGCTTTTGTAATAACATTGATCCATAGTATACTCCAACCGTTCTTAGCGCCGAAATCCAAGCCCTCATTAAGGCTTAGCTTCCTATTCTTATTAGTCTGGCTGATGCCTTGGACGAGGCCGCCTTGAGAAATAATACCCAGCCAAATAAGGAAAATTGTTATAACTAAACTAATGATCATAATAATGATCGGCACAATAACGGAAACCGGATTAGCGGTTAGGCTTTGCCAAAAACTCAACCAAATATTACCACCACTGATTTCCAAACCCCTGCTCATGCCTTGATTAAAACTGGCAATCGTCGAGGAAATAATTCCTTCCTGAGAGACTTGGCCGTAAAAGGCGCCCATCAGGATTTCATATTCGCCGATGCCACCTAAGATAGTCGCAAATAAACCAAGCAGCCAAAGGCCCTTATTCTTCATGACAATCGTCCAAGCTCTTTTGAATATTGGACGATAAAGTGAGTTTGCCTCCATAGTTATTAAGTTATAATTATATGATTACATTATACCATAAAAATTAAAAAGCTCGGAATGAATCCGAGCTAAGTTATCGGCGTCTATCCTCTTTTTACAAAAGGACACCCGCGGCCGTAGCGGTAAATACGAGGACAGCCGTCGCCATAACCATCTGTCGGCAAACTTTCCAAAACCGGGCAATTGATTAAGCAGCCTTGAGCCGTCTTAATTTTAACCCTCTTGTTGTGGGGACAAGCGCTCTCAGTAATCCCGTTGTTGGCAATAGCTTCCATAGCCTGCAGTAATGCCTCCATCTTCTTCCCCTCCCTATTCAGTTTCGGTTTCTGGATTTATAACATGTCGCCGCTTACCGCTTTCCTCTTAAAGAACAAAAAAACCGGCCCGTTTGGCCGATTCGACAATAATTAGTCTATGCAAAAAGCATCCGGCCTAGGTACCAGTAAAATAAAAGTAAAACCAATTGTTAGCTAATCTTCTTTGCATATAAAAATATTAATCCATTTTTACAAACAAGTCAACATCCTTGCTAAGAAAGGTTAAAAACGGTAAACTTAAGAAGATAAAAAATAACTTAAAAACATGTTTAAACATAAAATCTTAAGCTTCACTGGCTTAATTGCTATTTTAGCCTTAATTTGGCCGAAAATTTCTTTGGCATTTTGCCCTGTTTGTACGATTGCCGTCGGCGCCGGACTTGGACTCGCCGAGTGGCTCGGAATCGACGATAGTATTACCGGCCTTTGGATTGGCGGCCTTACAGTTTCCTTGATCGTTTGGACCATTAACTGGCTTAATAAGAAAAATATCCGCTTCATGTTCCGCAAGATCTTGGTCGTCATTATTTATTATTTTTTCATCGCCCTCGCCTTAATCCCGCTTTGGCAAAAAGGCAGTTTAGGCCATCCAGCTCATTCCTTTTACAAAGGGCCATACATCTTTGAAGTTGCTTTCTTGCTTGATAAGATGATTTTCAGTATCATCTTAGGCTCCGTCTTATTCTTAGTTGGCGGCAAGTTATATGAAATCGTAAAAAAGAAGAATGGCGGCAAAGCTCATTTCCCTTTTGAAAAAATAGCTTTCTCTTTAGTACCATTAATAATTTTCAGTATCATTTTTTATTTCATAACCAGGTAATATATGGAAACATACGATAAGCAAAAATTGGATGAATTCATCCAAAAAGCGGACAGTCTTAAAAAACAGGAAAAAATGGATCTCTCCTCCGACCAGGACTTGAGTATTGCTATCATGAACCTTGTCGGCATTGAAGAGCATTTCTTCTTTACTGGCGCCAAAACCGGAAAAACGGAATATTACGATTTAATCAATGAGGTTCGCGAAATGCGAAAGGAATTATTGAAGAAGATTATAAAAGATTACGAAGGCGAAGTTTGGTGCATCTCCAAACATCTCTTAGCCGCCAGTTACCGCTTAATGGAAGTTGGGACTAAACAGCTTTCCATGGGTAAAAAAGACGAAGCTTATGAGCTTTTTGAAAAGGCCTATAATCTTTATTCGCTTTTTTGGGGCTTGAATATGAATATCATTAATACCGGCGAGATAAAAAAAATAGATGAAGATCTTTTGAATAAGCATGAGCAGGATAAGGATTTGCCAGAAACGAAAAAAGGCTTCATGGGTAAGATGGGAGAGCTTGTCAAAAAAGCGATCAACTGTTGCTTAGAATAAATTATTCTAAAATATAAAAACCAAAATAAAAAGCCTCGGTCTTAACCGGGGCTGGTTTTTTTCTAGCCGAACAAACGTTAGTTCATGCTCGCCGGGCCGAAGTTGCCGGCGATGGAACGCGCGAGATAAATCCTCAAGCTTTCAACGGCGCCGGGACGATCGCGCTTGGCAAACTGAACGGCCGTCTGAAATTTCGTTTGGTGGATATTGAAATTCGCCTTGCGAACTCCTTTAACGACTCGGGTATTGTTCTCTCCAGAGCGGCCAATGGACTCGGTTTCCTCCGTCGGATCATCAAGGCTTTCACCGTTTCTGACGATTATCTTCGACTCTGTGGAGGTCTTGCCGTTTTTGGTCTTGGTCTTATCGACCGTAACCTTGTCGTAGCTCTTGATCGGTTCAGGAGCCGGAGCTCCGAGGAAGTTGATACGCTCCTCGATTTGAACCCCTAGCTCGCAGTAGAAGAGGTCCTGCGCTGTCGCGTCTTTGATGACCTCCGAGACAACTACGCCAACCAGTCCGCCGATAACGGCTCCGCCAAGAGCGCTACCGTTGTTATTGCCAATCGCCGCGCCAATCCCCGTCATGCCGGAAACAGTCGCTAACTGCATCAACTGCGTCCCCTGGGGATGATTCTTCATCAAGTCGAAGTAGGTCAACTGACATTTGAGAATGTAGTCGGCCTCCTGAACCGAGTTGACGACAACATACCCTTTGCTAACCAGCTCCTGAGTAATCATTTGCTGGCAATCAACCTCGCTTATGCCGGTCGTGTTCGTCCAATAGATAAAGACCGTACGACCGCCGGGGCTGAGATAGATCGGATCAGCCGCCATATTCTTGATCTGGATCTTGGAAGCCGCCGGAGGACCGGGGGCAACCTGGCTGGACGAGGAAGGAGACAGGACAGATCCGCTTGTCGTCGCGCAACCGGTCGCGAAAACCATCAGCAGACAAAAAACCGTCAAGACACTCAACATGCATTTCATGACACAACCTCCCGTTTTCTTACCCTGTTACAGAGCCTTTAACCTATTACTTAGGTTAAGACTGGTTAAATTTACATTAAATTAGTCATTTTGTCAACCTGGCCTGATTTATAGCCAATTCAAAAAGCGCTGGAATTAACAGCGCTTAATGATTTCTTAGACCTTTTCTCGGCCGTTAGAATAAATATACCAATAAGCAAGCCAAATAAGAACGCCGCCGATGATATTGCCGATAGTGACCGGCAGAAGATTATGAAGAAAGAAATTAGTCCAGCTTAAGCCGAAAGTATTGATGTTATTATAAACCACAAAAGCTGGATCGAAAGTCTTAATAAGCAAAGCTTCAGTTATGAGATACATATTAGCTATTGAATGCTCGAAGCCCATAGCAATAAAAGCAGTTACTGGAAAAACGATAGCCACGATTTTATCAACCGTATTCTTACCACTAAATGAAAGCCAGATAGCTAAACAAACTAATACATTGCAAAGAATGCCGAGAGCAACGGCCTCGAAAAAAGTGTGATGCATTTTTGAATTGGCAATAGCGAAAATAGTTTGGCCAAAAGCGCCGTTAGCGACTAAATATTCGCGAGCCAAGAATAATAAAGCGGCAATGATTATAGCGCCTAAAAAATTACCAAGATAAACCAAAGTCCAATTCTTTATTAAGTCGGTTATTTTTATTTCCCGGTTAAGCCAAGCAACGGAAACTAAAGTCGAGCCGGTAAAAAGTTCGGCGCCGCCGACAACAACTAGAATAAGGCCTAAACTGAAAGCCACACCCATCAGCATCTTCGTTAAGCCGAAAGACATAAAATCAGCAGCGCCGACAGCGGCCACAGTCGCGAAAATACCACCCAAAGCGATATAAGCGCCGCCCAAGATAGCAAGGACGAAGGAATTCTTTCTTGAATAGCTGGCTTTTTTAATTGCCGAAACTTCGGCTAAAGCCGTCATTTGCGATTGATTCATTTTATGAATAGGTTAGATAAACAAAAACCGCCTCGCGGCAGCAATTATTTTAATTTGTCGGGGTGACAGGACTCGGTCACAACTCTTCTCGGCTTCCGCCTCTTAATTAAATAGTCGGGGTGACAGGACTCGAACCTGCGACTTCTTGGTCCCAAACCAAGCGCTCTAGCCAACTGAGCTACACCCCGTTATCAGTTTTTAAACTTTCAACTAGCTTGTGCCGAGGGCGAGGATCGAACTCGCGACACATAGATTTTCAGTCTACTGCTCTACCACTGAGCTACCTCGGCAAGGATAATTTATTAGTTTCCAATTTTCAATTTTTAAACAATTTCAAAATTAATAAATTTTAAAATTAGATCATTGTTTTAAAATTGAAAATTTTGAAATTACTCTCGTGCGCATACCAAGATTCGAACTTGGGACCTCAACATTATCAGTGTTGCGCTCTAACCAACTGAGCTATATGCGCTTAAAAATAAACTAAAGGAAGCGACCGCCAAATGCTTTAACAATATAGCAAAAATAAGATACTTTGGCAAGTGTAAAAACTTGCCACTTCTACCGGTTTTTCAAACAAAAAACCATTCGCTTTAACGAATGATTTCCTGATAGTTCGCTTAGATCCAGGGTACCCGCGGCTACCTACTTTCCCCATTAAAGAGTATCATCGGCGCCAGAGAGCTTAACTGCTGAGTTCGGGATGGGATCAGGTGTGACTTCTCCGCTCGAACCACGGGAACTCTGGATCTAAACTGGTATAATGCAATCAATACTCATTGATTACAATTCTTGTGATTAAACAACGACCATTAGTATTCCTCGGCTGAATCCATTGCTGGACTTACACCTGGAACCTATCAAACTCCTCGTCTAGAAGTGGTCTTAAAAATCTAATCTTGGAGACAGCTTCACGCTTATATGCTTTCAGCGTTTATCTAAACCAAACATAGCTACCCTGCGATGCCCCTGGCGGAACAGCAGGTACACTAGAGGTTCGTCATTTCCGGTCCTCTCGTACTAGGAAATGGACTCCTCAAATTTCAACGCCCATGGTAGATAGGAGACCGAACTGTCTCACGACGTTCTGAACCCAGCTCGCGTGCCGCTTTAACCGGCGAACAGCCGGACCCTTGGAACCTTCTCCAGCTCCAGGATGCGACGAGCCGACATCGAGGTGCCGAACCTGGTCGTCGATGTGGACTCTTGGACCAGACTAGCCTGTTATCCCCGGAGTAGCTTTTATCCGTTGAGCTTCCGCCGTCCGATATC
>CAZEKG010000002.1:90488-277176 GCA_964512625.1 uncultured Gammaproteobacteria bacterium | reverse complement strand
TCTCAGCCTCTAAAAAGGTCGGCCTAGTAATCTTATCGCCGAAAGTTGCCGGACTATGGACTCTTAAAAAATTAGTCCCATCCAGGTTGTGATAATAAAAATGCGTGATGCGATAATTTTCTTCCAGCCTATCGAATAAAGGTTTGCTTAAATTGAAAAGCTTCGTCCGATCTTTAACTAAGAAAATCTCTTTATAAAGAGGATCCTGAAGAAAAATTTCTAAAGCCGCCGAGAGCTTCCCTGTTTCCTGATCAATAAAATTAAAATATTCTTTTTTAGCGTCTGCTAAGCTATTCTCCATCTCCCGATTAAGGAGGGTTTGGAAAAAATAGCTGCTACCAAGAAAAATTAAAACTAAAAAAAATAAAAGTAACGGGATAATAAAAAACAGGAATTTAGTTTGAATTTTCTTTATTTTTTCGAGCATTTTTTAAGTGATTTTAAAAATCCTAAGTTTTTTTCTTGTCTTCAGGACAAGAAATCTTGCAAGCGGCCAGCTTATTCTTCAACTCAACCATCCTAAGCTCTCGGCCGATCATTAAGTTATTAAGCCTCTCTAATTCCTCTGAGCGTGATATTATCGCCTGCTCGTTTTTCTTCTTCTCGGTAGTATCTCGCATAATACCGATAGCATGCCATTTATCATTAATCTTCGTCCTAGTGATTGAGAGTTCAATAAAAAACTTTTCGCCGTTTTTCCTTTTAACCGGCAACTCGACGGTTTTATCTAAAACTGCTGATTCTCCAGTCTTGCCGAAAGCTAGAAGATTATCTTTTTTAGTTCCGTGGGCCTTATTGAAAGCGATAAGCGAATGGAATTCCTTACCTAAGACTTCGTTCTTTTTATAACCGAACATAAGCTCAGCCCCATTATTCCAAAGTACCGTCTTCGCCTTATCATCCATAATCACAATCGCGTCCTTGGCGGTATCAACAATTGCCCGGAACTTAGCGTCGCTATCTCTAAGTTCCTTAGTCATTGATTCGGCTAAATGAACCGCCCGATAGCGAGAATTAAAAAGAATATAAAAGATTATAGCGAATAATAAGCTCAATACAATGCCGACCGAAAGAAAAATAGCCGGGGTAACAATTTCTATTTGAGTCAAGCCATAATTAGGATCGCCCCAAAATTGCAATGTCCAGTCTCTCCCGGCAAAGTTGACGGTTGAATATTTTATAAAACCCTTGCCGACAGCCAGCTTATCATTATGAAAATTAGCGTTATAATATTTACTGTAATCAAATAAATAATCCTGATTCTTTTCTTTTTCAACCTCTTCCTCTGATCCCTTCTTAGCGTCAATAATATTTAAATCGAATTTTTGCCAATCAAGATTATTCGAAGAAAGAAAACTAGGAAAGAACTTATCGATTTGGAAAGAAATGCCGACCAAACCTTTAAAATTTTTCCGTCTCTCTTCAACACTCGAAGAAGAAGAGTTACTATCAAATAACGGATTTAAAATAAGGAATCCCGGCGTATTATCTGTTAAGAGATTGACTTTAGAGGTCGCTACCGGCTCTCCGGTATCGCGAGCTTTCTCGACTGCCGACTTCCGTTCAGGCTCAGAAAAAAAATCAAAACCTAAAAAGTTAGCATTCGCCTTCTCAGGGTAAATATATTTAAAAACCATATAACTATCCCTCTTACCTTCGGGAAATATCTTAAAATTTGGATAGCCCGCCGATTCAAGACTAGTATCTTTTTTAATTGTATTTATGAAAGATATCTCGTCTCCCGATTTTACAAACTCCCAATAACCAAAATAATTTATGCCTGGATAATTTACGGCTATATCAATACTATCGATATATTTTTTAAATTCTAATCTTTCAACACTTTGACTGGCCGAGTATAATCCTTTAAGCCCAAAAAGAGCGTAGATATCGCGGTTAAGGCGATTATTCAAAACATCAACCACTTCGGAAATCTTATTATCAAACTTCAATTCTGCCTGTTCAATCAAGATTTTATTTACAGACTGCCAAACAAAAATAGATAAACCGAGACCGGCGATAAAAATAAGACAAGGAATGACTATTGAAGTTATCTTGTCGACTGTTTTATTCTTACTCATAATAAAATTTAAAATTAGGGATAAAAGCCATAAAGCGGTTAATCGGCTTTATGGCTTGAAATCCGCAATCTTATCTTATTTCGTTGCCGAAATGGTTTGACCGTTTTCCGCCGAAGGAGCGGTAACGGTAATTCTATTATTAGCCGACTTAGAAATATTGTAGCCGGTAATACTCGTTGACGAAGCCGACGGATCGTTAGGCAAAGCTGTTAAATACTTCTCATTCAAGGTTAGAGCTGATAAATCAATATAACCAGTACAAGAAGAAGCGCCCGTCTTACAAATAGCCGTTGAACTAACTGTAATTGTTCCTGGCATATTGCCTTTATTGTCTATTGAATACTGATAAACCGCATTTAAAATGGTATTAACATCAGCCTGACGCTGGGTATTACGAGCATCAGCTAATTGCTTTCCAGGATTAAGGGCAACGATAACAATACCGGCCAAAATGGCGATAATAGCTACCACTAAAAGAACTTCTAGAAGAGTAAAGCCCTTCTTGGTTTTAACTTCGCTTTTCATAGCTTTTTTTTCTTAATTAAATTTTATTTAAAATTAACTTGTTTTATTATAACACTTTTTCGGCTTTCAAGATAATCTTTATCCCCTTTAATTTTCTTGCCAAGAGGAAACATTAATCTTCGGCGTTATCTTATCGATTAAAACATCGACCCGCTTCGTTGATCGCCCAACCGTACTGGAAGTCACTATCGAACGATTACTGCCACCAAGATTAGTAACTTGATAAATACAACTGCCTCTTAAAAAAATTAAACTCCCGCTACCGGCATAAGAAGAGGACTCCTTGATTTTTTGAAGCGCTTCTTCGGCGCAAGCAGCCGCCCCCGCTTTAGCACTATAAGAATCCTCGACTGCCGAGGAAGCCAATGAAAAATCCAAGCCTAAAATCATTAAGGAAAAAGTTGTCGCCATAAGAATCGCTCCCAAGACTAGGACCGATAAAAGCATGGCATAACCCGGTTTTTTATCTAAGACTCGCTGAACCATAAAAAGTTTTTTGATAATCATACTCGTAAACTAAATTCGGATTGTCATAACCCAAAGTGAATTGGATCTTAATTACCCCCTTAGTATTGATTTGGGAGGGGTTAGAAAATTGCAAATCGACTAATCTTATTTTTCCCGAGATTAAATTAAGATAATTACCCAATCCAGACTTGATTCTTAGTGTACTGGAAGATGAATCGATAATAATCGGATTTTTAGTACTACTGGCACTGCTAAGCGATAATAAAGCAGCAGTCGTTCCGGTCGCCGGACTGTTTATACCACTAGCGCTTCTAACTTCAGCGAGAATTATTTGCATCGCCTCAGTTCCCTGCCATTCAACTTCATTAATTGTTCTCGTCCGTTCACTTACTCTCATCGAAGAAATAAAAAGAAAAGCGATAGCCGAAAATAAAAGAGCGGCCAAAGCTATATAAAGCAGGATTTCTAAGAGCGTAAAACCTTTGTTTTTTTCATTTTTCATAACTATTGAGGCATTAAGACTTGAAATTCCGAGGTATCATTACTACTAGCCACAAAAACCCGGTCCAAGGTCGAATCGTAAACAAGCTCCAGCGGACTATCAGGAATATTCAATTGTCCTAGTAAAGCCGAGGTCGAAGGAGTACTGGCGTTTACAACTTTAAAATCATTAGTTGTTTGACTAGTTACCATAAAAACATACCCAGAAGAAGAATCATAAGACATATTTAAAATATCAGCGCCAATTTCCAAAGAAGAAAGAATTATCGGCGCTCCGGGATTAGTCACATCAAAAATAAAAAATTCCGGCCCGAGACTTGTTTGTCTTCCAAGATAAGTATAATTACCAGAAGATACAACTGATAAGGCATCTGCGTTTTGATCGCCGCTATTGCCCGAAGTCAAATCGAAATTAGCAAGAACTGTGGGTAGACTTTTATTAGTAATATCAAAAACCTGCAATTCATTATTATTATTGCTGCTAGCCACAAAAGCATAATTACCATTGACCGCCACATCATTAGAACTAGCCAAAGTCGGCGCTCGGCCGATCGGATTACCAGGATTAGCCGGATTGGCGAGATTAAAAATGGTTAAATCCGATCCTCCCGTCCTAACAACCACAAGATAACTACCCGCTAAATCGAGCGCTACAGCGTCATTATTAGAATTACCGCTATTACCGTTATTAAGATTTACAAAACCATCAAGAGTGGGTGTTGCGGGATTAGTAATATTAACTATCTGAAGCTCGGAATTATTATCACTTGAAGCAATATAGGCATAATTACCATAAATAACAATATCATTAGGACTGCCGTTTAAAGCCAATTGGCCTAGCATAGTCGGAGAAGACGGATCAGTCACATCAAAAATATAAAACTCACTGCCGCCGCTATTTGTTCTTCCAAGATAAACCTTATTATCGGCGTAAGCGATAGAAATGCCGTTGGCTGTTTCATTACCGCTATTGGCGTTAGTTAAATTATAAAGAGAGGAAGTAGTCGGTAGGGCCCAATTGCCGGGACCGGATTTTAATTGCCAGGAAGTCAAATAAGTAATTAAATCTATTTGGCCGGTTCGAAATTGGTTTTGCTGCCAATTAACCCTAGAAGTTACTTTTTTTCTTTTAGCATCAACCGCTTCGATAATGACCTGCCTAGTAAAGTCATCGATTGTATCGCTGCTGCCGCTAAAAATCCATTTGCCGGAAGAAGTCGCTAAACCGTAAGTTCCGGCTATTAAGTTGCTCGGATTATTATCGCGAATATTCCTGGTGGCTTCCAACCCTTCTTCGGCCACAAAAACCGCCCTTGACCTTAAGCCGGAAGTCATCGCCGTATCCTGGCTAAAAACAAAAATACCGGCAAAAGCCGCTATTAAAAGCGCGAATAATGCTAAAGACAAGATGGCCTCGATAATGGAAAAACCGCCCCTTATAAAGCCGTTACTCGACAATGCCCTTTTGGTTGATATTGATAGTACTGGTTTCATTGGTTAAAGAAATAAGGGTCAAACTGCTAGAGCTGCTTAATTCCCCGCTAATCTTATTAAAAACGAATTGCTGCGTACCGGATAAGCCGACCGTCATCGGCAAGTCGTATACTTCATCATAACTAAAGTCCCTTAAGGCAAAGGACGATCCTTTAAAAAGTGTCGCGGCCGTAGAAGAAATATAAACTCCCCAACCACTGTCCTCAATCGAGCCCTGAGAAAATAACTGAGCTTTGCGAATCATGGAAACGAGCTGATCTTTAACTTCTCGAAAATTATTCTGATTTTGATACGATTGAGATAAGGGCAAAGAAATCGCCAAAACCAAACCGACTAAGGCTAAAGAAAGAATCATCTCCAGCAAAGAAAAGCCTTTTTTCATCTTATCTTTTATTAACATTAAAACCGCCGACTAAGCTATAAATAGGAAGAATAACGGCAATAGCGACTAATAAGACTCCGAGCCAAACGATAATAAGCAGGATTGGCTCAAGGATAACCGAAAGATTGCGAGTCGTTAAATCAATCTTGCTTTCGTAAACCTTGCCGATATTAATCAAGGATTGGGAAAGCTTGCCTGATTTTTCTCCGGAAACAATGAGCTGTTGGACGGAAATAGGAATCAGCTTTTTCGTCCTCTTATTCATCTCGAAGCTTTTCTGAAGCGAATTACCATCCTCAACACTCTCAAGAAGATAAAGATAGAAATTATTATAAGCCCTTAGAACGATTGATTGGCGCAAGGATTCCAAGGATTCGATAATCGGCAATCCGGCATCTAATAAACTGCCTAAAACATAACCCATCCTCGCCAACTCCGTTTGTTTCATTAAGTCCTTAATTATCGGCAATCGGAAAGCAAGATATTGGCCGATAAACTTCGTTCCGGAAAAGAAAAAGAGGAAATAAAAAATAAAAACCGCACCAAAGAAAACAGCCGGCATAACAATATGGCCGTAAAGACCTAAAAAATGACCTAAATCTATAAAAATCTTAGTAATCGTTGGAAGATCAACATTCATTTGACTGAAAACTGTCGAAAGCCTTGGGAGAATAAACCAAGCGATCCCGAAGCCGACTAAAAAAGTAATAACTAAAACGAAGGAAGGATACATCATAGCCGAAAGGATTTTCGATTTGAATTCCTCGCCTTTACGGCTTTGAGCGGCGACCAACTCAAGATTTTCAATCAAGCGGCCACTCTTCTCCCCTATTCTTATTAAAGAAACTGTTTGATCATTAAACAATCCGCAGTTATCCACAACCTGATACAAGGAAAGGCCGTTCTCAATATCTTCGGCCATCATCTTAACTATCCTTTTCATACCTCTTGATTTCGATTCGCTGGCCAAGGAATTGAGAGTCGATAAAACATCAAGCCCCGAAGCTAAAAGCATGGTCAGGTTTTCAAGAAAATATTGTTTTTCCTTATTAACACTAAAAAATAACCAAGGCTTAGGATATTTTCTAGCGCCGATATTTTTATTTTTCATAAAATCACTTTGGCGGTTCAGCTACTCTCATCAGTTCCGAGAGAGTTGTTAAGCCGCTCTTTACTTTTTCTATTCCGTCTTCGAAAAGTGAAGTCGTCCCCTGTCGTCTAGCTAAATCGGTAATTTGGGAAACAGCGGGGTTAGTCATGATTAGATCCTGCATCGCCGGAGTAATCTCGATTAACTCAAAAATAGCAACCCGTCCGAGATAGCCTGTTCCGCCGCACATCGGACAGCCTTTGCCTTTATATAAATTAATACTACCGCTACCCTTGAAATATTTACTAGCGGAAGGCAGAACTTTCACTATATCGCTTAACTTAAAGCTCTCGCTAACACGACAATTATCGCAAATTTTCCTTGCTAATCTCTGAGCAATAATAAGATCAAGAGTCGATGAAAGTAGAAAAGGTTCAGCTTCCATATCCAATAATCTTGGAATACTGGAAGCAGCATCATTGGCATGGAAAGTTGAAAGCAATAAATGGCCAGTCAAAGCAGCATTAATAGCGATTTCAACTGTTTCTTCGTCCCTGATTTCTCCAACAAGGATAACATCCGGATCCTGACGAACAATAGAACGAAGACCTTTAGCAAAACTAAGATTGGTTTGATTATTTACCTGGATTTGATTAACGCCAGGTAACCGATACTCAACTGGATCCTCGATTGTTGTAATATTTATTTCTGTAGAATTTATTTTTGCTAAAACAGCATAAAGAGTCGTCGTTTTTCCAGAACCAGTCGGCCCAGTTACGAGAATCATACCAAAAGGCTTATTAGCCGATTTTTCAATCATGGCTTGATGACGCTCGCTAAGCCCTAATTCCATCAATCCTAAGCCCTGCACATAATGAGATAAAACACGAATAACGATTTTCTCGCCTAAAACAGTTGGAACAATAGAAACGCGCATATCAACCGTATTTTCCGGCGAAGAAAAAACCAGCGAACCGTCTTGAGCCGCTAAATGCTCGTCCGTCCTTAATTGGCTCTTAACCTTTATCCTATTTAAAATATTCTCATAATAAACTTTCGGCATTCTCCCAGCTTCCTGCATTACTCCATCAACGCGGAAACGAACGATGATCTCCTGATCCTGAGGCTCAAAATGAATATCGGAAGCCCTGAAAGTCAAAGCATCCTTAAAGATTTCTTCAATAATTTCCGGCGCGACCCGCTTTTGCTGTTTAATAATTTCCGCGAACCTGGTTTCCAGTTTTTTCCGATAACCTGCTAAGCTGGCCTCAATATCGGCTGTTAAAGAATAAGCAAAAACGATTTTCTTAACCTCGAAGATCTTAGCTAGTTCGGCCGTCACTGCTTTTTTATCTATTTCCGGATTATCCGTCGCAATAACAATGCTCGTCTTATTAATGGAAAAAAGGACCAGGCGGTATTTCTTCGCTAAAGCCTCCGGAATTTTTTTAATCTGTTCCGGGTCGGGAATATAAGTATTTAGGTCAGCATATTTAAAACCAAAAAACTCCGCTATGGCCTGGCCAAGAAGATCATTGGTAATTAAATTATTAATAAGAAGATAATCGGCTAACGATTCCCTCCTTAAAGAAGCGTTCTTCTCAGCTTTCTTTAAATCTTCAAGTCCGAGATACTTACCTTTCAATAAAGCTTCTTTTATCGCACCGTCTGCGATTTTCATTGATTATTTTATGAGAGCTTTTTTAACTTCTTCGACGATCTGGGCAATCGGGGTATCCGACTTAACGAAATATCCGATCGCACCGAGGTCTTTGGCTTTCTTCATATCCTCTTCCTGAGCTAGATTAGAAAGCATGATGACCTTAGCTTTATTATTCTTATTTTTTAACTCGCTTAAAACGCCAAAACCATCTACTTCCGGCATCATAATATCCAAAAGCAAGATCGAATAATCCGCCTTGGCCATTTCTTCTAAAGCCTCCCGGCCATTGCCGACCGCTTTAGCCTCATAACCGGAAGCGTTGAGCTTCAATTCCAAAGCCTTAGCCATCGGCTTTTCATCCTCGGCTATCAAGATCTTAATTTTCTTTTCCCCCTCTTTCATCCCTCCGTCTTTTTGAGTTTTCATTTCTTTATAAGTTACCATGAATTTAATCTATTTTATTATACCATAAAAAACCGGCGCCATTCAATTTTAAAAATTTATTTTAAGACGACCAATAGCGTCAAGAGCTTTATGATTAAAATAATCAAAGAACATCAAGTTCGGATTCCTACCCGGATCATAAGCGGTCGGCAATTCCCTGCGGTTAAACATACCCAATAAAGAAAGATTAAGAAAAGCAAAAAAGATAATAACAGCCATAAATACGTAACGGCCATAGGGCCTATTCCTTAATGAATAAAAAATCGCGCCCCAGCCGATAGCAAAAAGCGCTCCGTAATCAGCCATCCTTCTCATCCCAAAAGCGGCGCCGCCATACCAATCGGCGACACTCGAGTTGACATATATTTCAATAAATAAAATACCCAGCGTGGCGATAAGTAAACTCTTTTTATCTTTAAACAAAAGTAGTAACCCGAGCATAGCGATTAAAATTGCCGGATGCCAGGCAATCAAACCGTGATAAGAAGAAAATAAAAAATCTTGAATCAAAGGATTAAAAAGATTAAAAAAACCGCTCCCCTGAGGAATGAATAAAAAATGATGATAATACATTTTCCAAATCAGCATTTGAGGAATGAAAACCAAAAAAGTGATAAAAAACAAAGTTAAGGAAAATAAGATCTTCTTTCTAAGGCTTAAGGAGGATAGAAAAATAAAAACGAGAGGCAAGATTGCGATAACCGCATTTTGCCAACGAACCGCGACCGCCAATCCGAAACTTAGAGAAGCTCCCAAAAGATATCCCCAGCCCATTTTCTCCTTCAGCTTCAAAGAAAAGAATAATAAAGCACAAACAACTGAAAAGGATAAGACATGAGACATGGAGGGATCAAAAACTAGGTAAAAAACCAAGGGTGTTAAGAGCCAAGAAAAAGTCGCGATAAAAAAAGCTGTCTTCCAAGAAAACAGCCTTAACAGCGAAAGGTATAAGAAAGCCAAGCCTAAAAAGAAATAAAAAGCCGTCGCTAAGGACAAAGTAACGTAATAACAGGGGCTGAAACCTGATAAATGATATACATTATTAGTACTATTGCCACAAAAGCTCTTAGCAGTCAGAATAAAAGGCGTCCACATCATAGCCGGCCCAACGGAATAAAGATTAGGATAATGAATGATGACTTCTTCTTTCTTTTGGCCTAAATCATTGACTTGATAATCAAAGAAAGCTTTTAATTCATTGTCAAAACGAAAGTTGCCATCGAAAAGCGCTGAACGAAGATAAGAATAATAACCACGCCCGTCGCCCCAGATTTGCCAGCTCGGTTTAAAGCCGTAAACTAAAACCCCATAGATAGCGAGATTAAGCAACAAGAATAAAATCAGCTTTTTCATCTCCTATTATTTACTGCCGCTTGGCTTATCGAGTTGTAAGGTCTCGATCGGTTCGCCGCTGCCGGCTATTTTAATAACATCTTTATCTATTTTCTTTAATTCCTTGGCAGCCGAATTATAGGAATTAACAGTCGTTCCGAGATTGTTGCCAAGCTTCAACATATAATCGTTATAAACAAGGATATGCCTTTGAAGTGCCTCAACTTTCTTAATGATTTCTTTCGTTTGTTCTTCAATTTTCAAAGCACGCAGGCCTTGTAAGACTGTTTGAAGATAAGCGGCGAAGGTCGTCGGCGAGACAATGATGACTTTCTTTTGCTTAAAGGCATAATCGATAAGACCGCCAGTATCAACCTTGATCGCCCCGACTTCATTAACCAATAAATCGTAATAAATCGCTTCGGCGGGAATAAACATGAACGCGAAGTCCATCGTCCCCTTACCGGGCTTGATGTATTTACTAGTTTCATCAATCCGCTTCTTTAAGTCGTTCCTAAAATCCTTTTCGTAAACTGCTCTTTTCTCCTCATTAGCTTCTTCAATGACCCGGGTATAGTTTTCGAGCGAGAACTTCGCATCGACTGGGATCATTCCGTCTTTAGTAATTATAACCGCATCAACCGTATCGCCGTCATCAAATTTATACTGCATTTTATAGGCGTTAGGCGGTAGGATATTCTCAAGCACTAATTGCAGTCCCGCTTCGCCGAGATTGCCTCGCTGTTTTTGGGAAGTGAGGACTTTTTCCAAGTTTTTCAATTGTTCGGAAAAATTCATGACCTGCTTATTCGTTTCTTGCAATTCAGTTACTTTCTCCGTTACTCCTTTGATGATATTGATGCTCTGACCGAATTGAGCTTGGACGGAGCGGGCCGATTCTGACAATTTCGTATCGACAGTCTGATTAAGGCTCCGGATATTCTGATCGACTGATTGGCTCAGCTCTTTTATTCTTTCATGGAGCATTAAAAAAGTCTGGTCACCGCTTTTTGCTGCCCCTTTATTACGACTAAACATAATAAGTACTATAATCAACGCTACTATCAATAAAAGATTTATTACTAGAGAAACTAAGGAAAAAGCCATATGCATAATTTAATTATTTTTTATATTTATATTTGTTTGTATTCGTATTTGCGAGCCTTAAAAAATATTGCCTGCCTACCGGTAGGCAGGTGCGCGGGAATGACAGACTAAAGAAAGTACAGGGTAATAATTAAATCAAGTCCATTAAAATTCATTAGACAAAATGTCAAGTTGATATTTCCACGGGATCCTCACGGTCGATTGATTACAATCTCCCTTAGGATGACATTAGAGAGAGTACTTAATCACCGATTACTTATTACCTGTTACTTGTTACTTTCGACTTTATAGACTCTATATACTCTCCCATCTCATACCCTCTCGCCTCCTCCAAGCATTTCTCCTTCATCCCTCTTATCACCTCCCGATTTTCCAAACACCATTTCAACTTCTCCATCAACTCGCCTTCCTTAAAAACCCAACCAGTCTCGCCTTCTTTAACCAATTCCGGCAACGCCCCGTTATCAGAAACTAAAACCGGAATGCCATGAGCATACGCCTCGATAACAACCATACCGAAACTTTCCTTAACTTTACTCGGATTAACCAATAAATCGACTTCCGGCCAAACCTCATTTTCCAGCCTTTCCTTATTTAACCGCCCTAAAAACCTTATCCTGAGGGCATTCTGAGCCTTATTTTGGGCTTCCAAGAGGCCTTTGCCCTCGCCTGCGACAATCAGGCCGGTTTTACCCCCTAAATTATTAAAAGCCTTGATAAGCTCAAAAATCCCTTTATATTCCTCAACCTGACCAAGAAAAAGCAAGTTAAAATCATCATGTTCCGTCTTTTTTAAATCCTTAACTAGTTGAATCGGATTGCCTAGGACTTTCCTTTCCGACTTCGGAAAAAATCCCCGCTCTTCATAAATCTTTTTTATATACTTAGAAGGAAAAATAACAACTGACGGCGAACCGAAGAGTCGACGGCAAAAGAATCGATAAACCCCTAACGGGACTTTCTTAAACCAAGACTCGCCTTCTTTAAGCAGTCCCGACGGATCGAGAAGCTGCATATCATGAACCGTATGGATATGCTTAATCTTCATAATCCTTAAAAGCCAGGGCAGGTAATAACCTAAACCCTTAAGGCTATGGGTAAAAACAACTTCCGGCTTTTCAAGTTCCAGGATTTTATAAAGCCGCCAGGCCTGGACATCATTAAACATATCGATTAAGTGCCAAGGCAGTCTGAGCCAAGCCGGTTTAGAATTAAGATCGAAAAAATTAAAAAGATTGAACGGCTTGACTCGATAAACAGTCAACCCGTCAACCTCTTCTTTCTTATTCTCCCGGCCGACAGTAAGAATAAAAACCTCATCGCCCTTCTCCTTTAAGGCATAGGCGATATTATCAACGACGACCTCTGCTCCTCCGCGAGTCTCCGGCCGAAAAATATTGTGAGCTAAAGCGATTTTCATTTTAGAAATATTTAAGCTTATTTTTTAAACTACCGATAAGAACGCCAATAATCGAACCGAAAAAATCAAGCAGCCAATCGCTCAAATGGGCTTCCCGGCCGACAACGAAGCTTTGATGCCATTCATCAGTCACTCCATAAACAATACTGATCAAGAAAGCAATAATCAACGCCTTTCTCTTTCCTAAGCCGTTATAGTAAAAAGCTAAAAACCAAAGCCCGGCCAAGGCGATATATAATATCAAATGAACAATTGAAGAAACTAATTGATAGCCTTCTCTCGAAAGATTGACCGGATAATGGCCGATAGAAGAAAGATAAAAAATCATACCCATCCAGGCTAGCGGCAAGATATATAACAGCTTTTTATTCCTCATTATTTTAAGATTAACTTTTGATACAACTCGTCCATTTTCCGAGCAATATTCTTCCAATCATATTTTTCTTTCGCGTTTATGGCCGCTTTATCGCCCATCTCCGCCGCCAAATCATTATTATCTAAAATCTTTTTTATTTTCTCAGCTAGCTCGTCAACATCTCCGGGATTAACTAAATAACCGGTTTCGTTTTCTAAGATCGTCTGACGCGATCCGGGCCAATTGGAAATAACCGCCGGTAGTCCGCAAGCCTGGGCTTCAGCAATCACAATCCCGAAGCTTTCGGTACTTTTAACGGAGGGTAAAACGAAAACATCGGCAAGATTATAATATTTGGGCAATTCCTCATTCTTAACCCAGCCGGCGAAAATAACTTTTGGAGTTATTTCTAACCGCTCAGCCTGAACTTCAAACTCCTGCCGCAGGTCGCCATCGCCGACGATCAAGAGCTTAAGATTATCATTCCCGCCCTCGATCAGTTTTTTAAAAGACTCCAATAGGACATCAACTCCTTTAAAAAAATGTTGGCGATCAAGCCCGCCGACGAAAATAATAACTTTTTCATCCAAGCCCAGGCCTAGTTTTTGCCTTAATAATAAATCCTGTTCCTGCTTATTAAATAAATCAGCTTCAATGCCGTTAGGCAGCTCGAGAAACTTGTCCGGATATTTCTTTAGATAAGGAGCAAGATAGGAATTCTCCGCGTGATCGAAAGAAAGAACGCCGACCTTATCAGCTAAAGCGAGCGAGAGCGGTAAGAATAAAAAAAGATGAAGGCGGAAATATAGGGCGGCCGAGCCCTGGCCTATCGGATCCATTTCGTAATGAAGGACGACTTTCTTCTTCGGAAAAATTAATTTAAAAAGAATCAGCTGGAGATCAGCGCCGAAAAAAGGATAATAAAAATGAATTAAGTCGTAAGTTTTTAGTTTTTTACAAAGACCGAAAAGAAAACCGGCGTGGCCGAAGCGGAATAAAGCCGGCAGTTTTTCCGATTCCACTTCCTCTAAAAAAAGGGATTCTTTTTTAAACAAGCTGAAAACGCCGACTCGATAGCCGAGCTTAGCGAGCTCCTTAGCCTGGTAATAGGCGTTATTGCCGATACCTCCGGCCATAGGCGGCCAAGCGCAAACAACAATCGCCAATCGATTTTTTTTATGGTCTCTCATATATCAAAGTATATTATTAAATCCGCCTTAGGTCAAAGGCTTTTTAACAGCTAAGATTAGGATTATTGTGGTATAATATAGTCATGACTTTTTTAAAAAAAATCCTCTCACGCTCAGCGGACAAGGCGGAATCGACCGGACTAAAACCTCAAACTTCTAAAACCTTAGAGGAAGTTTCGCGCCTAACCGAACGAGCCTTGTTCTTAAAAATGAAATCAAGCCGGCATGGCTTAAAGCGCAGCGAAATAATCAAGAAGACTATAAAATACGGCCGCAACGATGTCGCTCAAAAAAAGAAAAGTCCTTGGTTCTTCCGCCTACTTAAGGAATTCAAAGACCCTTTAACCATCCTGCTTCTACTCTTAGCTTTCATCTCTTTTATAACAAGAGATTACCGCGCCACTTTCATCATCCTAATCATGGTTTTAATCAGCATCTTCCTCCGCTTTTTTCAGGAAATCAAAGCTGATGTGGCAGCGGAAAAGTTAAGAGCTATGGTTCGGACGACCGCGACAGTAATTAGAAACGGTAAGGAGCGGGAAATAGCGATTAAGATGTTAGTTCCGGGCGATATTATTAAGCTGAGCGCCGGCGATATCATTCCTGCCGATATTAGAATTATCGAAGACAAGGATCTTTTTATCAATCAAGCGACCTTAACCGGCGAATCAATTCCGGTCGAAAAAAACTCTTTCCCAGCTGGTCTTAATAATAGTAATCCCCTTTCGGCCAAGAATTTATGCTTTATGGGAACTAATGTCGAAAGCGGTTCCTGCAAGGCCATCGTTATCTTAACGGGAAAAAGAACTTACCTAGGCTCTTTGGCTGAAACGATTATGGGCGAAGAAGAAGCCTCGAGCTTCGACCTAGGCATTAAAAAATTTACCTGGCTGATCATGAAGTTCATCTTCTTCATGGTCCCGCTTGTTTTTTTCATCAACGGTTTCAGCCGCGGTGATTGGTTGGAAGCCTTCTTATTCGCGATGGCGGTCGCCGTCGGGCTAGCGCCGGAAATGATGCCGATGATCGTCGCGGTCAACCTTTCCAAAGGCGCCTTAGACATGTCGCGCAAAAAAGTTATTGTTAAGCATTTAAGCGCCATCCAAAACTTCGGCGCTATGGATATCCTTTGTACTGATAAGACCGGAACTCTAACTAAAGGGCAAATAATCCTCGAAAAACATCTCAACATCGCCGGAGGCGAAAGCCTCGAAGTTCTTCATTACGGCTATTTAAATAGTTTTTATCAAACTGGCCTAAAGAATGTTATCGATGTCGCGATCCTCAAGCATGAACATCTCCAAGAAAAACTAAAAATTGAAAAGCAATATAAAAAGATCGATGAAATGCCTTTCGACTTCAAGCGCCGGCGAATGTCTGTTGTTTTAGAAAGAACGAAAGACGGCCATCTCCTTATTTGCAAAGGCGCTGTCGAAGAAGTGCTCTCGGTCTGTACAAAAGCTCAAATCGGAAAAAAGATCGAGCCTTGGAAAAAGCTGAATCAAAAATGCCAAGCGACTATAAAAGAATTAGAAAACCAAGGCTTCCGAGTCATCGCCTTAGCCTATAGCAACCTGCCAAGAAAAGACAAGGCTTATTCAGTAAAAGACGAAAACGGCTTAACCCTATTAGGCTTTTTAGCCTTCCTTGATCCGCCGAAAGATTCCGCCTCAGAAGCTATTGCCGGCTTAATGAAATACGGCGTCGGCATAAAAATATTAACCGGCGATAACGATGCCGTAACTGAAAAGATTTGCCAGGTCGTCGGACTGCCGGCCGGAAAAGCCATTCTTGGCGATGAGATTGAAAAACTCTCCGATGAGGAGCTTTCTAAAACCGTCGAAACTAATAATATCTTCGCCAAACTCTCGCCTCTTAATAAGGAAAGGATTATTAAGGCGTTGCGCCGTAACGGCCACGCAGTCGGCTTCCTTGGGGACGGTATAAACGACGCCCCGGCTTTAAGAGCGGCTGATGTTGGCATCTCGGTCGATACCGCTTCCGATATTGCGAAAGAATCATCGGATATTATTCTCTTAGAAAAGAACTTAATGGTCTTAACCGAAGGCATTATTGAAGGCCGGAAAGTTTTCGGCAATGTCATTAAATATATCAAAATGGCCGCTAGCTCAAACTTCGGCAATATGTTCAGTATCGTAGCCGCCAGCATGTTTCTCCCCTATCTCCCGATGCTACCGATCCAAATTCTAGTCAATAACTTGCTTTACGATGTTTCCCAAACCGCTATTCCGACTGATAAAGTCGATCCGGAATATCTCCTGAAGCCGCGGAAATGGGAAATAAAAAATATCAAGAATTTCATTCTCCTTATCGGCCCGATCAGCTCCATCTTCGATATCCTGACTTATGTCGCTATGCTTTTTCTTTTTAACGCTTGGAATAATCCTGCCCTTTTCCATACCGGCTGGTTCATTGAATCGCTCTTGACTCAAACTCTGATTATCCATATCATTAGGACCGACAGGATCCCATTCATCCAAAGCCGGGCCAGCTGGCCTTTAATTGCCGCTACAATCGGCATTGCCGCTATCGGCATTTATCTTCCTTTCTCGCTCCTGGCCGAACCGCTAGGCTTCGTAAAACTGCCCAATACCTATTGGCCTTTTCTCGCCGTCGTTATCGGCACTTACTTCGTCCTGACCCAAGTCATGAAATCCATCGTCAATAAAAAATATCAAGAATAAGTAAAATAATATGAAAGCCAAGATAGCCGATAAAAAAGAAATTGCCGAAGAAACGCTCGAAGTCACTTTCGATTTAATAGGAGAAACTGCCGAGTTTAAGGCCGGGCAGTTCTTTACGCTCGAACTACTTAACCCGCCCTATACTGATGAAAAAGGCAATCACCGTCATTTTACGATTGTTAACGCGCCTAGCGAGAAAAATAAGCTGATTATGGCGACTAGGATCCGCGAAACCGGCTTTAAGAAATCGTTGAAAGAACTGCCGCTGGGCTCCGAAGTGGAAATCGGGAATATTGCCGGCTTATTCACTCTCCCGAGCGAAGAAAATAAAGAATTGGTTTTTATCGCCGGCGGTATCGGTATTACGCCTTTTATTAGTATGTTAAGGCATATCAGGCAAGAAAGCCTTAAATATAAAATTAGTCTTTTCTATTTCAACCGAAATCCTAAGGCGACCGCTTATCTTCAGGAATTAGAAACTGTCGCTCAAGAACTACCCGATTTCCAACCGATCTTTGCTATGACCGGCGACGAAAGCTGGACTGGTGAAAAAGCGAAAATGAGCCCGGAACTGCTCCATAAATATCTAACCTCTTTAAGCGATAAGACTTATTTTATTTCCGGGCCGCCGAAAATGGTTGATGAAATAAAAAAAGTCCTGATTGATTCAGGAATTTCTCTCAAAAATATCAAGACCGAGTCTTTTACCGGCTACTAAGCCTTACCAAAAAATAACCTTCTTAGCCAGCCAAAAATAAGCTTCCATAATCGGATTAGCGAAATATCTTAAAAGCGGATTATCGATTTCCTGAAACTTAATGGAGCCGAGAAAATGCTTGAGGATTTCCCGATCCTTGACTTTGCGTATCTTGAACTGAATTCTAAGCCGATGGGCTAAGATAGAAGGTAAATGAAGAAAAATCCAACCGTAACCCCTCATCTTCTCTTTAAACCAGCCATTCTTGATGGAAAAGAAGATAATCCCCGCCTCCATAAAAAGAAACATCGGAAAAAAGACGATTAGGGTCGCTAGTTTATAGTTTTGGAGGCTGACGACTAGGCGATTGCGTTCCATATAATAGAACTTATACTTCGCCTTGCTGAAATTATATTTATGAAAAACGACCGCCAAAGGATCGATCATAACCTTAAAGCCGGCTAGGCGCATCTTCCAGCCTAAATCGGCGTCCTCATGATACATAAATAATCGACTGTCGAACAAGCCGGTTTTTTTTAGGGCCGACATCTTAATCAGGCAAGCGGCGCCGGAAGCATAAGTTATCTCCCGCGGCCGGGTATCACGATTATCGTCTTTCTTGCGATACTGATCCGTAAAACCGAAACTAAGATAATGGAGGCAATTGCCGAAGCTATTGATTAAATCCTTTTCCGGATAAAGCATCAATTTCGGCTGGACCATAGCGATTTTCTTCGAGCTCTCCGCCGTCTTAACTAGCCTTAAAAGCCAATTAGGAGCAACGATCGTATCTTGATTAAGAAGAACGAGATAATCGGCCTTTTTCTTCTCCGCTAAGAACCAGCCTTGGTTATTAGCCTCGGCGAAACCGGCATTTCTTCTATTTTCAATGACTTTAATAAGCGGATAACGTTCGCGAATATAGCCGACCGTACTATCGGTCGAATGGTTATCAACTACGATAATATTAACCAGCTCCTTAGGATAATCCTGGGCAGCTAAAGACGACAAGCAATCAGGCAGGTATTGCCTCGCGTTATAAGTAACGATAACGATAGTGATTTTTTTATTCAAGATCATTTTTTTTCTTATACTCTTCACTCTCTCTTAGCGCCTGGGCTCTTACTAGAGCGGTCAGCTCCTTCTCGACCCGGCCAAGGTAAACGAACAGCTTAAAAATAAGGTAATAACCGAGGATAATCGAGGTATAAATGACTAAATCGACTCCCCTGCCGAGCCCCGCCTTATCAGCCAAGTAAGTAGTTATATTAGGAAAAACAATAACGGTAATGCCGAGAAGCCAAACCGCAAGCCAGCCGTAAAATTGGACTGAACTGATATCTTTCGACCTAAACCTGAAAAACATCCTCGTAAGGATTAAAGCGATAACAGCTAATAATAGGAACTTGATCGGACTGATGATCATTTCTTAAAAATTAAATCGAAAATAATATTAAAGGAGTTAAAAATACTTTGGCCTTTCTTCTTTGAATAAGCGGAATAGGAAATGGTAACCGGAACCTCGAGATACTTTATTTTCTTGACCGCGATCTCTTCCAAAAGCTCGGAGGCGTAAGCCTGGCGATCCTGAGAAAGATGAATTTTTTTTAAGGCGCCGGCGCTCCAGGCTTGGAAGCCGTTATGCGTATCGGAAAGCCTTAGACCGGTCGTTAATTTAGTAAAGATTAGTCCGAGCTTAAGAGTAATTAACTTTGATAAATCGATATTGATCGCCTTACCCTTGAATCTTGAGCCAAGAATGACTTCCGCTTCGCCGTTTTCCAGTTTAGAAACTAAAAGTTTAATTTCATCCGCTCTCATTTGGCCGTCAGCATCGAAAAAAACTACTGCTTCGTAGTTAAAATCCAAAGCATACCTAATTCCAGTTTTTATGGAAGCTCCTTGCCCGCGATTAAGACTATGACTAATAACCTTCGCCCCCGCTTCGCGAGCTAAGACAGCTGTTTTATCTTTACTGCCATCATCAATAACCAGAACTTCATAACTCTCCGCTTTGACGGATTTAACCACTTCGGAGATTTTTGATTCCTCATCTTTAGCGGGAATCAGGACTAAAATCCTCATAATTAATTATTCTGCTGTCCCGGCTCAAGGACGCCGTGCTGAGCACTCATGTAATCGATCGTTTCTTTCAAACCCTCATCAAGCAAGATAATCGGGAACCAACCCAGCTTTTCTTTAGCTAAAGTAATATCGCCTAGCAATTGATCGCCGAGGGAAGAAGGACGCTTTTCAAAAGTTATTTTTGATTTCGAGTCTGAAATAGCAATGATCTTTTCGGCGATTTCCTTAAAAGTCACTTTCCAATCGGAAGCTAAGTTTATTGGCCCGACTTCAGTCGATTCCATTAGTTTCATTAAAGCCTTAATCAAATCAGTAACATAAAAATAAGAACCCCAGGACTTTTCATCGCCGTAAATAACAAGATCCTTGGCGGAAGTTGCCGCTTTAACCATTTCCGGACTAATCCGACCGTCATCAAGCTTCATCCGCGTTCCATAGCAATTGAAAATCCTGGCAATTTTCGCATCAAGATTGTAAACCTTACGATAAGTAGCGGTTAAAGTTTCACCGAAGCGCTTGGCCTCGGAAAAACAAGCTCGCTCGCCGAGCTGATCGATAATACCGAGCTGATTCTCCTTAATCGGTTTATCGCTTGATATTTCCCCGTAAACGGCCGGGGCGGAAGCGAAAATAAATTGCGATTGATACTTTACTGCCATATCCAAAGCGTTCCTAAGGCCGACGGAATTAGCTAATAAGGTTTCAACCGGCTTATCAGCATAAGCCTTAGGCGAAGCCGGAGAAGCTAAATAATAAATTTCTTGAACGCCCTGGAATTCAACTTTAAAATCTTTAAGCTCAACTTGCTTTTCTAACTCGATAGCATTATTGATATCATGATTGATCAGCTTGAAATTAGGATTGGAAAGCAAATGAGCGATATTGTCGCGCTCGCCGGTTGAGAAATTATCAAGGCAAATGACTTTATTCTTCTTAACCAATTCATCGCAAAGATGAGAACCGATAAAGCCGGCGCCGCCGACGACTAAAATGTTCTTGGTGTCGAAAATGGCTTTTTTAATAGACATACTGGTTATAAATTAATTTCCACTAATTGAGCAAATTGTAACAATAATCAAGATAAAAAACAAGGCGCTAAACTTCCCTAAAAGTCCAATAACGGCTAAGGCCGAAATTGATGAAAGCGATAGCAACAGCGACCAATACCTTCGCGGCCACATCATAGACGCCCATTAATTCGACTAAAGCAAGCATTAACAATAAGTTAAGGGCTAAGCCAAAGGCGTTGGCCGAAAAAAATTTAAGATACTGCGAGCTTATCTTCGGACTTTTATTCCTAAAAGTCCATTTCTTATTCATAAAATAACTCCAACTGACCGCGATTATAAAAGAAATGACGGCAGCAGCCAGGTAATAAACGCCTAATAGCCTGGTCAAGATGATATAAACGATAAAATCAACAACGAAGTTAGTCGAGCCGACGATACAGAATTTCGTAAACTGCTTGGAAATCGGATAACGGCGAAAAAGATAAAAATTACTGGCCGCCGATTTAAGTTTTATGACCGATTCCTTCATTTTTTATTTATACGGATTAATATTAACTTCCCAATCATCGACCGGACGACTAGTTTCATAAAAAACGCTGCTATCCAAGCCGTCGACGACAAAATCATTCTTAAAACCATTAGCCGAAAAAGAATAGGAGCTTAAAGAACGTTTATAACCGCTATCAGCCAACCAATAATCGGAAGAGCTAGCGTAGCGAAAAACGAAGCCATCAGGAATCTTACCACCATAAAAAATAGTACAATCTTCGTTCCTTGCATAATCCGCTTCGAAAGCGGTTTGAATTAAGTCGATTTTCTTCAGCCAATTCTTACCATAAAGATATTCTCCCGCCTTATCATCCCCTAGCCGACAAAGGGTTCCATTATTAGAAATGGCGTATATCTTAGCGCTATTATCGAACTTAATCAAGCCACCCGGGCGATAGCGGACATTATCAGAGGGAGGATAAGAGGCGAAATCAGTTGAGCTGACTATTTTTACCTGATGATCACTCCAAGAACCGAAATGCCAGCTCCAAAAAATCTTTTCGTTAGGGAATAAATGCCTTTGACCGGAAGCATCAACGTAATAAACCGCCGAATCTTTTTCCTGTTTCATTAAATAACCCTTCGAGGGTGAAGCGGCGAAACCAATCGCTTTTTCTAAATTAATAATCCCCGCTCCCAATTCGCCGGCGTAATCGCCGTTATAAACATCAACACTATCGGCATTCAGTTTTAAGGCTTGGATTATCTGATCCGCCTGCCAGGATTGGTTCTTCGACTTAACTAAGGCCGCCGCTCCGGAAACTAAAGCAGAAGCGAAAGAAGTTCCCGTCAAACCTTTTAAATAATAGCCCTTAAAGCCTTCGACTGCTCCGTCATGGAAATTAAGACTTAAAAGACTTTCTCCGGGAGCGACTAAATCGACGCAGCCGGCGCCGCAATTACTGAAAGAAGATTTAATATTAGAGCCGTTAACTGAAGCGACGGCCAAAATCCAATTATTAAGATTATCACCGTAACAAGCCGGGTAAGTCGGGCTGGAAATCAAGTTGCGATTATCATTGCCGACAGCGCCGACAACGACCACGCCCTTGCTCTTCGCCCATTTTATTTCATCAGCCAGCTTTTGGACATAACTATCGCCAACCAAGCTCAAGTTTATAACATTAGCGCCCTTATTGACAGCGTATCTTATCGCCTTAGCAACTTTATTAATATCGCCCGTACCGTCGGCAGATAAGACTCTTAGGGGCATAATCTTCGCTCCGTAAGCAACGCCGGAAATCCCTTCTTTATTATTAGCCTTAGCGGCGATAATACCGGCAATAGCTGTACCATGATAAATACCGCCCTGAGTATAACCGCTATCGAACTTCGGTCGCGGATCATTAGTATTATCAACAAAATCCCAGCCATTAAAATCATCAACATAACCGTCGCTATCGTCATCCTTGCCGTTATTAGGAATTTCTCCAACATTAACCCAAATATTATCTTTTAAATCGGGATGATTAATATCTACTCCCGAATCAAGGACAGCGACAACAACACCCTGTCCATTAGCTCGATCCCAGGCCTCAGGCGCTTTTATCTGATTAAGATAGTCCCTTTGATAACTGAAAAGCGGATCATCAGGAGTAAAGGCTAAAACAGCACAAGATGAAAATAAAAAAACGGCCAGCGCAAAACAGGCGAAGATAAAAAAGGAAAAAGCTGATTTTTTAGCCATAATTTATAATAGTAATTATCAGTATTATAACATATTAGGAATTTAATTAAAACTTGAGAAATAATAACAAATATGTTATAAATTAAGAGAATTAAAGATATGAACGGAATAATCGTTAAAACTAAAAAGGGCTTACTAATCGGGGGCGACCTAGTTATCCTCTACTTTTCTCTTTGGCTGACTTTAGCTCTCCGCTTCGGATTAAGCGGAAGTTCGAATCAATTCGAAAGCCATTTTTGGCCTTTTTCCTTTGTTTTCTTTTTCTGGTTAATCATTTTCTTTATTAGCGAACTCTATGATATTAAGATAAGTTACAATAACTTCAGCCTCGCCAATATTCTAGCCCGCACTCTCCTTATTAGCGGCTTAATCGCCATTTTAATCTTCTATTTCCTTGGACCGCTGTTTGAGAATACTATTAAACCTCAAAGAGTTCTAATTATCGACCTAGCTATTACCGGCGTCTTAATCTTTTTTTGGCGCAAGCTTTTCTATACGACGATTAAATCAGAAAAGATCGCTAATAACGCCTTAATTATGGCTAATAACCCCCTAGCCCATGAGCTGATCGAAGAAATTAGAAATCGGCCCCAGCTCGGCTTTAAAGCCATAACCACTAACGCTTTCCCGGACAACCTCAGGCTTTTTTGCGAAACTAATAAGATCGATCTATTAGTCGTCTCCTCTGAAATGAAGAATGACTCGGAATCAGCTAAAAAGATCTTCGATTGCCTTTCCCTCGGTATTGATATCTATAGCTTAAACGGCTTTTACGAACAAGTTACCGGCAAGGTTCCGGTTAAAGATATCGAGCATAGCTGGTTCTTAGAAAACCTGACAGAAAATTCTAAGAAATTCTACGAGGTTATAAAAAGAGTTATGGATATCATCCTTGCTATTATCGGCCTCGCCATTTCTTTATTCATTGCGCCAATAGTCGCTTTAATTATAAGGATGGAGAGTTCCGGCCCGATAATCTTTAAACAGATCAGGACCGGCAAGAATGGCAAGACTTTCTTGGCCCTAAAATTCCGCTCTATGATTAACGACGCGGAAAAGAACGGCGCCCAGTGGGCGGAGAAGAATGATCCGAGAGTAACGAAATTCGGACGGATAATGAGAAAGACGAGATTAGATGAAATCCCTCAGCTGATCAATATTCTTAAAGGCGATATGAGTTTCGTCGGGCCTCGCCCCGAACGGCCGGAGTTTATTGAAATCCTGGCTCAGGACATCCCGTTTTATAAAGAAAGGTTACTCGTAAAGCCGGGGCTGACGGGTTGGGCGCAATTAAATGGCCCAGCGTACGGCGGTTCGAAAGAAGAATCTTTAGAAAAGCTTAAATATGATTTATTCTATATCAAGAACCGTTCTCTTTTCCTTGATTTAAGCGTTATTCTTAAGACGGTTAAGGTGATAATTAGTAGGAAGGGGCAGTGAAAAAAAACAAATTAATTACTCTGTCATCCCTAAGAAAACATCTTTATGGCTATCTAAAAACTTAGCCATTAAAAACTTATCTTCGACTTTAATTTTTGCATTTTTCGACAACCTCTCATAAAGTTCGCTATCATTAAGAAGTCTATTTATCGCCTCAGCTAAAGCCTGGGCGTTTTTCGGTTCAACCGTTAATCCCGTTTCCATATCAACTGAAACCTCAGGAACGGAAGTCGGGAGATTCGTATTGATAACCGGCTTACTATAAGCCATGGCTTCCATTTGGACTAAGCCAAAAGCCTCCGAATTAGCTACTGATGGCAAGGCGAATATTTTACAAGCGGCATAATAAGGCTTTAAATCAGAAACATGATCAAGAATAAAAACTTTTTCCCTAAGGCCTAAATCTAAAATTAACTTATTAAGCTCTTCTTTTAAAGGTCCCTCTCCGATAATCAATAAAATCGCATCATCTACTGACTTAAAAGATTTTATCAAATATTCAAAGCCTTTATAATAAACTAACCGGCCAACGGAAAGGACTATCGGCCTTTGATATTTTTTGACTATCTCCTGCGCTTGAGATTTTATTAACTCAGTAAACTCCAAACTACTTGCTTCGATCCCATAAGGGATTGCTAGGCATTTATGAGAAAACTTCCTTAGATAAGGAGAATTCTTGATCATATTATCACTGGAAGTAAAAATATATCTGACTCTTTTAAGAGTTAAGTTAATTAGGGGAGAAATTAAGAAACCTGTTATTTTCTGTCTAATAATATCACTATGATACCAAACCACCATTTTTTTATTCCTCGAAAATAAAATATAAGCTAAAAAGCCCAAAGGAAAGGGATGATGCAAGATTACTAAGTCATTTTCTTTTTCCAGTTTTTTATAAAGCTTAAAAAAATCTAGGGAAATCGGCATTCTCATAACTATTCCCAAGCTAGAAGCTCGAAATATTTTTATGCCGTTAATTTCATCAATCGCCATCTTACCGGACTTTTGACAAACTAAAACCTCCATCTCAATATCATCTCGACCGGCTAAACCGTCGGCCAAGTCCTTTACGACTTTTTCCACTCCCCCGATTACGGGGTAATAATATTTATTTACTTGGAGTATTTTCATTTAGATTATTAAATATTTCTAAGATTATTTTACTTTCCTCGTCCCAAGAGAATCTTTGTAAATTAATTTTACCAGCTTTAATTAAATCATCTCTAAGATTGCCATCCTCTATTATTTTTTTCATGTTTAAGCTCATCTCCTCAACCGATAAAGGATTAGTTAATAAAGCGCTGTCGGCAGCAACCTCAATCAAAGATGATGAATTGGAGGTTAGAACGGGAACGCCTAATGATTGCGCCTCTAAGACAGGCAATCCGAAACCCTCATAAAGAGAATAAAAAACCAAAGCTAGGGTATTTTGATATAAAACAGCCTTTTCCTCCTCATTTATAACCCCGAGGTATTTTATCCTACCATGAGGATTTTTTTTATTTATCTCCTCTTCAAGATTAAAAAACCTTTCTTCAATCTTTCCGACTAACAAAAAATGAATATCTTCATACTTATCGCCCAATGAATTAAAAGCGTCAATCATCCTCGGCACATTCTTTCTCGGCCTGAAATTACCGACGTATAAAAAATATTTTCTGACTTTAGGGCCATCATTTAAATCAAACTTTTCCAATATACTATTAACACGATCACCGGGAACCTCAGCAAGCTTCGGAAGAGCCGCATAAGCAACAACTACTTTATCTTCCTTCACTTTTAAAACCTCCATAATCTCACGCTTAGAAAAATCGGATATGGTTATTATTTTTTTGGAATTGTATTTCGATGACCAAAGAGCCGATTTTATATAAAGCCGCGATATAATGCCAGCCTCCTCTTTAAACCTGAAAAAAGCGCAATCCAAGATCGTTACGATCTTCTTGCTGTAAAATAGTGGCATAGCAATTGAAGGACAATAAAGCAAATCGACTCTCTCCTTAATTAAAGACAAGGGAAGCATCAATTGCTGATAAGCTAGCAATTTAATCTTTGATATATTTTTAAATTTAATCTCTCTCCTTATTATATTATCTCCATGAAAATCAAATATCTTGGCAGACTTCTGATTCATATATAAGATAAAGGTATTATCCTTATCATTTTTAAAAAGCGATGACAAAACATTTGAGGCATATATTTCTATGCCCTGAATATCAGTATATTGCAAAAGATTGATGGCTATTTTCATTTATTTATTTTTTGTCATTTTTAAAGCCTCACGATACAGAAGAGGGTAATTCTTAATACCCCTTTTCAATTTAATTCTCCAAATAATTCTCTCTCTTATTTTTTTAATCATCGAGATAGATAAAGGATACATCCTTAAACCTAAATAACTAATAAATAAGAGCATAACAGACTCGAGATTAAACTTAATACTTAAAGACTTTTTTAATTCATTCTTTCCAGTAACGTCTTTGAGTATTAATTTTATATTCCCTAGCTCTCTGTATTTTATATACATTTCCTCTGAATCGACTTTATTGTCATTGCTATATTTCTCAATAAGTGAGTTAACCATTCCTTTTTTTCTCGGCAAATCACTATCACTTGTTGCTTGATTTTCATGAGTTAAATATATAACTAATGGCTCATGGTATTTAATATCTTTTAGTTCATAACCGATTTCCTTTTCCAGCTTATGCCAAGAAATGCTTAAATCAGCGTCTTCAATGCCGATCAATTTCCTATCCTCGCTATAATAGCAAAATTTTTCAAATAATCTTTTTCTATAAATAACACAACTAGGATTATCGTCACTTAAATTAATAAAGCCCTTTTGGAAATTATAATCCCATTTTTTACACCTAACTATATCGCAACTATTCCCAATAATTCTCCCCAGCATAATCTCCACCATTTTTGGCAATAGGGCATCATCAGAATCTAAAAGAAGGACATACTCCCCTTTAGCCGACTTAATGCCGATGTTCCTAGCTGAGCCCTGTCCCCCATTTTCCTTATAAACATATTTTATTCTACTATTAAGAGTCATCAGTTCATTGCAAAATTCTTTAGTATTATCCGTCGATCCGTCATCAACAATAATTAATTCCCAATTATCGTGGGTTTGTTTTATAACACTTGGAACTGAGATACTAGACAGAACATCTAGTCTGTTATAAGTTGGTATAATAATCGAAATTAGCTCTTGCTTCATTATATTATATTAAGCCTTAATTAACGCGCGGGATTACAGATACGCGTACAACGTTTTATTATAAAATTTTTCAATCTTATACTGCGGAACATATGAACGCAATATATCTTCTATAACACTAGGATCATCTGGTAAATGATAAATTCTTATAGCGATGCGAGGCTTAAATCTTTTAATGGTAATTTCAGCTCCCTTGAGCATATCTCTTTCGGCACCTTCTATATCCACCTTTATAAAATCCACCTTGTCTATTTTTTCCTGTGTTATGAATTCATCTAAAGTTAATTGATTTACTGTCCTTTTAAAATTATTATTAGAAGGCTCTATTACAACTGATGATGATTCAAATAAATTGCTAGCATCCACGTTTAAACTTACTTCAGAATTAATAGATCCGAGGGCGCTATTGACTAATTGTATATTACTACAGCTATTAATAAGCATGTTGTTTTTTAAAATATCAGATGCTTCAGTAACTGGCTCAAAGGAATAAACTTTACCGGCTAATCCGACCAGCTTACTGGCGGGGATAGTAAAAAATCCCACATTCGCCCCCATATCGATAACCGAATCACCAGCAGAGAAAAAACATCTTTCGTTCATATAAAAACCCTCGGAATAAAAAGGATTGCTTAGGAATTTCTCAATAAACTTGTTTTTTTCTCCCAAAAAAGGATAAATTACATCCATAATATCATCAGAGATACTAGGGATCTCAAGCACGAAAGAATCGGAAGATATTTTCCAACCGCTTTGCGATTCTTTAATTGAAAGACTTTTTATTTTTTTAGATAAATAGCCAGTCAGAGAAAGACTTTTAGGATATCTATTTCTTAACCTTAGTGGTAAAAGAAATATTAAAGAGAATAATCCCCCGCCATAAAAGTCTTTCCTAAAAAATATCCCGAACCTCCATATAATCTTTTTGAAAAATGAGATTAACATAAAATATTTATTTATTTAAATTGATGAAATAATTTACCTTTTTGAGAACATCTTCTACGGTTATTGAATCCATATTAGGACATGGATAAGGACATTGATCGTATAAGCATCTATGCTCCTCATTTTTTCCGCTAATAACTTCCACTTTTGTGCCTAAAGGCCTCCATCTATTTTTATCAATAACTGAATTCATTAGAGTAATAGTCGCGATTCCTTGCGGACCAGCTAAGTGGCCAAGAGCAGAATCATTTCCGATAAATATAAAACATTTTGATAAAAATAAATAATTCTGGGCTATATTCATCTTACCGGCTAAATTAGTTACGCGCGAATCAGGCAGGCCAGCCACTATTTTACCGGCTATCTTAAACTCTTCCTTACTTCCTAAAATAACAACATCTATATCATTATTGTCATTAATAATTCTCTTTAATAATTCAACCCATTTTTCAATTGGCCATTTCTTATAAGCCAAACTGGCTCCTGGATGAATAGCTAGTACCTGGCCATTAATTTTGAAATTATCAACATTAATATCACTCCTTAAATCCAGCCTAGGAATCCATGAATCAGAATCAATAATCCCGAACTCACTAAGTAACTGAGAATATTTTTCGCTTTCATGAGCATTTCTAGAATACTCTATTTTATTAGTATATAGAAAATTTAAAACTTCTTCCAAAAATCCTAACCTTATTTTTATTCCGGAACAGAAACCCAATAACGCGACCTTAGCATATCCTCGAGCGTCAATAAAAATATCGTAATTTTCCTCCTTGATCTTTTTTAGAACACGAAAAAGATCCTTAAAAGAGTCGCTATTTATTTTAAAGACCTTGTTAATGCTTCTATTGTTTTCAAAAATATCCCCGGAGGCATTGAGACATAAAACATCTAATTTAACTCCTGAATTTATCTTTTTTAATTCAGTAAATAGCGGCGACATTAAAAAGCAATCACCAATATTGTCAATCTTAACTATAAGTATTTTTCTTACACTTTGATTATAAATCTTGTTATTCTTTCTTAAAAAGAGTAAACCGCCCGCTAAGTCAATAACATAAGCTGTAAATATTACTAATTTATTTTGGTATGAATAATTCATTTTAATAAATTTTTGTTTTATTAAAAAAATAAAGTTAAAAAAATTACTACCAAAAATAGAAATTAAAAAATACAAACCCGACAATAAATTGAAATAATTGTATCTTAATGATTTTAAAAGATACTTTCTGCCACGGCCAATTCTATTGGTTTTAATAAAGCCGCTACCTAAAAAACGGTACTGAATTGATGCTTTTTTATAGTTACCCTCAATTAAGTTGCTATGTTTTATACTGTATAATTCTATTAAATCAATAAATCTTGCCAATCTATCGCATCCACCCTTACCAATAGAAGATTGATAAAAAACTAGAGCCTCTGGCAGATAAACAAACTCCTCAGACGCTGCTAGCCTGATAATAAAATCAATATCCTCTATATACCTCAGATTAGATTTTTCGTTAAAAAAACCAATCCTATTAAGAACCTCCCTTTTTATTAAAATAGTTGATGGTAAAACCGATTTAAGAGCCATTAAAATATCAATTAAAAAACTATCTCCTGGGTTTTGACTATAATATTTTCTATTACCATCTTTAATTTCATAAAAATCACAAAAACAAAATCCCTTACTGTTATTAAGTAGCATTAAATCTAACTGTTTAGATATTTTGTTTGGATGCCAATAATCATCTGCGTCCAAAAATGCTACATATTCTCCAGTTGATAATTTTATACCTAAATTTCTAGCGGAAGCCTGTCCTTTATTATCTTGATAATAATACTTAAAATTTTCATTAAGAATAAAACCACTAACGACATCTCTTGTATCGTCGGTAGAGCCATCATCAATTACAATCACCTCTAAATTCTTATAGCTTTGTTTCAAGACCGATGGCAAGGAAACATCCCGTAAAAATTTAGCACTATTATACGTGGGAATTATAATAGAAACTAATTTATCCATTTTATTTATCATTGACTATGTTAGCTATTTAAAAAATATACCGTCTATCTGATATAACTGACCACTTTTTCCATCAAAATGAACATTCTCCATCGAAAATATTTTAAATCCCTTTTCCTTCAATAAAGAAAGCATATCCTCAAAAAGCATTTCTTTTTCATAAAACCTTGTTAAAGACATTTCTAATTGTAAACCATTAATATGAGTAAGTGAATTCTCTGCCCCATCTAAAATGTTTTTTTCGTATCCCTGTGCATCTATCTTTACAAATAAACTATCACCATCACAATAATAATCATCAATTATACTATCCAACTTCCTTATTGTAATTTTTTCTTTTCCGGTATAATTTACTAATAGTTTATTATCCTGATCAAGCCCTAAAATAGAACTGCAATATAAATCCTTGGCAATATTTATTTCACCATCGCCGTCAAAGCTTCCCAATGCAATATTTACAGCCTCCCAATTGCTATTATTTTTAACTGCGACCTTGAGCACTTCAAATGCTGAAGATAGGGGCTCAAAAGATGTAATTTTTCCATAATATCTTAATTGTCTTAATTGTTTTGCATATTGCCCCATATTTGCCCCAATATCAAAAACATTGTCTATCTTGTGGTGCTTAATCAACATCATTTGTCTTTTAAGTCCGGCAGTTGGAAATCTCACGACATCAAATCCAATTTTATGAGCTAATTTTCTAACAATCTGAATTAAATCCATAAATTAAAATTTAAAAATAATTCCTTCAAGCATGTATTTAATTTGAGCTCTAGTTTTTTTAAAAAAAATAATAAATATAGTCGCAAAAGAATAAGAAACTAAGGTCGCAACGGCTGCACCCATTATTCCCATTCTAGGTATCAATAATAGATTAAGTAGAATATTTATGATAGCACCAACAAAGGTCATAAAAAACAAAATTTTATTATAATTTTCGGAGATAAGATATTGAGTTACGGCCACACCGAGGAAAACACCAATCCCCGACCAAACATGCACTCTTAAAATTGAAGCAGCTTGAAGATAATCACTCCCGTAAACAATAGTAATAATGATATTAGAAAATACCGTTAAAAACAATGCTAGGGACAGGGAAAGCCAAAACATTAAAGAATATAATCTTTTTAACCTATAAACAAACCTTGCTTGATTTCCACAACTAGCATTAATAATTGCTGGGAACACGGAAGCGCATATAAGAGACGGGATGAAATACCAGGTTTCAGATAGTTTAGCGGCTGCAGCATAAATACCGACAGATGAATCATCTATCATTGACCCTATCATAATCTGATCTATTTTCATATAAATTGAAACTGCTAAAGCGGAAAACATAAAAGGCCAAGAATTAAAAAGTAAATACTTAGCCAAGGCATTATCAAATCTCCACTCTAATATTTTGTATCCCCTTTTTTTATAAATATATATGTAACTAAATCCAAGTATCACTGCATCAATAGCATATGAAAGAACGAACCAGGATACACTCAAACCTAAAAAAATAAAAAGGGCCTTAAGTGATACAGAAAATATGTTGTATATAATTTGGGCTTTAGTATTATTTTTTACTTCAACCCTGCTTTGAAAAAATAAAGAAATGATGTTTAATGGTTGAAAGAAAAAGGATAAAGAAAACAATAAAATTAATCTTTTAGAAGATAGATCGACTGATAATATAAAACTAGAAAGATAAATCACCGCCAGTGCAATAATTGCTCCAAAAATCTTCAAAACAAACCCCGTACCTAGATATTCTCTATAGCTACCAGGATTTCTAACTAAATCCCTATTTATGATACTATCCAGCCCTAAACTGGCAATAAAAGAAAATAATAAGCAAAAGTTCATGATGTAACTCATTAATCCATAATCTCTTGGGCCAAGATGTCTTGCTAAGATAATATACACAAAAAGAGACAGGAACATTGAAATTACCTGACCAAAAAGCATCCACGAAGTATTCTTAAAATACTTCAGAAAGCCTTCATGAGTTAAAATCTTTTGTTTAAATTTTATAACCGATTCTTTCGTGATCATATTTTAAACATTTATAACGCAAAAAAACATATAAATCAGCCACAAGATTATAGAAAATAAAATTACCCTATCATTAATAATCATTTTCTCCGGATACTCTATATCATCAGAGCCTTGTGATACATATAAATATCTAATAACTCCAAGAATAACAAAAAAAACCGAATATACCGCCAAAGGAGAATTAACAGCTAAGGCGCTGTATAAACCGTATGAAACAATCGACAACCCAGCAAATAAATATAATAACTGCTTAAGAAATTCCTCATTATAGAATTTTAAAACCTCTCTTTTATTCTCATGCTTCAATTCTCCAAGGCGCTTCCCGATAATAATAAGTAAACTGGCGAATACGATACATAACACCAGCCAACTTGATATAAGCACAGAACCGGCTAATCCGCCAATCAATATTCTAATCAAATAAAAGCCAGCAATAAATAAAATGTCGAAAATCGGCAGATATTTAAAATAAAATGAGTATAATAAATTTAAAGCGAGATATGCCAGCAATACTACAATTATCTCAGGGATAAAGATAAAAGATACAGCAAAAGCAATTGTCGTAAATAAAATTACGAAAAATATAGCCTGAGAAGCGCCTATTTTACCTGACGCAATCGGCCTTAAACTCTTGGTCGGATGCAATGAGTCGGCTTTCTTGTCAAATAAATCATTAATAATATAAACCGCCGAAGCTAACAGGCAAAAAGAAACAAAGGCTAAGGCCACTCTTTCAAATCTCAAAAAATCAAAAATATCTCCGGCGAAAATAATAGGAATAAAAATAAGAAAATTCTTAACCCAATGATTCATTCTGATTAATTTCAAGTATTTCATAAATGACTATTTTCTAGCGAAATATAAAACAGTAACTATTCCTAAGACTATCAAAAAATATCCAAAAATCTGCATGGCATTTATCTTCTCTCCCAGGAAAAAATAAGCATAGGAATTTATAATAAAAAAACTCATCCCCACCATTATTGGATAAGCTAAGGTCAGAGAGATATTACGCAAAGCCAAAAAGTAGAATATGACATTAACAGCAAAAAGGATTATACCAAAGAAGAAAAAATAATTGCCGCTAATCGTACTCCAGTTTATTCCCGTGAATTTAAAGCCGGCATTGGCATTTATTTTCAATAAAATATTAGCCAATGAATTTAAAATGAAAGCGATAACTAGATAAATAAAAGCCATATATTAATATTTTAACAATTTATGATAAAAATCATTACCGTCAACCATTAAAAAATTTGCTTCAACATTTTTAGATAATAGCCTATCCTGATTTTGATCACCCAATAAAAGGCAATCTTCCGCCTTAATACCAGCTTCTGATAGGATGGTCATTAGCCCGGAAGTATTTGGTTTCTTCTCCTTAATAATACTATCTCCAAAATAAAATACCTTCCCCCTTAAATTTAAGGATGAAATTTTTTCTCTTGCCGGGTTATCTGATAAAAAATAAACTTGGATACCATTCTTATTTAGATAGTCTATAAAAACTTCCAAACCGGGAAATTTATATTTCTTGATATATTTCAATGGCCTTTCTATAGTCCAATCATTAATCAATAACTTCAGCCTTTCTTGGTCGCAATTTAATTTATTAGCGACTAAACTAAAAATCTCCTGTTCATTATTGCAGCTGGTGATTTTTCTTTTTATGCTCCTAAACCTATAAATTATCCAAAAATCTTTCACAATTCCAGGCTTCCTAATTAGTTCAATAAACATTTCAATAATAACGCGATAATAAACTTTATTTAAGTCATAAAGCGTCCCATCCACATCAAAAATTACAACTCTCATATTGCTAAGCTTCACCTTTCTAAAATTATAATTATTCAACATTAAAAATATACTCAGAAGCAATCCCATTTCTCCCGCAACATATTTAAACATAAAAATCTTTTGAAAGTAAGGAATAGCCAAGGGGAAGCCATAACTGTCTGGAATTGCTATCAAAGCCAATGAAAAAACAGCAAGGCATAAATGAATGGGATTATTCTTATCTCTATCTAGATTATAATAGATCTTTACTAATAATGGGAATAATAATAATAGCCATAAGGCATTACTTGCCCAAGTCAGGGGAGCTGACAGCAGAACAACGCAAAAAGCAAAAATCCAAAGCAGGTTTTCTTGATCTTCTGATAAAAAATGATTATTAAATCCTTTTTTAACGAACCACGTAATGGACAGTAATAAAAATATAGCGAATAAAGATAAAGAATACAAAGATATTGGAAGGGTAGCGCCGCGATCTTTAAGATAATTATTTATAAATGGAACGAGGCTTGCCGTATTAAACATTTCAAAACCCGACTGATATTTCCTGCCATCCTTCTCAAAAACATCGTTATTAACAGAAATATTCAATGAGCTTAAATCCAACCTTGTAGCCTGATTCCCCTCGTAGCTATATTTTGAAATCCTGGGCAACTCCTTCAAAAAATAATCCTTAGTTAACGACGGCCCGTTTATAATTGTCATAATGACAAGAATTACCACTCCTCCAAAAATAAGGCCATAAACCGCTTTCCATTTCTTCATTAAAAAAAGGAAGGGTAATAAATAAATAGTATGGAGCTTAAAAAAAACGGCGAAGGATAGAACAACCCCAGCTAAGAAATATTTTTTATCGAAAACCATTAAACCAATAAATAATACCAATATAAAAAGAGTGAATGCGTCTATTTGTCCGGCGTTCAATAGAGAGATTAATGGGTAAAACAATAAAATCAAAGACGCCAATAAATACCTATTCTTCCGCCAATCAACATTTATTCTTTCGCAAAAAATCTTAACTGACAAATAAATTAACAGTAAAGAAGTGACCATCCATACATACTTAGCCGCTATATAAGGTAAAAAAGAAAATAACTGAAAAAAGTTTGCCATTATCGGCGGATAAAGAAACTGACTAAAGTGATTCATTGCCCAGCCGTCCCAAAAGTTTTTACCGATTAAAATATTATTATCATACGGATTCAAACCGTAAGCAACTGATTGGCCTGCCGTATAAAAAGTTGAAAAATCCAATTGCAAAATATCGCTCCCAAACTTACCAACAAAAAAAGATAACCGTATCAATGATAAAATAAAGATTACAATAATGAAATATTTCCAGAAATTCTTCATTTTTAAAAAAATAACTTAACAAGCTTCAATATTCCCTGCTTCCATGGCACTCTATGGGAAATGCCCGACTTCCCCTCGAAACTTTTAAGATTATCAAGATACCATTGGTAGTTTCTTAATAAGGCGTCTTTATTAGAATATTTAGGGTGCCAATCAAGGATATTTTCAGCCCTTTCAATAGAAACAAAACTATCCTCACTGGCTGTTTCATATACCCATTTATATAACGGAGATAAATGGAAAAATTCCAGGACTCTTAAGGTTAAAATCATTGGCATAGCAGGAAAACCTTTTATTTTCTTTTTAAAGCCCGCCTTATCAAGAACCGCTTGATAGTCCTCTTTCATGGTAGTAAACTCTTTAGCGCCGATATTGAAAGTATTATTTACTTTCTCTTTCTCGGCGGTCGCGCAAATATAAATAGCTTCGCATAAATCTTCCACGTCCAGCAATTGATAGCGATTATTACCCATACCAATCATTGGAAATCCTTTTCCATCTTTAGCCCAATCATAAAATAAAGCAAAAACCCCAAGTCTTTCAGGACCAATAAACGATTTTGGCCTAATTATTGATACGCACATTCCTTTGCGCGCATACTCTAAACAAGCGATTTCTGCTAAAATCTTAGCCTGGCCATATGGTCCGACTCCCTCAAGCCTATCGCTTTCCAACAAGGGATGATGATCGGGGATGCCGTAAACAGCCGTAGAAGAAATATGAATGAAACGATCGACTTTTTTAAGATAAGCCTCTTCAATCACATTTTTAGTCCCCTCAAAGTCAGTAGACAAAATATCTTCTTTCGAATATAACGGTAAAGCAGCTGCGCAATGGACTACAACATCTATACCGTCCATGCATTTATTAACCATATCTCTATCCCTAATATCACCCAAGACGGCCTCTATCTTATCTTGCTCCGGATAATCAAACGGCGCAAAATCCAATGACCTCACTGTATGACCTTTATCCAAAAGATACCTAATTAAATTTATTCCTAAAAACCCTGAGCCTCCAGTTATAAGATATTTGGCCATAAATTTATTTTATTTCAACTCTTTAACTTGATTCAAAACTTCTTCTAAAATCTTATTTCCCGAATCAGCTGAAAAAAGGATATTAACAGTATTTAAAAGACTTTCTCTTGCTATTGTCTTATTATCACCCTCAGGCACCTCGCTATACCAACTGAGTATTTCTTTCGCTACCTCCTCAATTTTCTTGCCTGAAATGCCATTTTTTACCATATAACCTATAAAATCCTGATTCTTCGAAACAGCGGAGATAAATGAACCTAATTCAGTAATCGCATTATATTTATAATAATTCAAGGCCGCCCCTTCATAAAAAGCATTAATAGACAGCTGGTAATCAGCGCCAGCCTTATCATCCTGCTTCTGATATTTCTCAACCTGAGCTCGATAATAATAAGAAGTCGCCGTTTCATAATAAACTTGAGGTCGGCCAGAGCTTAATTCTTTTGCCTTATTAGAAATCTCTATTGACCGATCAAGCCTCGCTGTATCAAAAAAATAAGAAACATTATAAAAACGCATTAGGCTTAAATAATTCGAAACGCTATAAGGATTCTCTCTTATCTGGTCAAGCAGATAATTTTCCATTCTCTTTGTAAAATCAGAAACCTGCTGCTCAGAATATTGTTTTTTAAGACTCTCATCATTAATCCAATTTTGTAAAAAACCTTCAAAAAGAGAAAAGAAATGACGGCGATACTCCTGATTACCCAAGGTATTCATATTAATTACCTCATCAAAAGCCTTAAACTTATCATCCATAGATAGTCCTTGAGCCGACAGGACTTTAATAAAGCCGGCATTAGCCTTTAAAGGCTTTAGGTTAAAATAATAAAAGGAGGGAATAAAAATAATCAAACATACGATTAAAGCAGCCGTTTTAAAATTATCTTTTTTAAGGAAGCTGAAGTCGAACTGCTGTTTACCAAAGAGGCCGACATAAGAAATAACTAAAAACAACGGCACATAGGTAACTAAAGCCTCGAAAATAAACATGTTTTGAATAAGATAAGCCAAGATAAGAAGAGAAAAGATAACTGGCGTAAAATATTTCCGCCCCCAAGTCTTCTCATCAATATCTCCCTCAAGCTTCTTCGCATTTTCTTTATCCTTATAAAAAACCCAAAGGAAATAAAAGGGAACGAGAAGGAGGGCGAGATAAGAGACTAGACCAATCAAGCCGCCGGTAGTCGCCCGATCGAAAATCATATTGTGCGACCGATCGAACCATTGCTCGGAATTCTTTGTTGTATAATACTTATCAAAAACCTGATAAAAATTCTCTTGCCCGTAACCTAGTAGAGGCTTCTTCTTAATCCCTTCAATAGCAATCCCCCAAGTTACTAAACGATTATTTGTACTACCGTCAGAAAGAGAAATCGAAGCTACACGATTTAATATCGCATTGCTTTTTATTAGACTTGAGTCTTTAAAAATAAAAATAGAGCTAACCCCTAAAATGGCTAAGATTATTAAACCTAAGGCCGCCATTTTAAGTCTTTGATCGTTAAAATAAAAAAACATCAAATAACCAATAAAAATAAGTCCCGCAATAAATAAAGCTATCATACCGCCCCTCGTTTGAGTTTGAAGAGTAATAAAAATCTCAAGAACAATCACTAAGCCGTAAGCGACTCGAAGCCAAGTTTCTTTACGCTTAAAAAAGAGGAAGACCGCGGTAAAAATACCGAAAACCATATAACCAGCCACATACCCGGCATTACCTATTGTCGTCGCTAAACGAGCGCCGTTACTCGATTCAAGAAAATGCTCGACCCAAGCGCCAGGGAACTTTAAAGCTAAGTATTGATCAAGGGCGACAAAACTAACTAAAACCGTCGCGATTAGGAACATATCGAAAACGATCAACCAGTCCTTAACCTTGCGGAAGAAGCCTGTTAGAACGATAACGAAGAGGAATAAATGGATTAAAAGAAGAATACCGTCACTTCTTTCATTATTACTCCAAAAACTATGATAAAAATCATTGCCCAAAAAAGAGGCTAAAGTAAGAATACCAAGATAAATCGCCATTAAAATTACAACGAGATTTACCCTTAAACGATAATCAGGATTCTTCCAGCAAAGGGCTAAAAAAGCTAAAAACATTATCTCCACGCAAACCGAGAAAACCACGGTTTTACCGACAATAAAAGGGAAAAATAGCGCTGAATTGACATAAAGGGGCGTTAAAAGAATGATTCCCAAACATACCCATATAATTCCTTTTAAAAAGGCATAAATACTTGATCTTGGCATAAATCTTTATTTATTTTTTCAGTAATTACAGGCTAATTTTATCAGAATAATCCCTTTTAGACAAGTCAGAGAAATACCACACCAACGACTACTTTATATAAACTTAAATCCGCTCTTTTTATGGAGCGGATTTAAAGGATTAAGCCCTAAATATCTATTTTACAATGCTATTAAGCGCCTTTAGAGTTCCCGGACCAACCCATCCCGGATAAGGCTTAAGATTATTGGCTTTTTGGAATTTGACTACCGCTGCCTTAGTCGCAGGACCGTAATAAGTAGTAAAAGTAGGATAGCTGAAATAACCTAAGCTCTTCAATAAGACCTGAAGCTCTTTAACGTCATTGCTTCGAGAACCAGGATAAAGAGTGCGTTTGAAGATAAATTTATTAACGCTCTTGGTAACTGGGGTAGCTACAGGAGTAACTACTGGAGCAACTAAACCAGGAACATAATAAGTAATTGGGGCTACTGGTGAGTTTTCCACTACAGGAGAACTAGAGACAGTGGGAGTTACTGGATTCCAATAATACCCGCCTCCTCCCCCGCCAAGAGCGACTCCACAGCTATTAGTAGTAGCACTAACCGAACCACTCCAATCAGTAGGGACGCTATCGCCATTTTCACCTTTCACTTTAAAGGTATAAGATGTACCGCAACGCAATCCGCTAAAAGTATAACCTGTGGATGAAATCCAGCCGGAATTATCTCCGGTTGTCGTATTCTCAGCATAATATTGAGTACTACCATTCGACCAAGAAACCGTTATTTGAGACGTATTATTGACTATGGCCGATATAGAAGCAGGCTCAACAGCTAAAGTATAAATCGCCGTACTAGCGCTTGAAGTAGCAACAACATCGCTACCATTTTTAGATACAACCTTAAACTGATAGGAAGTGTTGGGAGTTAAGCCTACAGCTGCAAAAACGTCCCAAGTGGAAGTAGTTTGAAAAACAGCAGTGGTCGTAGCCGTACCAGAAGCGTCTAAGTAGTTATCTAGTGTGTAGTTATAAATAGCGTAAGTCGTGGCTGCCGGATTACTGCCCGTATTTATAGTCAACGGAATAGTGGAAGTGGTTACTGTGCCGGTAGTTGGAGCATTAGCCTCAGCCAAAGTCCGAACAGCCGTACTAGCTGAAGACGTGGCAGCATTAACCCCATCACCATTTCTAGCGACAACCACGAATTGATAGGCTGTATTAGGAGTTAAGCCAACTGCCGCGAGAGAAGTACCCCAAGTAGAAGTAGCTTGATAAACAGCGCTAGTTGTTGCAGCGCCAGTACTATCTAAAAATCTGGATGTGGTCGTATTATAAATGGCATAAACCGTATTAGCCGGATTACCATTAACATTAATAGTCAATGGTATAGTAGAAGAAGTTACTGTGCCGGTAGTTGGTGCCGAAGCCGGTTTTGCCAAAGTATAAAAAGGCGACGAAGTAGCCATAGAAGAAAACGTGGATGTGCTTTCTCCGGAGAAAACAACCAACCAATACCTAGTATTAACGTCTAAACCCGTAAAACCATAGCTTAGGGTTGAAGTTGAGAGTATGACCACTGGATCACCAGTAAAACTTACGCCATTAGTTGACGAAGCAACCGCATAAAAAGTTTCCGTACCTCCACCCCAAGCCCAGCCATAAGTAGCTGTGCTAGTAGTTATGGCACTTACCGAGGTAGAGGTAGGTGCTAACGGAGCCGCCAAGACCCCATGCGTAATAAATCCGATACCCAAAAATATTATGGCGACAGCCAACAAAATCTTTGAGAAGCTCTGTCTTATTGACATAACTGTAATTCAGGTTAATTATTTATATAAATTTTATTTAATTCTAAAACTCTTGACTTGAATTTATTATACCATAATTTACTAAAATCAGCTTTACCTGCAGTGGATAACTTTTTAAAAACAGAAACACCCCCATCCGAAGACGGGGGTGTTTTGTAATGCTTGTGGATTATCAATCAAGATAATCTCTTATGAGCATAATTTGAAATAACTATTAGAAAGCTATTCCAGGGCCAGAAACAGGCAATGAGATGCTTGGATCAGGAGTAAATACATTACCAGCAGCTGAACCGTCACCCCATGTATATGTAGTCAAATTAACACCATATGATTTAGCAGGGCTGCTTGCAGAATAGCCAGCAGTTGTTAAATCAGCCTTAACGGTAAGCGTAACTGAGCCGCCAGCCGAAACGGTAATAGGTGAGAAATTAACCAATGTAGCAGTTGTACCAGTTACTACTTGAGTAGCAACTAATGTAGAACCGTTATATATCTTCATGGTCGTAGGAGCAGTTGTAGATACAGCAGCACCAACGGCCTGGAGAGTAGTACTTGCTAACTTAGCTGGACCGCCGGTTCCGGCAGTAAAGGTAAAGCTAGCTACAGTCTTGCCATCATAGATATTATTATCTACAGATACGCTACCCTGAGTAGCGATCAAATTAGTTCTGTAAACAGTAAATACTGTGGCACTATCAGTAATGCTACCATCAGCAATAGTGTCAGGATTACCTGAGCTTGCGCCCTGGTAAGAAACACCGCTAACAGAAATGGTGTGAGCATCACCGGAAGTGATAACTGAGGCATTGTTTACATCAGCGACTATATCCAAAGTGATATAACCATTCTGAGCAACAACTGCTCCGGCGCTACCGGCGTTGATAACAAATGCTGTATCAGCGGCAGTGCTTAATGAGCCAGCCGTAGTACCAACCTGAGTTGTGCCATTCATCAATTTGATGTTGGTCAAATCAGTTAAAGTACTTGCCTGAGCACCAGTATCCTTAATATTAACCTGAGTAAGGTTAATAGCTTCTTTGTTATCAGCCTTGAAAGTATAAGTTCCCAACTTTACTCCGGTTACTCCGGCAGAAACAAACTGAGAGCTGATATTAGTCAAAGAATCAAACGTTAATGCACCGCCAGTGCCAACAGTTACGTTCTGTCCATCTTTAGCAACAATGGATAAAACGGAGTTAGTTAAAGCACCGGTTGCAGAAACTGAAGTCAATTCAACTACAGGAGCTGCACCATAAGTGGAGCCCAGAGTGTTTGCATAGACGTCTACAACTGCAGTCGTTCCAGCAGCAATATTAATTGGGGATGAAACTGAGAAAGTATATGGTGAAGCGCTTGCTAAGGTGTTATATACGCTACCAACCTGAGTACCGTTAACTTTAACCGTTAAGCTAGAAAATTTACTAGCAACAGTCTTAGTTGTAAGAGTAATCGTATTGACATTAGCGCCCTCAGACTGTCCTGCGCTTAAATTAAAGGAAGCAACTCTTACCGCAGGAGCATTTTCAACTGCAGTGATTGCGCCAACTGAGTTATTAAGAGCAGCGGCCAAAGGGGTCGCGTTAATTGTCAAAGGATTACCGGTAACAGTGCCGGCAGCGCTAGCATCAGCTAGCGAAGTATAGCCCTGAGCAGTAATACCGGACAAGTTAGCTGTAAGAGAAGTGCCGGCAGTAACTACATCAGCCTTTACATACAATACTCTTGTGGTGTTGGCAGGAACAATATAATTCAAACCAGTAAGAGCTGTGTATGTGGTAGGGACTGATGTTTCTACAACAGCAGTACTTCTTACAGTAGTGCCGATTTGAGTTCCCTGATCATCAACCAACTTTAAGTTATCAAAAACCAAAGTGCCTGTGGCAGAAGAAAAGCTCATGCCATAAGTCAAAGCAGTAATTCTAACTGCCTCACCATTAGCGGTTACTGAGAATTTACCAATAGTCTGGTTGGTGGCATTAGCCGCAACTGAACCGGTTGGTGAATCTGCTGATTTCTGAACCAATAATGTCCCATAACTAACAGTAGTCTGGGTGCCATTGGCTGGAGTAGCAGATAATGAAATAGTTGAACCAACACCATAGGTCATGTCAGTGGCAACTACATCATAAGCTCTCTGTATTGTAAATCTGAAATTTCGATTTACACCGCCGACAACATCAGCATAAACGAATAAATTAGCGGTCTGGCCTGCAGTAATCTGCAAAGGATTTGAAGACAAGTCAAACACGACTGTGCCATCAGCACTCAATGCAGGAGCAACTGCTCCGATCTGAGTAGCGCCATTCATTAATTTAATGTTTGTCAAGTCGCTAGCAGCATTGATTGTGCCAGTTTCAGTCAATTTGATTGACTTGATGCTGACAGCGCTGTTGGCGGCCTGGAAGCTGAATTCACCGGCCAAGTAGCCTTGAGTGCCTGCGTTAACAGATGCTCCGGTACCAATTGGGGTAACAGTCAAAGTAGCTAAGTCTGGGTTAGTAACCTGAACAGCTGACATAGCAGTTCCATTGATTGGGAAGCTACCACCGATGGTCTGGTTAGTTGCAACGATATCGGTAGCAGCGTTTATGCTCCAAGCGATAGCGTGTCCAGCGGCTGAATAATTAACATCAGCAGCTATGGTGATGGTCTTAGTAGTACCAGCCTTAACAGTAAATAATCCGCCCGGTTGAGAGAAGATGGCTTTACCATTAGATAAGCCGATATTTGTAGCAACAACAACCGAACCATCCATCAAATATACATTATTGATATCATTGTCATTGGATAATCCGCCTCTATAGACATTTAAACCAGTAACAACTGCATCAGCATTGCCGGCAGTAATGTTAATTCTCAAGAATGGAACCTGACTAACATGACCGGAAGTTGTTGGAACTGGAAAAGCTCCGGCAGTAGGATTGTTGGAAGCCAAGGAAACGGTTACATTGCCAGAAGGAACGTAAGCGCTTGAACCGGCAGAAACAATCTTAGCAATACCGTCTTCTCTGGAAGTGATAGAAGATCCAGAAGTGAAGGTCATAGTAGCAGGAACGTTCTTGACGATCATGCTATCTCTGAAACCGTTGGCGGTAAAAGCATCCGTAGCTAAAGGTCTCTTCTGGCCATTTTGGACATAGTAAGTAGTGGTATCAGTACCAGCATACTGGAACAATGAACCGTCAGGCAAGTTAGAGGTTGCAGTTAAAACGCCAGCTGCAGTTGAAGGATAGTTGGACCTAAAAGATGATTGGATAATCAAAATTTTGCTAGCCCAAGCTGATCCGTAAAGAGCAGCAGCAGCGTCACCGCTACCAATAGCATACAAAGCGTTGTTAGGAGCGACAGCATAGACAGCTGATTCGTTATCAAATTTGATAAGAGAACCAGGTCTAGCAATCACATTATTGCCAGGAGTCAAAGCTTCGAACTCGGATTGAGAGATAACTTTCAAGCCGTTGAAGTTTGGCAACCAACTGCCGAAGGTTACTCTGTTAGAAAAGAGGTGTCTTACACCGTCTCCAGTAACGTAGTAAACAGCGGGGTTAGTGGCAGTCTTAACGATATCACCGTCAACCGGAGTGTAAGCTGCTAAAGCAGCTGGAGCTACGGCAGCGATGCCTAAAGACCAAGCCAAAGTGGCGATAACTGTGATGTAAGTAAAAAACTTTTTCATAGTTAATCTTTCTTTAATTAATTCTTTCGAAAACGCCGATGGTCGGGATGCCGCTTAAATTATCCGCCGAAGCGGACTAAAAACCGCGCCTTTAGGGCTTCGCCGAAGCGAAACAACCTTTACCTTTCAAGACTCGGCAACCTAAGTCGCCATTTAGCCCCGATATCCTTCGTTTTCAAAATTAGTTATTTTAGCTAACTAATTTTTAATCTTTAATTTCCTCTAATCTCAACCGGAAACTCTTTCACAATATCTGCCGGAATAAGCACCTAATCACAAATTACAATTTCCAAACAAATTATAAACATCAAATAACAATTAATCTTCTTTATTCTTACATTTCCCAACTATTGAAGATATTATCTTAACTAATGCTCTTGATTCTTCCAAAATATTGGCCATCCTCTTTTCCAAACCAGGATTAGAGTAAATTATCAATTCCAACCAATAAACAGTCTCCTTCGCTTCTTTTCTACTTATTCTCATGCGAAAAAGAAAGTCTTTTTTTGTTTCTGTTTCATTAGCTTCTCTATAATTAGCTCCTATGGAAGTTCCAGATCTAATTACTTGCTTTATAAAACAATTATTAACCTCATTATAAGGCAAATTTCTACAAAGAGTCGAAATTCTTTTACTAAACTCCAAAGTTCTTTCTTCAAGGTCATACTTAGGACTGTTTGAAACTTGATTCATTGGAATTTATTTGGAAATTGTAATTTGCGATTTGTGATTTAAAGAACTTATTTCCCTGTCGTTGTCGAATTCGTACTCGTAACACTAATTATATCAATTGACTGGGTTTTTTCAATAATCTCTCCGACAATATCTTTACTTTCCTGAATCTTCGCAATAGCAGAGGTAAAATCCTTTTGATCCAATAAATCCTTAGCCGCTTCAATCGAAGCTTTAGCTGTTGTTTCGCTCGCTACAGTCGTACTACTCGCCTTAGCCTCAATAGTTGAAGTCGCGCTAGTCGAAGAAGCTAATTTATTCGCATCACTAACGGCAACCGCAATCGTTTCTTCAGTCGTCTTAATTCTTTCCGCAACTCGGCTCGCTACATCATTATCAGCAATATCTTTTCCGCCTTCATTATAATTCTTAACAATAACCGTTAAAGCGCTCGCTCCAGTCGCTTCGGCGCTCGCTATCGCCTCTTTAACATCCTTAGCCAATTCTTTCTTCGTATCGCCGGTTAAAGTTTTATGGGTATCGACTAAAGTCTTTTCAACAATCAAGGTCTTATCATCAACTTCTTTAGCTAAGGAAAGGATAGAAACTTTGAATTCCGGAGAAGCGACTTGATTTATCTTATCAAACTTCGTCTTAACTTCTTTAATATCAGAGGAGATCTTTTTTACAGTACTGGCCATATTAGCCTTTTTATCGGCGCTGTCGGGCTTTGAGGATAAGGCTTGGAGCTCATCAGCTCGTTTTGTTACGATATTCATTTGGAGTTGAACCTTCTTATCATCAGAGAAGGTTAAAGCCATTTGGACTTTTTCCTGAACTGTCTTAATCGGATAGAGCATATCTCCCGGCAAACTGGCATTAGCCATACTCATTCCGGCGGAATAGGTAAAATAAACAACAACTAAAAGTAAAGCGCCGCCAACCGGCTTTAAAACCTTATTACCAAAGACTTCAGCGAAAAACTGAAAGTAATATTTTCCGGAGCTCTTTTCTTCCTGAATTTCCTGGCGTCCGCCGCCGATTTGAGACATTAAAATACTCTTATTCTCCATAACCCAAGAACCCTGAGGCTTTCCCCCGGCTTCGGTATTCCTTAACGATTTAAGTTTTTTAATCAGATCCTTATCTTTCATGGAGATTGTTTTTTAACGCTGTCATTGCCCGGTGCAATAAGACTCTTACATTGCCCTTGCTCTTATTTAAGATAACCGCTATCTCGGAAATCGATAGCTCGTTTAAGTAACTTAGGATTATTACTTCTTTATATTCATCTTTAAGATTTTCCAAACCCTTGAGGACTTCTTTTAATTCTTCCGCGATAGCCATTGATTCAGCCAATCCTTTCCGGCTGTCTTCCGGCAAACCGTAAACCTCAGGATTATCAAGGTTCGTTTCTTCCGTTCGGCTTTTCTTTCGGTAATGATCGATAACGAGGTTTCTCGAAAGCGTATAGGTATAGGCGCCGAGATTCTTAATCTCCTTGCCCTCCTTAAGGCATTGCCAAAGCTTTAAAAAAACTTCGGAAGTCAGGTCATGAGCCTCGGAAACAGAGCTGACCTTAAAAAAGATGAAACGATAGATTTTTGTGACATAAAGATCGTAAAACTGGCCAAAGGCCTCCTGATCAAGATTTTTTATCTTCAAGAAAAGAATCTTTTCAGTTATAGCATTTCTCATTATTGTAGACGGTAAAAGTATAAAGTTGTTACAGTTGGTTTTATTTATTCCAAAAGGCTTAGAAAGAAGCGCCAATTCAAAGGAAAAAATTGAGTAATTTTATTGTTCATTTAAGCAATTCGCCCCTTCTAAACAATAGCTATTATAGTATATTTCATAGCAAAAGGCAAGGAATAGCCGGCTTATTCGGATTAAGGGCTTTCTTGAGATATCCCCTCTCCTACTAGCCGATTTCTCGCTGATTGACATTTTAAGCTAAATATCGTAAGTTATGTCCATAACGGTCTGGACATAAGTCAGGTTTATAAACAGTTTATACACAACTATCATATGGCCGAAAAGCCGATAAGACTAACAATTTCCCAAGCCGCCAGCCTTTTCGGGGTTAGCGAGAAAACTATAAGAAGGGCCATTCAAGAAGAAGAGGTTACTTATATTGTTGTCCGCGGCAGTTATCGCATAAACTTCGAAAGCCTTTTAAAATGGTCTCAAAGCAAGACTAAAATTAGTAATAAATTCAATACTCTCGGCCTCGGGCAGTATGTCGATAAATGGAAAATAAAGAATAAGCTGTACTCCCCAAACCCGAAAACCGCTGAAAAAATGGCGCCTAAAAAGGCCAAGAAAGAACCGGAAGAAGTAGAAAATAAGCAAAAAGATGTAAAATTAGAAGAAAAAGAGGGTTTTGATTTTAAATTGTAAGCAACTCGGTAATAAGTAATACGTAACAGGTAATAAGTAATTTGCATTTGCGAGCGTTAAAAAATATTGTGCTTATTTTTCATGAAAGCGAAAGTTAAAAGCCAATTTTTCTGTTGCTATTATGATAATTGGCTTAATTGAGCGAAATGAAATAATAAGCCATGATTTTTTACAGCGAGCGATTTTTCTTTTTGTTAGCTTTTTCTTTACTAAAAAAGAAAAAGTAAAGAAAACGAACTAAAACCCCCCTCTTAATCTCCCCCTTAGTAAGGAGGGAGAAAATATAACCTGGATTCCCGCCTACGCGGGAATGACAGTTAAAGGGACTATTGCGGACCTGCCTGCCGGCAGCCCCCTTGCATTTATTTCCCTTTTCCTGTATAATCTAAACAGTAAAGATCGCCCCGCAAGGGGCTTTTAAAAACCAAAAAAACGGTTACAAAAATATGAATATTGTCAATCCGGTAGTCCAATACCTGAAAGAGTCTTACAGGGAGTTTAAAAACGTTACCTGGCCAACGAAAAGAGATGTTAAAAGGCATACCCTTTTAGTTATCGCCATCTCTTTAGCTGTTGCTCTTTTTCTTGGCGTTTGCGACTACTTTTTCAGCCTCGGCTTCAACAAATTAATCAAATAAAACGGGCCGGCAAGTCTAGCTAATCGGCTAGCTCGCTTCCCAATTACCCTTAAAAATATGGCAAAACAAACATTACAGCTTGGAAGGCGCTGGTATGTTCTCCATACCTATTCCGGATTAGAAGAGGCTGTCGAACATAACTTAAGACAGCGTATCGAGTCGATGGATATGGAAGATAAGATTTTTAACATCCTTATTCCAAAAGAAAAGAAGATCAGGATCAAGAACGGCAAGAGAAAAGTAGTCGAGGAAAAGGTTTACCCAGGCTATGTCCTAGTTGAAATGGTAGTTAATGATGATTCTTGGTATGTCGTAAGAAATACGCCTCATGTAACCGGTTTCGTCGGTTCCGGAACAACTCCAACCCCTGTTTCCGAAGAAGAGATAAAATCTCTACAAAAACGCATGGGCGTTGACGAGCCAGAATTCCAAATCGATGTAGTTAAAGGCGACGCTGTCAGAATATCAGACGGTCCGTTCAAAAATATGGAAGGCAAGGTTATCGAAGTCGATGAATCAAGAGGCAAGATAAAAGTCATGATTTCCATGTTCGGCCGAGAAACACCTGTTGAATTGGACTTTTTGCAGATAAAGAAAGTATAGAGATAATATTTGAACCTCTTTAATAAGCTTCTCAATGTTAAAGAATTTCAAAATTTTCAATTTTCAATTTAAAAACAATTCCAGAATTAATTAATTTTAAAATTAAATCATTAATTCATTGTTTAAAAATTGAAAATTATAAATTAGAAATTAATAAATCATATGGCTAAAGTAAAAAAAATAAAAACAATCATTAAGCTTCAAATTCCGGGCGGCGCCGCTAACCCAGCTCCTCCGGTTGGTCCAGCTCTTGGTCAACACGGCCTTAATATCGCTGAGTTCTGCCAAAAATTCAATGCAGCAACAAGAGATAAGCAAGGCGATATCATCCCAGCTGAAATTACTGTTTATGAAGACAGGACTTACGATTTCATCCTTAAGACGCCTCCAGCTTCAAGACTGATCATTAAAGCTACGGGTATCGCCAAAGGCTCCGGCAAACCTCTTAAAGAGAAAGTCGGCAAGATTACTAAAAAACAAGTCGAAGAAATCGCTAAAATAAAAATGCCTGACTTAAATACTAGAGATTTGGAATCAGCTATGAGAACAATCGAAGGTACAGCGAGACAGATGGGAGTAGAGGTAATAGAATAAAATTGAAAATTATAAATAAATGTGGCAGAGTCGCTCAAACGATTCGCTAATGACCACTTAATAATATAAATATGAAAAAAGTAACACACAAACAATCAAAAAGATTCCTTGAAGCCGACGGCCTTGTCGACAAGAATAAGACCTACAGCCTTGAGGAGGCGCTCGACCTAGTAAAGAAGACTTCGACTGTAAAATTCGATGCCGGAGTCGAAATTCACATCAAACTTGGCATCAACCCGAAAAAGAGCGACCAATTCGTAAGAAGTAATGTCATCCTGCCTCATGGCAATGGCAAGTCGGTCAAGGTTGCTGTTATCGCTTCCAATCCTGACCAGCAAAAGGCCGCTAAAGCCGCCGGAGCCGATATCGTCGGCGAACAGGAATTGATTGCCGATATTAAAGCCGGCAAGATCGAATTCGATGTCCTCGTCGCTACGCCAGATACTATGAAACTCTTAGCCCCGATTGCTAAAGTTCTTGGTCCGAAAGGCTTAATGCCTAACCCGAAGGATGGTACGGTTTCCGCTAATGCCGGAGAAGCTGTTTCCAACCTTAAGAAAGGTAAAATCGCTTACAAAAACGACGATTCAGGCAATATCCATGTCATGATCGGCAAAGTTTCTTTTGAAAACTCAAAGTTAGTTGATAATTATAAGACTTTAGTTGACAGCGTTGTTAAGGCTAAGCCTTCAACCGCTAAAGGCACTTATATCAAGAATATCAGCTTGGCCAGCTCTATGGGGCCTGGTGTTCGCATCGCTTTGTAATTACATCATTAAATATCAAAAGAGGCTGGGAGTTATCCACAGCCTCTTTTGTGTTTTTCTCCTTTTTTACGATAATTCCCCTAAACCCTTATTGACTTAATTCAAAAACTGCCTTAATATTCATAGTTACAATTGTGTCGTTCTTTTTGGAGTTAGTTTGGAGTATCAACCGCGGGGGTACCGACGATGGCAAATGCGCTTTCGGGGAAGAAAATTCTGATTGTTGTACCTGAGAACAAGCTGGCCTGCGACTTGGCTGTCGCCCTGGCGAATGAATCAGCTACGCGAATCATCATCAAGAGTTGCGTCAAAGACGAAATGGAGGGAGGCCTTGACGCACTTCTTAAGCAGCGATTCGACCTGATCATCAGCGCTGTTGACCTGCCAGCTAATAAGTCTCGACTCGAACAGTTCCGAGCTGTCGAAAATGCCGGTGGCCAGCATGCGCGAAAGGCCAGCTATATCGAAAACTTCGGCGGCATTCGTATGGTCATGCACTGGCTTTACGAGAAGCCGGGCTCGACCGAACGAGCGATCTTCCTACATAGGGAATTCATGAGCTCCGAGCTTAAGGCTCACATGGAAAGCTTGCCAATCAAAACGGACAGCTTCCCCTGCCGAGAGCATTCCGGTAAATGGATCACTGATCAGATTCTTACCCTTCTCAAGGAAGAATCAGCGGAGTCCGCGATCTCTTCTGTCCGAGAGGCTGTTACGGCCTAAACGCCCAACCGACGATAACTCGTCGGTTTTTATTTTATTCTCTTTTCCACATTTGCCCTCAAGTCTTTTTGTGTTAAAATGATATGGATTAAAAAGAATGACAATATAAAAAAATGGAAAAATCCACCTCTCGGCAAAATAGAATTTCCTGGGACGAATGCCTGATGCAAATGGCCCGCTTAATCGCTCAGCGCTCGCCCGACCCCAATACTCAATCAGGCGCCTGTATCGTTAATGAAAATAAAGTCATTATCGCCCTCGGCTATAACGGCTGGCCAAGAGGAATAGAGACCGACTCTCTTCCCTGGGAACGAGAGGGCGGTTTTTTAGATACTAAATACGCCTATGTCGTCCATGCTGAAGAGAACGCTATTTATAACGCTAACGCAGAAACCAAGGGCTGTTACCTATACTGCACCCTCTTCCCTTGCAATGAATGCGCTAAAACCATTATCCAATCGGGCATTAAAGAAGTTATTTACGAATCAGATAAATATCATGATCTACCGGCCTGGGAAGCTTCCCGAAAATTACTTGATCTTTCCGGAGTAAAATATCGGCAGTATCAACCGCAATTAGACTTGAAATTAGAAGCTAAACAATAATTATGGCGCAAAACTCAAAAATCATCCTCGGCCTAGTCGGCGAAATCGCTTCCGGAAAAGATACTATGGCTGATTACCTTAAGGCTAAATATGATTCCCAAACCGTCAGTTTTTCAGAGCCGCTTAGAGATATCCTTGATCGGATCTATCTCCCCCAAAGCCGGATAAACATGGCTAATTTAGGTAAGAAATTAAGAGAACTTTTCGGAGAAGATATATTATCTCTAACCATCGCCAAAGAAGCCGAAGCCAGTCCGAAAAAAATCGTCTGCTTGCCTAATGTCCGACTTGAAGGCGATATTATTCATCTATCAAAAATGTCAGGCTTCGTTCTTGTGGGTATAAATACGGATATTAATCTAAGATATGAGCGACTCGTCAATCGGAATCAAAATTCAGACGATAGGACTAAGACTTGGGAACAATTCCTTAAAGATGCTGAATTACCTACCGAAGTTATGATCAAGGAAATGATTAAGAAAGCGCCGTATCAACTAGACAATAACGGGACTAAAGAGGATTTTTATAATCAAATTGACGAATTAATTAGGAAAATAGAAAGATAGTGGGAGGAGTAAAAAGTAATAGGTAACACGTAATAAGTAATTAGTAACTTAAAATTTATATAAAATACATCTCTCTTTAATGTCATCCTGAGGGAGATTGTAATCAATCGACCGTGAGGATCCCGTGGAAATATCAGCCACACTACGAATAAATGTTATTATATTTACGTTCTAACTAATGCCAAGCATGCTATTTTATACACGGGATCCCCACGGTCGCTGCGCTTCCTCGGGATGACAGTGATATAGAATTAATGATTTAATTTAAAAATTCTAAAATTTTCTAATTGAAAATTGTTTGAAAATTGAAAATTAACCTATCTTCTTATGTTTAAAAATAAATACCCTGGAAAATTCATCGCTGTCGAGGGTCTCGACGGCTCCGGCTCAACTAACCAAGCCGAGCTAATCGCCCAATACCTTAAAAATGATAAGAAAAATGTCTGGCTGACGCGAGAACCAACCAATAGCCTAATCGGCGTCGTCATTAAAAGCCATCTTTCCGGCGATTGGAAAATCGACAGCGCCGAAGGCCTGCAGTTACTCTTCGCCGCCGACCGCGCCAATCACCTTGAAAAAGAAATCATTCCTCGACTTAAAAACGGCATCAATATCATTAGCGATCGTTATTTTCTCTCCTCGATCGCCTACGGCTCCATTGATATCAGCAACACCGATTGGCTTTGTCAAATCAACGACCCTTTCATTCTTCCTGATTTAACCGTTCTCATAAAAGCCTCCGCCAAGACTTGTTTAAAAAACATCAAGGAAGACAATAAAGCCCTAACTCTCTTCGCCAGCGAAGAAAAACTGCAAAAGGTTTGGAAAGCATATGAATCAGTCCATAAAAAATATCCCAATATTTATCTTTTTGACGGCGATAAAAAAGAAGAAGAAATATTCGAAGAAATAAAAAAATCCCTTAAAAAAATAGGGCTTTAAGCTGTTTTATTAAAAATAAAATCATTTGACAAAAGGGTCTCTTCCTGTTAAATTAAGCCCGAGTTAAAAGTTAACTCGAGCCCTTTTCTCAAACGAACGAACGGAGGATACTATATTATGGATAAAGGAATGCTGATTGTGATAGACGGCGGCGACGGTTCGGGTAAACAAACCCAGACCAAGCTTCTAGTCGACTACCTTCGCGAAATCGGCCATCGGGTCGAAACTATTGATTTTCCACAATACGACACATTTTCGGGCAGGATCATCCGAGCCTACCTTGACGGCCAATTCGGCGATCCGACGAAAATCGATCCGGAACTGGCGGCCATGCCCTATACCATGAACCGAATGGAGACGGCGGAAAGGATTAGGCAATTCCTTCTCGAAGGCAAGACCGTCATCCTCGACCGCTACCACAGCGCTAACCTGATTCATCAAGGCGCCAAGCTGCCGGCTGAAAATCTGGAAAGTTTCGTCTTTGATCAGGAAGCGCTTGAGTTTCAGCACTTCAATATCCCGGCGCCCGATCAGGTTCTCTATCTTCATGTTACGCCGGAAGCGGCGCAACGACTGATGGAAGCTCAGGGACGGGTCAAGGACGGCCATGAAGCGGATATCAAGTACGCCAAACGCGTCGAGAGAACAGCGCTTCAAGTCGCTGATATCCTCAATTGGGTAGTGATTGAATGCTGCCCTAACGGCAGTATTCTTAGCATTGAAGAGATCCAGAAAGCCATAAGGAGAGAGGTCGAAAAGATCATCTCAGAAGCAAAGGAGAAAGAACCCTCATGATTACCGTCAAGCTGATAGGCTATTCAAACATCGATCCTTTAGTGTCGGCCGATCACGCGGCGCGGCTTTGTTACCAATCGGCAGTTCCGGAAATGAAAGAAGCCGATGACGAAAAGCTGATTCCTTTTGTGAGGGACAATCTATTCGGGGTTGGCCATCACACGACCCTGCAACACACTCATTTCACTTTCGCCATTGACGGCCTCGCTGTCGGCGATGTGACCTTCGGGTTACACTTGACACATCCGTTTTACAGCAGCGACCAACGTAGCGGCCGCTACGCGTCGAAAATGTTTACCGAACCGAACTTCGAAGAAATCGAAGCTTATCTCCGGCTGTATTACCCGGAAGTTAGTGACGAGGTTCTTCTTCGAGTGATGGAATATGTCAAAAAGAGCCTCGGGCTCTACGCGAACAACATCGGCCGAGCGACCGAGATCGCCAAGAAGCTCTTGAAAGAAGAGCGGCCTCGCTGGAGCGAAGACGCGATCGATAAAGCGGCGCCGAAAATTGCCCAGGAACAGCTTCGTATGCTGATCCCAATAATTTTCCCGACTGCCCTCGATCATACCGTCAACCTTTCTACCCTTGTCGCTATCTGGGAAGCGGCTTACACGCCCGTTCTCCGCGATGTGACTAACAAGATGAAAGACGAGGTACTCAAACATTTCCCGAGCCTCGGCTTCATGTTCGACCCGAAACGGCGCCGAACGACTGATTGGGCTTGCGAACTTGGAAATTCAACCTGCTTAAGCCTTAATCCCTCGATTTCTGATGTAGAACTACTTATCGGTTCGAAAGAAATCATGACTAGAATCGATTCTTCGATCCTGCATCCGGTCGATAAGCTACATTTCACTCCGGAACTCATGGACAGCAATGTCTGCGAACTCAGAATCGAGGGAATCAGAATTTCTGTCGCGACTATGGGTCAGGACCAACGACATCGGACTGTCCGAAGAAGCGTTCCTAGGTTTACTGGCTCCTTCTATCTCCCGCCGATCGTCGATCATCTTTACCACGAAGACGAGGCTTTCCAAACTTCGCTCATAAGCTTGACCAATGAATGGCGATTGCTTTACGATCTCTTGCCCGGCCCCATGGCTATGACGATCACCCCTTACGGCGCGGTCGTAACCTACGACAAGATCGGTTCGATCAACGCGGTTATCCACGAACTCGGCAAGAGGACCTGCTTCTGCGCCCAGGAAGAGATCTATAACCTGGCACGGATACTGCGCGATCAACTAACCTGGAAAGGCGGCATTTCAACTTCCGTTCTAAGCATCCTGGAACCGCCCTGCCTCAAAACCGGCGTTTGCGCCGAAGGAGGACGCTTCTGTGGCCGAGACATGAGTCTTCGCCAAAACCCAAAGGAATACTTCCCGAGACGCCGCGTTTAAGGCGCAATTCTCCGTTTTAACCATACTCCGCACCCGAAAAGGGCGGAGTTTTTAATTTATGGTGGATATTTGATTTTAAAGATAAAATTCGTTAGACTTACTAAAAGAAAATAAAAAATCAGAATCCGATTATGCCAAAATATATCCCAGTCATCGGCATGGAAATCCATGCGGAACTAAAAACTAAAACTAAGATGTTTTGTACCTGCGAGAATGGTTATGAACTAAAAGAAAAGCCGAATGAGAATATTTGCCCCATTTGTCTCGCCCATCCCGGCGCTATCCCGACCGCCAATCGCCAAGCTATCGAATGGACTATTCTTATCGGCCTCGCTCTAAACTGCGAAATCGCCAAAATCTCAAAATTCGACCGTAAGAACTATTTCTATCCCGACCTACCGAAGGGTTACCAAATTTCCCAATACGACCAACCACTAACCTTTAATGGCCATCTTAAAGTCGGCGATCGGGAAATCGATATTATACGCATTCACCTTGAAGAAGATACTGGCAAACTTATCCACAACTCGGACGGCACAGCTGTCGATCTAACCCGTGCTGGAACGCCTTTAATCGAACTAGTAACCGGCCCGACGATCGAATCCGCTCGGGAAGCAAAAGAATTCTGCCAGCTTTACCAACAAATCCTTAGATATCTTAATATTTCCGAGGCCGACATGGAAAAAGGCCAAATGCGTTGCGAAGCCAATATCTCCATGCAAGAAGCGGGAAAATTCATAATTGAAAACGGCGAAGTCAAGCCCGTCTTGGATTACCAGCTAAATCCTAAAGTCGAATTAAAAAATATCAATTCTTTCCGAGCTGTTGAGCGCGCGGTCGAATATGAAATAAAAAGACAAATCGAAGCGATAGAAAACGGCGAAAAACTAGTCCAAGAAACCCGCGGCTGGGATGAGAATAAGCAATCAACTTTTACTCAAAGAGTTAAGGAAACCGCCGCTGACTACCGCTATTTCCCCGAACCGGATTTACCGCCGCTAGAAATCTCCGAAGAACTGGTTAAAAAATTAAAAGCCAGCATCCCTGAACTGCCTCAAGCGAAATTAGAAAGATTCGTCCGCGAATACTCTTTCACAACCGAAGATGCTAAAATATTAGTCAGCGATAAAAAGATTGCCAACTACGCCGAGCAAGTCTTTTCCGAAATGATCGATTGGCTCTCTTCCCTACCTGAAGTCGAGGGCTCAGCCGAAGAAATCCTCGCCCGAGAAGGCAAAAAATTATCTAAGTTAATAAGCAATTGGTTGATCAACCGTTTATTCAAACATTTAAACGAGGATAAGATTAGTATTAAAGAATGTAAGATTACCGCCGAAAACTTCGCTGAATTCTTAACTCTTATCTATCAAAATAAGATTAATAATACCGCCTCTCAACAGATATTAGAGGAAATGTATCTAACCGGCAAAGATCCTTCAGACATCATGGAAGAAAAAAATCTCGGCCAAAACGACAATACCGAAGAAATCGAAGCCATGATCGATTCCGTCTTAAGCGCAAACGAAAAAGCTATCGAGGATTTCAAGGCTGGAAATAATAATTCTTTTCAATTCTTAATCGGGAAAGTCATGGCTGCCGCCAAAGGCAAAGCCAATCCTGGAATCGTCAATGAAATACTTAAGAAAAAACTAACGGAAAAATAATTAAACGTATGGGCCTTACTTATAAAAGTCCCTTATCCCAATTCAGGCCAAAAAAAATTACTGTTCCTGAATTATATAAGCATTCAACCGGCGCCAAGGACATCGGCGGCGGCTTTAAAAACGACGCTATTAAAGCCCTTAAAAACGCGGGCATGAACGAAAGCGAAGCCGCAAAAATCATTTCCGGCGGCCGGGAATTAACCCCTGAAAAAGCTAAAATCGTCTCCGCCCATCTCAGTAAGAATAAAATCTACGGCTTTAATAAAGATCCGAAATTCTTAGTTGAAAAATATCTACGCCATGAAGCCGTAAAAAGAAAAAATATTTCTCGGGTCATGCATGAAAGGATGTTGGAAGAAAATGCTGGTCCTCTTAGTTCAGTGCCTAAGGACAGGACTTCTCTAAATAAATATGCCCAAGGCAATAACAGATCATCCCTCAATAAGCTCAGCCGAGGATCGACTTTTAGTAAACCGGCCGGCTCCAGCCTCTCAAGAAGCAGAATCGGACTAATAAGATAAAAAATATGTCATCATTTGAAGAAAGAGAAAATAGCCTTTGGGTTAGCTCTATCCTCGAAGAAGAAAATCCCTTTGAGAAAACCATGGAAGGTCAAATGTTTTTAGCCCTAGCCGAAGGCTATCACCCGGGAGATGATTTAAAAAAAATAGTTGCCCCAAGGCAATTGGAAAGAATCTATCCCGTAGCCAAACAATACCTTGAAAATAAAAAGGGAGATAACTCATATGACCCTCTCAATTACTTTGCCCAGAGCGTTGTCGAAGAATATGAAAATATATTTTCTTAATTTTTGAAAGAGTGTTAAAATTAAATCACGTAATCGACGCGCTCATTCCAAATTCTAAACTGAGGAGTAAATCGCAATGCCAAAACAAGTAGAAGTCGGGCCTCAGCTTCTTACTGAACATCTATATCCTCTAAGTCTCGGCTTTGGCTCGGAAGACGACCACCTCCGAGCCAAAAAACTGCTAAAAAGCTTCATGAGAGGCTTTGCTCACGACAAGGTTTTTACTCTTCATTTCATGCCTCCATGGTTCGGAGACTACATGAAAAAGACTGATTGGCTAGGAATCTATCCGAAACCGATCGAGAAAAAAGACGGGGAAATAATTACTTTCCCCAAACTCCGTCTTTACGAGCTTCGCCCTGGCCGAAAAACTCAAAGCGCCTCCTAAGGGGAGACGCTTTTTACTTCTTAGTTTTATTTTTTTTAAAATCCTTGATTAAATTCCTCGCTTCCTTATAACTACTAACCCATTTTATTTCTGGATTTCTTTTAAACCAGGTCATTTGCCGTTTAGCAAAATGATGAATTTCTCGTTTAAGCTGGTCGATCAATTCTTCGTAAGTTATTAGTCCGCGGACATAACGGGAAACATAACGATATTCCAGCCCGAACTCTTCCATTCTTTTCCAGCTCACTCCCTCTCGGCGGAGTTTTTTTATTTCCTTGATCATTCCCTCTTTAATTCTATTTTCCAATCGGCTATCAATCTTTTTATAAATTTCCTCCATGGGGAATTTCAAACCAATGATCAGTATATCATAATCAGGTTTTACCGCCGGCGCCGCTTCCGATTTTTTCTTGCCGGTTTCATAATATATTTCTAAGGCGCGCTGAACCCGGCGTCGATTCTTCTTATCAATTTTATCATAAGTTTCCGGGTCGACTTTCTTCAGTCGCGCTAGTAACTGTCTTAAATTTAATTGATCTAATTTTTGCCGGATTCCTTTGGAATTAGAAATTAGAAACTTAAAATTACTAAAACTATATCCTTTAATCACCGCATCAATATACAACCCCGTCCCGCCGACTAGAAACGGTATTTTATCCGTTTCCTGTACCCCCTCAATGGCCTTGTAAGCCATTTTTTGATACTTAGCAACATTAAATTCCGTCTTGGGGCTGATTATGTCAATTAAATGATAAGGCACTTTAAAAAGCCCCTTGGAGGCTTTGAGTGGCCTTCTAGAAGCCGCTCCTAGGGCTTTATTAGGCTTTTTAAGGGGTTTTAAGCTGTACTCGCCTAAATCCTTGCCTGTCCCAATATCCATTCCTCGGAAGACTTGACGGCTATCGGCGGAAATTATCTCTCCGTTAAATTCGGAGGCTAAGCGAACCGCCAACTTAGTTTTACCGGTTGCGGTCGGACCAAGAATGACAATAAGTTTTTTGTTTTTTATTTTCATAATTAAAAGTCATTGTAATACGAAAAGTGATAAATAGCAATCATGAGAAAGTACTTTTTAAACAAAATAAAAACCGGCTGTTTAGGCCGGTTGGGCGATTAATGCAGTTTGACCCGAGACACAGGAAAGACAAACACTCCCGTAACCAGGAACGTACTTGACCCCCTTGAAGCTCACGTCTTTTGAACATGCACGGCACTTAGTGCCATGAGAAGCAATAATGACTCCTTGACTCCTTAGGATTTTATGTGCATCCTGGAGGCTTGTAGTCAATGCTTCCTTCCTTCTTCCCTGTTCTTGCTTCACTTCCCTTTTTCCCTCCTGTAGTAGCTCCCATATTTCATTGATCCTGCTACTTCGTGCAACAAGATCACAATTACCAACACTCCAAAAAACATTATCGACCATGCCCATCTGAACAGGCCGATAAATAAAAATAGTGGTAATATGGTATAAGTGACAAGAAAACCTTACTCACACGCCCCTTACTAAAGAACAAAACAACCCGTTTATTTCAACGTGAATTGTTATATTATAATAAAATCAAGATTATGTCAAGGCCTGACCAGTAAAGCCCCAAGGAGTAACTTTTATAACCTCAACTTCGACAAAACGACCAATAAGCTCCTTTTCCCCTTCAAAAGCAACGGTTTTAAACTGAGCATTCTTCCCAAAGCATTTGCCTGACCGCCAAGAATCGACTAAGACGCGAGTTTTTAAACCCTTAAATCGATCATTATGCTCTTTAGCGGTTATTTTAAGTACTTCATTTAATTCTTCTTCCCGGCGCTTCTTTTCTTTTTTCGGCACATCATTCTTAAGCTTCGAAGCCGCCGTTCCTATTCGAGGCGAATACTGGGAAAGATAAGCCATATCGAATTTCGCCTCTTCCATCATCTTCGCTGTATTGTTAAAAGCCTCGAGACTCTCCCCCGGAAAACCGACAATAATATCGGTTGAAATAGCGATTTCCTTGAGCGCTTCTCGTGCGTCCTTAACTAAGCTTATGAAATGCTCCGGCGTATAATGGCGGTTCATCTTCTTCAATATTTCCTCGTCTCCCGATTGGATAGCTAAATGAAGGTGAGGCGCAATATGATCTCCCTCGGCCATAACCTGAATCAAGTTCTTGGAACAATCTTTAGGATGGGAAGTCAGGAATCTCAACCAATAATCGCCTGGGATTTCGTCTATAGCTTTTAGAAGTTGCGGAAAATCGCCAATCTCTTTACTCTCTAGATCGGGATTACGATAGGAATTGACATTTTGACCCAAAAGAGTTATTTCCTTATATCCCTTCTCGATCAAATCGCGGCACTGAGCCAAAATCTCTCCGGCCGGGCGCGATTTTTCCCGACCGCGCGTATAAGGTACTACGCAATACGAACAAAAATTGTTGCAACCGGTCATAATCGGCACATAAGCCTTAAAATTAGAATTGTATTCCGGCTCAATCGCTAAATAATCATCTTTAAGAACTAATTCAAGTTCGGATATCTTAGCTGGTAATTCGTTCATCTCCTCGGGCGAAAAAATAAAATCAAACCGATCGGCTAATTTCTTCTTATCCCGCTCAAGAACACAACCGCTCAAAATACAAATCAATCTTCCGGCTTGGCGCTTTTTTTGCCATTGGCGAGATTTACCGTCAACGCGATCAATAGCCGCTTGGCGGACAGAACAAGCTACGACTGCAATAAGATCGGCCTCCGATTCAGTATTAGTTTTTTCATAGCCAGAGGCGGTCAAGATTGATTCCAATCTTTCACTGTCAGACCAATTCATTTGGCAGCCGAAAACGATTAAATAATATTTCTTATTCATCATAAAAGTATTTGATAGGTAAAAATGATTATAACAAAAAAACCGCCATTAATCAATGGCGAAGGAAAAATGATTAGTTAGTTGGGAAATTAATTAGTGTTATTTTTCCTCCCCTTACCAAGGGGAGGTTAGGAGGGGTTTGCCGAGGCGATTAAAGATTTAATCTATTTCCAAGGGATCCCCACGGTCGCTACGCTCTCTCGGGATGACAAGTATATAAAGAGAGTTTGATTATTAATTCCTTATTCTTACTTTTTCTTTTTTAGAAAAGAAAAAGCTAACAAAAAGAAAAATCGCTCGCTGTAAAAAATCATGGCCAAATTATTCGGCTTCGCTCCTGGAAATTATCTGACGCTCCGCTTGCGATAATTTCCTGTCGCTCCCGCCAAAAATTGGCACAATATTTTTTAACGCTCGCAAATACCAATTAATTATTTCCTACTCCTTTATTATAATCTTTATTCTCTCCGGTTTATTCGGCAGCTTATCCTCCCAAGTCGGAGAAACCTTTATGACTGCTTCCTTAACAACACCACTACTTTCCAATTCTTCCTTTACTTCTTCAATCCCCTTGCCTGCCATTTCCTTGCGGCTCAAAACAGGATTAGCAACGTCGAGCTTAGGATGGAATTCATAATCAACTTTTATTTGGACGGGACCGCCAACCGTTTGATCAGTAACAACAACCTTCAAATCCCCAGGCTCTAATTTACTTAAAGGCGGCATGGAAATATTAAGATTCTTAATCTTGCGATTTATTAAGGCTAATAACTGAGACTGCTCGAAATTAAGCCTTTTAATCTCTAAAGTTAATTCAAGATTAAAGCTAGTCGCTTCATCTCCTACTTTCTTATCAGTCTTAACCTTAATAACTTTAACAGCCAAGGCTTCCGATTCGCTTAAATTCATTTCTTGCCTAAAATCAGCTGTCATCTTAGCTGAAAGTTCCGCTTTTGCTTTATTAATATCATTAGTGCCCAAAACTCCGACTTCTTTCGCTTCCGAGCTTAAAACTTCTTCACTTGTTCCATATATCTTTTCCTGCAGAGCAGGATTAAGCTTTATTATTTTAAAAGTTCCCGGCTCTAACTCAGTAAAACTAGCGGGTTCTTTCGGAAAAACCTCGACTGAAACACTACCTCCGGCTGGAACGACAATAGATTGATTAGTCCTAACGATTACGCCTGTTTCCGATTGAAGTTGGGTCGTCTTAACTAAAGTTTGGCTCTTCGACGATTCGTTCACAATCTTTACTCTACCAACAATGTTGGATTTGGCGATCATTTTAGTCGTACTGACATTAAAAGATCCTACTTCTGTTTTATTAGCAGAAACGAAATAACCAGAAATAATATCTTTTTCAGCCAATTCCTCACTATCAGGATTTGCCTTCACCTCAGCATTAAAGCTTAACTTAACATTTTGCGTATCTGGCGTAATAGTAATAACCGCTTTGCTGTATGAAAAAAAACAAACTGAAACCGCTAAAACGACAGCTACCGCGATAAAAGTTATGGCAATATTACGATAAAGATTAACTTTAGGCATATTTTTCTTTTAAAATCAATTTTTGAATTGGTTCCAAGCAGCTACAACCCCCTGGACATCCTTGGCGGTTATATATAATTTATTTTTATTATTCTTATTAGCTTCTTTGGAAACGAAATCAATTCTGACTTTACTGCAAGCCTCATCAATCGCATCAATGGCCTTATCCGGGTAGTACCTGTCTTTTATCTTGTTAGTCGCCTTAACAGCTTCATCCAAGGCTTCGTCTTTTATAACAACATCGTGATATTTTTCATACACTGGCTTAACACCTTTCAAGATTTCCTTTGTTTGAGCAGGATTAGCTTCGCGAACATATACCGGCTGTAGGCGCCTCGCTAAAGTTTTATCGTTAGTAATATATTTTTCATATTCTTCCCTGGTTGTGGCGCCAACAACCTGAAGTTCTCCTCGAGCCAATAAAGGCTTTAAGATATCAGCGGCATTTATTGCTCCCTCGGCTTGGCCAGCCTCGGCTAAAATATGAATTTCGTCAATAAATAAGATGATTGTCCTTTGGGATCGTACGATCTCATCAGTTATTTTTTTTAATCTCTGCTCAAATTCGCCTCGATACTTCGTTCCAGCTAAAATATTAGGCAAATCAAGAGCTAAAACCCGCTTATTAAAAAGAGCGGGGGTAACTTTCTTTTTATAAATAGCTAAAGCCAAGCCCTCAGCTATGGCCGTCTTACCGACACCGGCGCCTCCGACTAAAACAGGATTATTTTTCGACTTCCGAGAAAGGATTTGGATAACTCTTCCGATTTCTTCACTTCTTCCGATAACCGGATCAAGACGATTTTGGTTAGCCAAAAGAGTAAGGTCTTTAGAATACTTATTTAGAGCGCTGGTTGAATTAGTATTAGCGCCACGATACCAAGTCCGGTAAAAATACCAAGAAATGATAAGAAGCGGGACTAAAGCCAACAATGGGACAAACTCCATATTATGACTTTTTCTTCTTTAATTATTTCAATCCTATTAACGATGTTTATATTATATCATTTTCAATTAACAACCGCAACTTCTTCTTCGCCTAAAATTGATTTAAGTTCAGCTAAAAGTTTTTCTTCCGTACTTATGCGGAAGCTAGTTCGCACTCTTTGCTGATTGCCCGAAGCTTTATAAACTAAGATTTCCAAATTATGATTGCCAGGAAAACGGATTATCGCTTCTTTTACTCTTACGGAAATCTCATGTTCCAGGGGTTCTTTTAATTTAAGTTGTAAAGTTTTTTCTCCAACCTGTTTCATGGCGCCTCGACTATTATAGTCGCTATTTTCCTTTGATTGACCCTTATTAAAGAAACGGCTGCGATTATTACTTGAGGATGAGACTAAAAGAAAACTATTAATAACTTCCTGCTGATTTTCAGTAGTTAAAATCAAGGCACGATCGCAAATAATCTTTATTTCCTCATCCTTATCCGTAATCTTACCGGAACAAATAATAATATTATCAACCTGCCAAAGATTCATGTTTTGTTCATAAACTCTTGGAAAAACCAGGACTTCGACATCGCCTTTCGTATCTTCCATTTTCACAAAAAGCATGGCGTCGCCTTTTTTAGTCAAGATCTTTTTAATACTAGTAACAACTCCCGCTACCCTAACCTCGCTGCCGGCCACACAGCTTTTCAAGCTATTGCAACTGGCGGTAAAACCGGCCAGGCCGGCTGAAAAATCATTCATGGGATGTTCGCTGACATACATGCCTAAATATTCCTTTTCCCAAATCAGCTTCTGCTTCTTATCCATCGGCTCATACTGGTCAAGTCTTAATTTAGTCCAATTCTTTTCCATACTGGAACCGAAAAGACTGACTTGATTGGAATCCTGATTTTTATTGCTTTCCTGGATAAAGTTAAGCATTTTCTCCATATTAAGCAAAAGATTATTACGTTCACCCAAACTATCAAGACAACCTGATTTAATCATTGATTCCAATGACCTTTTATTCAAATCTTTATTCTTTACTCGAGAGAGAAAATCCTCCAAACTCACGTATCGGCCGTTTTCCTTCCTTTCGTTTAAAATAGCTTTGATAATATTTTCTCCCAAACCCTTAACCGCTAAAAGTCCGAAACGAATCCTTGATTTTTCTTCCTTTAAACTATCGACGACAACCGTAAAAGTCGAGAAGCTTTCATTAACATCGGGTGATAGGACTTCAATTCCCATCTGGCGGCATTCCTCGACTTCAATCGCTACTCGATCCAAGTTTTGATAATCCGAGGTTAAAAGCGCTGCCATGAATTCAGCCGGATAATTAGCCTTAAGATAAGCAGTTTGATAAGCGATCATAGCGTAACAAGCGGCATGAGAACGATTAAAGCCGTAAGAAGCGAAAGGCAGGATAAACTCCCAAATCTTCTTCGCGATCTTGCTATCAATGCCGTTTTTAACCATGCCCTCGATAATCTTAATTTCCTGTTCGTTTAAAAGCTCTTTAATCTTTTTACCGACCGCTTTTCTTAAAACATCCGCCTGGCCGTAAGAAAAACCGGCCAAACTTCTTGCGATTTGCATCAATTGCTCCTGATAAACGGCGACGCCATAAGTCTTTTCCAAAATTGGCTTTAATTTCGGATGAAGATAAGAAGGTTTTTTTCGCCCATGTTTACCAGCAATATAATCAGGAATATATTCCATCGGTCCAGGACGATAAAGAGCGACCATCGCGATAATATCTTCAATATCAGTCGGCATAAGCTGTCTTAAATACCTTTTCATGCCGGAAGATTCCAACTGAAATACGCCAGTCGTCTTCGCTTCCTGAAAAAGCTTGAAAGCCTTCTCGTCGCCTAAAGGAATGTTCTCAATATCAATATCAACGCCATGAATCTTCTTAATGATATTGAGCGCTTGTTCGATAATCGTTAAGTTAGAAAGGCCGAGAAAGTCCATTTTTAACAAACCGAGATCTTCAACGCCTTTGCCTTCGTATTGAACGACGATGGATTCGTCGCCATGACTGCCGAATTGCCTTGGAGCGTAACAATCGAGAGATTCAGGCGTAATAACGACGCCGCAAGCGTGAGTCGAGGCATGGCGAACAACGCCTTCCAAACGCTTCGCTACCTTAAGTAATTGCTGTCCCTGATCTTCAGCCAAAATTTCCTTGAATTCCGGAACCGCTTCAATCGCTTCGCCCAGCTTCATTCCCATCGGAATAAGCTTAGCGACGCGATCGCAGTAATTATAAGGCAAGCTCATAACACGTCCAACATCTCTAATAGCGTTTCGAGCCGCCATAGTTCCAAAAGTAATAATTTGAGCCACGCGATCGCGGCCGTATTTTTCACTCACATACTTTAAAACATCGTCACGCCTGGCATCAGCAAAATCAGTATCGATATCAGGCATGGAGATACGCTCCGGATTCAAGAATCTCTCGAATAGTAAGTCGTACTTGATCGGATCGATATTAGTAATACCCGTCAAATAAGAAACGAAACTGCCCGCGGCCGAGCCTCTACCTGGACCGACGACTATACCGCTATCCTTCGCCCAATTAATAAAATCAGCTACGATTAAGAAATATCCAGCGTAGCCAGTCTTAACAATAATTCCTAATTCGTAATCCAATCTCTCTCTTTGCTCCTGAGTAACTTCCGAAAATCTTTTCTTTAAGCCTTCCTCGCAAAGCTGTTTTAAATAATCATCGGCGCTCATCCCCTCCGGTAAAGGAAAGTTAGGTAAAATAGTTTTACCAAGCTCAATTTCCAAATTACAGCTCTCCGCGATTTTTAAAGTATTGGCAATCGCTTCCGGGTATTCTTTAAAATTCTCAGCCATTTCTTCCGGAGAACGGAAGGAAAGATCGATGCCGATATATGACATGCGATCCTTATCGCTTAAAACTTTTTTTGTTTGGATGCAAAGTAAGGCATCCTGGGCGTATTCATCATCCTTATTCGGATAATGAATATCATTAGTCGCCACTAAACCGATTCCCGTTTCCTTCGCTAACTCGAATATTTTTTCATTAACTTGCTGTTGTTCGGGAATAGTCGTATGATGTTGGACTTCAAGATAAAAATTATCCGGCCCAAATAACTCGGTATAGGTTTTTATCATTTCCCTAGCAGCTTCTATTTCACCGCTCAATATCAATCGAGGCAATTCGCCGGCTAAGCAAGCCGTTAGACAAATAAGCCCTTCATGATTTTCCTTCAACAACTCGAAATCGATTCTCGGCTTATAATAAAATCCCTCTAAATGAGCTAAGGTAGTCATCTTAACCAGGTTTTGATAACCGATCTCGTTCTTAGCTAAAAGAATTAAATGGAAAGGCCTTTCATCTATTTTCGCCCGCTTATTCAAACGACCATTCTTCGCCACATAAGCCTCGACTCCGATAATCGGCTTAATCCCCGCCTTCTTAGCTTTCTTATAAAATTCAATCGCTCCGTACATGACGCCATGATCGGTTAAGGCTAACGCCGGCATATTATACTCAACCGCCTTTTTAACTAAATCATCAATCTTCCCTAAACCGTCAAGGAGGGAATAATGGCTATGAGTGTGAAGATGGACGAAAGACATGAGAACCCTAGATTAAAAGACAAAAGCCCTTAACGCGTTAAAGGCTTTTAATTACTTAAAGAATAACTCAATTATATAACTTTTAAGGGGTAAATGACAAGCCCTGATCGCCGGTCAATTATTCCTTTCTCCCTAATAGCGCCATACCGTCAAGACTTATTTCCAGAACCCGGTATTTATTGCTCAAAACCTCCCCTACCTCCTTATCGGAAGTTACATAATCAGCCGGATAAATGAAGATTTTTGTCGTTTTATTATTATTTAAAAAATCAACGAGCATCTTTATTTCGGCTTTAAAAAAATAATCAGTCGAGGATGGCAGCGGCAGGGCCGATTTAGTCTTTGATTCAGTGTAATAAACCCCGTCAAAAGACTCGGCAAAAATTAAGACTGCTTCGCCTTTCTTAGTATGGCTCTTTATGAAATCAACATTGCGAGAAACAAGAGAATCGACTGAAGAAAAAGTCGAAACGATATTATTTTTTAATTCCTTAGCCTTGCTTGGCAAAAAAGCTAATAAACTTAAAGGGGCGGAAAATAAAAATATAGTTATTATAATAAAAACCAAAGAGCCGGGATTAAAACCTAAGCCTTTTTGCTTTAAATAATCCCACAACTCATCGGCATAAATAATTAAAATAAGTAGAACCGGAAAAGCGGGCGCGATTAACCTTACGTCATGAGGGATGCTCTCATAATAACCGAATAAACCGACTCCGAAAACCGATAACAAGAATATTATCGTTCCCTTAAGAGTCTGCCGGCGCTCTAATAATAACTTAAGGGCGTAAACTAAGCCTGATAAATAAACTAGGATTACTAAGCCCCAAAAATGAGGCAGGCTCGGCATGGGAACCATAAAATAACCGGAAAGCACTAAACCCTGATATTTTAAAAGATTAAGCCAATCGATTAACTTGCCGCTTCCCCAATAAGATACTAAAGTGAAAGAACCGAAAACTAAAATCAAAGATCCGATTCCGGTTATTATATGTCGGCCGATTTTTTTAATAACGACGCGCCAATCTTTAAGATGAAGATCATCATAAATCAAAGTTAATAACCAAGAAAAGAAAACGACTAAGCCGACCTCCAGGTTCCATAACAAACCGATCCCAAAAATGATAAATGAAAAATAATATAAAAAATCAGATTTCTTCCTAAAATAATAAGAGGAAATAAAAATCATCAAGAAAGGAAAAATAAGCCTTATCGGCCAAAATCGCAACCACGCAAGCCAAGAAAAAATACTAAGGAAGCCGGTTAAAAAAATAAGGTTGTTTTTTATGTTTTTTTTCAAGAAAAAGAAAATTAAGGCGTAGCAAATACAAAAAATAACCGCCATAACCGCTGAAAAGCTAAGAACGGATAATCCGATAACTTTAAAAATAGGATTAAGGAAAGCCGGGAATAAGCCGTAAAAACTATTAAAGTCGACCAATAAAGTCTTGCCGAAAATCAACTGAGAAGAGGGATAGAAAATCGGATTGAAATGATAAGGATCATAAACATTATTCAAACTGCTAAGATTGATAAAAAAAACATAAATGACCGCCGAAAAAAGAGAGCCGTAAAGCAAAAATAAGTAGAACTTTTTCCATTCATGCTTTTTATTGTATAGCAAGAACGCCAACAACAAAGGATAAAAGAATACTAGATAAACAAGATTCCAGGGGCTGTAAAATAAGATACTACTCCTTAAGAAATAATAGCCACTGTTCGCCAGCGAGAAAAAAATAAAGAATAATAAACTAATAAAAGAAGAAAAGAAAAGTAAGCGATAAAATAAATCCATCTTTAATCCGGACAACTTGCTTAACAGCTTTCTAAAAATAACCAGGCCAACGACCGCTATAAAGGGACTTAATAAAACGCTTAGGATAAATTGCATCCTCTCCAAGGGCTTAGGATAAAAGCGCGGCAAAAGACGGTCTAAATATATTTCTTTGGCAGCGATGAGCTGATTAAGAGTTTCCGAATGATAAAAATAAGCTAAGACTATATTTAAAATAATTAGAAAAAGGCTGGAAAAAATCAAGGTTAAGGAAAAAAGCAAAAAATTATCCTTCTCAGCGGCCTCATTAGTTTCTAAATTCCCTTTGGGACTAAAAAAATCCTTAAAGAAAAAACGAGTTAGAAAAAGATAAATGAAAAGAGCGAAACAAACCGCTAATAACTTAAAGAAATAAGCCAGGCTCCGATCTAAAGCACTTGACCTTGATAAATTCAAACTGCCTTTTTCCCCGACGATTGGCGCTTCAAGAACTAAAATTGATTTTTCTTCGCCGTAAACAACGGAATAATAATCCTTGATTCCCTTGCTCGCCTCCGGCCAAAGAGCGATTGCCTCTTTATCGAAGGAATGACTCTTCTCTCCGATTATAACTTCAAGATTATCAACTCCGACCAAACTTTTTTTATCAAAACCGATAAATATTTTATCAACCGGATATTTATCAATAAGCCATTCTCCTGGACTTCCTTTAACTTGTCTAAGCCTTTCCATCACTGAAGAACCGGAAAGTTTAGCCAAAGGAATCAATCCTATTTCTTCACCAGCAGCCTTATTAACCTTGAGACTAATCCGATCTATCTCCCGACTATCATAAAAACTAAGAGAAAAAGAAAGCGCCAAAAAAGAAAAGAGAATAAGAGCTAACACTTTATAATGTTTCCGTATCAGGGATAAAAATGATTTCCAGCTTTCTAAAAACAAGGCTTTATAATTATTTTTTAAACAAAAAACCCTTAGTAAAAAGCTAAGAGTTCTTTTTAAGCTATCTAACATAAGGATTATTCAGAACTATTTTAGGAATACCTCGATACTGATTTCTTTTCCTGAGCGCAAAACCGTTAGATCGACCTTATTGCCTGGTTTGTAATTCAATAATAGTTCGGAAAGGCTTTGGAAAGAATTCAGCTCCGCGTCATTAACTTTTTTTATGATATCACCCTCCTTAAGCTTATTAAAAGAAGGGCTTTCCTTAAGAACCGGCCCAGCGATTAAAGCTCCCTTGTCGCCATATTGGATCAAGCCGTCAGTTTGAGACAAATCAAGATAATTAACTCCCAGCTTCGGCCTGACTATCTTTTGGCCGCCTAAGACCTGATTAATAGCTTCTTTAAAATAATCAGAAGGAATAATCCGGCCCTCGTTAATAATACCGACTACATCGCCTTTAAGATTAGTTAAGACGCCACCGTTATGAGACTTGTCCAGGGTCATATCAATAAAGATCTCTTTATTATAACTCTCCGAGGATTGTAGTAATTCCTGATTATTTTTAAAATTGTAACCTATCTTAGAGATATGAGTCAGCTCAACTCTACCTCTTTGCGAAACGATCGCAACTGTTTGGCCTACAATCAAATCTTTAGAGCGCCCAATATTAGCTACAGTCAAGTTTTGAGAATCAGCTTTAGCAAAAACTATGCCCGTTCCGGCGTCTTCAATATAACTGCCCAATAAATAATTCTTATTCTGATAACCAATGACTTCGTGAGCCTCCTTACTATTAGCAATAACTGATTTGTTAGTAATAATCCAACCATTGGAAGTTAAAGCGAAACCCTGGCCCAATAATTCCGCTCCAGAATAAGCCTTTTGAATGGGATCGTTTGAATCCTTAACCTTTAAATAGACATTCATTAAAGCCGGCAATAAACTATTTTCCAATTGCTTTATTTGGAGATCCTGCTCAACAATAACATTACGCGGCTGATCAATTACAATCCTTTCTCCCGAATTGATATTAGAAACATTAAGCCTCCCCCAGAAAGGTAAACCAAGATTAGAAGAGCCAAGGAAACTAACCCCTAGAATTCCGGCTAAAAAACCGAAGATGATAGGCAAGATAATGATCAGTAAGGTATTGGGGTTGAATTTTTTCATTTTTTTAAAATTAAAGCCATTGAGAGGTTAATAAGACAAAAAGTAAAGCTACGAAAGCAAAGCCTAAATACTGCCAGGCTTTTTTTCTATTCCATTCCTTCTTTAACCAGAGTAAAGAAAATCTAGTTAATAAGTAATACGGCAAAGCCATTAAAATGGCCGAGACATAAAAACTCAAAGGAAGACGATTAACCACCAAGCCAAGCTCCACAAGCAAGAGAGTTAGTACCGCCGAATATATTAAAGCCGTTTTATCCTCCACTTCTTGGGTTATGAAATAATTGTAAATAAGAATAAAACTGGAAACGGCAGAAATGATAAGCGCCAGCCAAAGAGGAAAATCCAAGAAAATATACAAATTGGCTAAGGCGGCTTGAAGAATGAAAACGACCGCCAAATTTATATAATCGGTAACATTCTTTAAGCTAATAATAAATCTTTCTGTCGTTTCGTAAACATGATTGAAAACCGACTCAAGATAGGAAACCAGGATAAAACCCCAAAGAAAAATAAAAATATAAATAATTACCTGGTTAGTCAATAAAATAACAAAAAGGAAACCGCTGCCGATAATTATCAGGGAATTAAAAAAATAATAAGCTAATTTCTTTATATTCGGGCTGCGTTTAAAAAAACCAAAGGAAAAGAAATTAATCAACAAATCAACACTCTTTCTTTTCTCTATTTTTCTTGAAAGCAAGTAGAAATAAAGAAGATCAAGAATTATAACCGTAACTAAGAACCAAGGCCAGCTGGCCGTAAAAAATAAAGCGGAAAAAAACGAAGCTATCAAAGCTAGCGGAATTATAAAAGGCAAAAACCTTAAGATCAGAAAAAACATTCTTGTTCTATTATTATTGCAAGCCGGATAAGAGGCTGGAAAGCTTCCCTAATTCGAGGGAAACATCATTAGAGGCGTTTTTAGCCAAGCTGTCGCTAATTGAAACCAATACCAGAACGGCATTTAAATGCGCTTCCTTATACTTAGGCGGGACTTTTAAACCCAGCAGTCGTTGCTCCGCGTTATCGGTTTTTTCTTTCAAACCATTCTCGCCGAGCTTAGCGGAACTTAAATACTCATTTAAAATCTTAGTAAAACCCTCTTTATAAGAGGCTTCTAACTTTACCATATCTACCTTTTCCTCCGATTTTTCAACCGTAAATCTGCCCTGTCCGACCCCTTTAAAGATGAAAAAGCCGGAAAAAACCACCAAAAAAGCTAAGAAAGCGATAAATATGGCCGTTTTTTGCTTAGTCACGAGGACTGTCTTTTGTTTGATTTCTTTCTCTGGATTCATATTTTTAGCTCTTTTAAAATACTAATTATCTAGTTAATAGTCAAGACTACTATAATTTAAGTGACTATGAAAATACATTGAATTGATCGATTACTTTCTAATCTATTGGTACAGAAAAAATCAAAGCCAGTATAAAACCGATAAAGATTAGAGCTAAAGGCAAGGCCATTACTATTGATAACAAGATCTTTTGGCCCGGGGAAACTTTTTCCCGGCTATCGGAAGACAACTCCTTAATGGTTTTCAGTTTTTCATAAATAAGATAAACGTAAGTGAGGCCGACAATCGTGATCACGAATTCTAAAACCACCATAATCAAAGATACTAGAAAAACAATCGCGCTTAAAACAGCGATCGTTCCAAGATACTGACCTGATTGAGGCTGTTTAGCCAAGTCACTAAGAACTGATAGCGGAATATTGAAAACAATCGATAAGAGAAGACTGGCAATAAAAGCAACCACACCGAAAGCGACTAAACGACTAAAAACACTCCACCAATAGCCTTTAACTAGTTCCTTACTGCGCTTCATCGCCTCTATACCTCCTTTGCCCTCAGCTATCAAGACAATTAAAGAAAAGGCAAACCAAATCCCCCAAATTATTCCAGGAATGAAGAATAGAACAAGGCCAGCGGCGCAAACTAAGCCGACTAAAATAGCTAAGCCTAAATAACGCCAAAAATAAGGCACGGCTTCCTGGAATATTTGTCCGGCAAAAACCTCTTCGTTACGCTCTTTAATCATAAAAAGCGGAGCGTACTTACAAACAATTGAAACAAAAGCCAGCACCAATAAATTAACAACGCCTAAAATAGCAAAAACAATAGCAACCATACCAAGGGCCGCTTCACTGATTGGCGTCAAAGAAATAGCGATATAAGCCAACGCCAATAACAACATAATACCAACAGGAATAAGCGGTATTATGCCGATTAAAATCACTTCTTGCCACAACTTTTTTAAAATGGCCCAAGCTTGGGTAAAAAGCTCGTAAGAATCAGGCAAACTCATATTGAAGTCTTGTTTCGGCAGCGGCGCAGAGCGTTTAAAATACGCGCTATTAAGACTGTTTGATTTTAATTCCGGCTTTTTTTCAGTCGATTTTTTAACTGGCTTGATAACGCTGACCGATTTAACGGCAGCCAAGCGAGAATTACGAAGCTTAACAGCGGAAGACTTCGCTTTAACTTTTTTCCGGCGATAAGTCGCGGCTGATTTTTTTTCTTCCGAAGAAGCAGGCGCTGATTGGCGTTTCATAGATTAAAAAAATTACTCTTGATTGCTTAATTATAACACGAATCAATCTCGAGCAACAAGTTTAGAGAATTCACAGCCGCAATAAAACTGTCGATAAAAATTATTTTCCCGACTGAATTCAACCGCTTTTTTATAACCTTCATTTTTTTTCCAATCCTCAGCCAAGAAATTGAGTTGATATTGTTTTGCTAAAGCCTTGCCTAAATTATTGATGGCGGTGGTGTTTTTATGAGGACTGATCGAAAGCGAGCAAGCAAAATATGAGAAGTCATTGTTTTTAGCAAACTCGGCCGTTTTCTTTAATCGATAATGATAGCATAAAAGACAGCGCTTCCCCCTTTCTGGCTCAGCTTCCAAGCCCTTAGTTATCTTTAGCCAATCATCATGGCTCCAATCAACTAGTATAAAATCAACGCCTTGAGATTTAAAGAATTTTTCCGCTTCCGAAGCTCTTTTGAGCCACTCCGCCTCCGGATGGATATTCGGATTATCGTAATAAACTGTTACTTGAAATTCTTTTTTAAGCTCAGTAAAAAGCCAGCCACTGCATGGGGCGCAACAGATGTGGAGGAGGAGGCGAGGTTTGGAGTCAAAAGTCATAAAATTTTAAAAAATCTAATTTGTATCCCCCCCCTGCCTATCGGACAGGCAGGCTTACTAAGGGGAGATTAGGAGGGGTTTGCTGATGACTCCTTATTCTTACTTTTTCTTTTTTAGAAAAGAAAAAGCTAACAAAAAGAAAAATCGCTCGCTGTAAAAAATCATGGCCAAATTATTCGGCTTCGCTTCCGGAAATTATCTGACGCTCCGCTTGCGATAATTTCCTGTCGCTCCCGCCGAAAATTGGCTCAATATTTTTTAACGCTCGCAAATACAAATTACCAATTAATTATTACCTATTACTTGTTACTTTCTACTTATTGCTTATAGTCGCCAAATACGAATCAGCCTCTTTTAAAATCTCCTTAAGATTCTTAAACTTCAAATACTTATTAGCCATCTTAAAATCCAACCAGGCATAACCATTGATCTTCTCGCCACTATCTTCCTTAACAAGTAAATTAACTTTTGTCTTCATATCCGCTTCAGCGAGGTATAAAACAAAATCCTTGCGGATGAATTCCGGCTTTTCCCGATGCATTTCTTTATAAATAAATTGAGTTTGTTGACGCCAGCCATCGATAAACTTAACTTCCTTAATCCCCGTCTCCTCATAAAGCTCGCGAATGGCAGTTTCCATTTCCGATTCGCCTTCTTCAACATGGCCTTTGGGAAAATTCCAATAATCATTCTTTAAATATAAAGCCAAGTACTGGATGCCGATTTCCGGGTTCTTCCTAAAAAGAATGACGCCGACTGTTTTTTCTTGAAGCATAAATTAAATTATTATATTGTTAAATGGTTAAAAAGTTTTAAATCACTAACTACATTTTTAAATATTTCTTGCCTTTTAAGCTCTCCGGTAGATACTCTTGCTCCTCCTGATAATCATACTCCGGCGAATACTTATAATCCTTGCCATAGCCTAAATTCTTCATCAGCTTAGTCGGAGCATTACGAAGATGAATCGGTACCGGCTCGCTCATCGTTTCCATGACATCTTTTTTAACTTGGCCGTAAGCCATATATAGCTCATTGCTCTTCTTACACTTCGAAAGATAAACGACAACTTGAGCTAAAATAACATTGCACTCCGGCATACCAATATAATGGCAAGCCTGATAACCGGCCACCGCCTGTTCAAGCGCCTTAGAATTCGCTAAACCAATATCCTCGGAAGCGAAACGGACTAAGCGCCTAGCGATATAGAGCGGATCTTCTCCCGCTTCTAACATGCGCGCCAGCCAATAAAGTGCCGCATCAGCATTACTGCCTCGCATTGATTTATGAAGCGCGGAAATAAGATTGTAATGCTGATCACCAGCTCGATCATAAAGATGCGACTTTTGGACCGCTTTTTTGATCAGCTCTTCATCTAATTTAATTATACCATTTTTCGCTTTAGCCGATTTAACGGAGATTTCTAAAGCATTAAGAGCACTCCTAGCGTCGCCATTAGCCAACCGAGCCAAGACTTTTAAATCATTATCGCTAATTTCAATCTTCAATTTCCCTAAACCGATATCGGAGTCGCTAAGCGCTCGTTTTAAAATCTTCAAGATCGCTTTTTCCTCAAGCTGGCTTAAGACAAAAACTCTTGACCTGGAAAGCAAGGCCGAATTAACTTCGAAGCTAGGATTCTCAGTCGTTGCGCCGATTAAGACTAAGACGCCGTTTTCCACATAAGGCAAAAGGGCATCTTGCTGAGCCTTATTCCAACGATGAATCTCATCAATGAAAAGAATCGTCCGTTTATTATGAAATTTAAGATTATCCTGCGCCGCTTTAATAATCTGCCTAAGATCGCCGACGCCAGAAGTAACCGCGGAAAAAGAAACAAATTCACTGCCGGTTAAAGAGGCGATGATCCGGGCTAAAGTCGTCTTCCCAGTTCCGGGCGGCCCCCAAAAAATCATGGAAGGCACTTGATCATTTTCCATTAGTCTTCTAAGCGGCGACTTTTTACCGATAATTTCTTCCTGACCGAAAAATTCGTCCAGATCTCTTGGGCGCATTCTTTCAGCTAAAGGCGCTTCCCGCGTTAAGTTTTCCTGCATTTTTTGATCAAAGAGGTCCATGAAAGGATTTTAACATGGAAGGGGCAATTTAAAAAGAGCCGATTAAGGCTCTATTTTCATCTAAGCACCTTGCCGCCCTCGGGGCCGTTGGGTGGCGGACAATCCTCATCATCTTTGTGAATGTCCACAAATACGGGTGGCCTCCCACCTTGTACCACAACCGCTATTTGCGCTCCGGCGGCGCAACCGCAACGAACTCCGACTGTCTCTCCTTTACAACCATTGCCGCAATGGTCATGGCAAGCATTTTTTTCGCACACAGGCAAATCCTCCCTAGTTAAACTCCGAACTCCTCCCAAAGCTCTTGACGCTAAAAGGACTAAACCAATTTATAACATCAGTCTTTTTATTAGTCAATAGCGACCTAAGAAGCCAAAGATAAACTATATTGTCTAAAATACTTATCCACAGCCATTTTATTATCTAAAATAAGATAATATTTCTTAATTTCTACCTCCAACTATTGACAAATATATAATAATATGATATAATTATAATTGTGTCCAGGCAAAAGGCTTGGATTGAATATTAGAAAACTGTCGGCTGAAAGCGGAAAACAGCCGACTAAAACAAGGAGAGACGAGACCAATGAGTAACTTTACGAAGGCTTTGCTGGTTTTTTTGGCGATAGGGTTCATTATGGTCATCCTTGGCCAATACGCGCCGTCGCCCAAGGTAATCGGTTCGGCGGGGGCGTTGTTGCTCTACGCCGTCATCGCTGTCGCCGGAGTGATTCTAATCTGGCCGGCGATCAAAGGCCTCGGCCGAATGATCCGTCTCGCCCATCGCCAGTCACGACGGGAATGGGGTTGTGTATTCTGGGTGCCAGGCATCATACTTATGATACTGTCGCCAGGACCATACAAGCATGAGAACCCCTTAGAGGGAGTACTTCTGCTTGCGGGGATTGGCCTAGCGCTCCTCATCCTTGGCTGGGGAATCAACCGCTTTCCCTTTACGAAGGTAAAGCGAATTTCCCCCACCGCCGTTCGCCGTCTAAGAGAAGACGGACGCGAAATCACCTAAATATCCGCCAAGTAACCTCCTCGCCTCCGGGCGAAAGAGGTTCAAGAAACAAGAGCCGCGACACATCTTTGTGCGCGGCTCTTAAAATTGAAAAAATATTATTTACCATATCGCCTTTGGCGGGACTCGAATTCCTCAAAAGCGACTTCCAAGTCTTTTTCCGTAAAGGCCGGCCAATGCTTCTTAATGAAATATAATTCACTGTAAACCGTTTGCCAAGTTAAGAATCCCGAAAGACGATGCTCTCCGGAAGTCCGAATAACAAGATCAGGGTTAGGAATGCCCTCGGTATAGATATTCTCCGAAATCATTTCTTCAGTTACTTCTTCTGGCTTAATGCCTTTTTTAACGATTTTCTTTACCGCTTCGATAAGTTCCAACCGACCGCCATAATTAATTGCTAAGCTTAGAGTACCGCGCGAATTATTTAAAGTTTCCTTTTCCGCGGCGTCTATAGCTTTTTTCAAATCTTCACTCAGTCTTTCTCTTGAACCGATAACCTTAAGCCTGATATTCTTTTTCATGAAATACGACAACTCTTTCGTTAGAGCTTCTTGAAGCAGCTTCATTAGATAATCAACTTCCTTTTTACTACGATTCCAGTTCTCGGTTGAGAAAGCATAAACAGTAAAATATTTTACGCCCCGATTAAGCGCCCACTCCCCGACTTCTTTAAGCTTATTATAACCTCTCCTATGACCTTCTATTGAAGGTAAGCCGTGATCTTTGGCCCAACGCCGATTACCGTCCATAATAATGGCCAAATGTTTTATTTTATGCATAGATATTTTTATGAATCATTGATTCTCATTATACAAAAAGAGCGAGACTTGGTCAATCTCGCCGCCAATCCCCCAATCTCATAGACTATACTGTCCCTCATAAAGCCTTTCTATCTCCTTAGCTATTATAAAATCACTATCAGTAACCTTGCCGCCAACATCAAACCTTTGCAGTTCAAAAACTACTTTTTTGTAATAGATATGAATGTCAGCATGATGATTCATCTTCTCGAAGAAAAAAGCTATTTGATTTATAAAACTCAAAGCCGAAATGAAGCTTTTAAAGACGAACTCCTTATTGATCTTGTTATCGACATAAGTCCAGCCAGGGAACTCTTTAAGCCGCGAAACAATTTCTTCCTCAGTTAAAATAATTGAATTAGCCATATATTTGCGTATTATTTAATTGATAATAATCCAACTCATAATAGTAATACTCCTTTTATACGACAATCTAATTCAATCAGCTTTTCAAGATGTTTTGAAAATAATATAAAAAAAGCCCCGAACAAATCGAGGCGATAATTTATTTTTTTAATAATGACGCAAACTCCTGCCGAAACTTAGCCAATTTGGGATTGATGACTGCCCGGCAATATGCCGCCTCAGGATTTTTTTTGTAATAATCCTGATGATAATCTTCGGCTGGATAGAACGCCCAGAGCAGCTTAACTTCCGTTACGATCGGATCTTTAAATAACTTTTCCCCGTTCAAACGATCAATCATCGCATTGGCCTGCTCTTGCTGTTTCAGTGTTGCAAAAAGGATTATCGAGCGGTATTGCCGGCCGACATCGCGGCCCTGGCAATCAACTGTCGTCGGATCATGAGCGGCAAAAAATATTTTAAGCAACGATTCAAAATCCATGATCGCCGAGTCATATATAACTTTTACCACTTCGGCATGATCATCAATGTTCCGGTAATCCGGATTAAGAGACTGGCCTCCGGCATATCCGGCCGTTACTGATTTGATTCCTCTGACCTCCGATAACAGCGAATCCAAGCACCAAAAACAACCGCCGCCCAAGACCGCGAAATTTTCTTCGCCAGATTCGAATTCTGCCGGAATAAACCTCATAGAAATGGAATTGACGCAATGGCGAGTATCCTTGGCGGTTAATTTCTCGCCTTCAAACACATGGCCGAGATGCGCACCGCAATTGGCGCACATTATTTCGGTGCGAGTGCCATCGGCATCGATTTCCTTTTTGACCGCTCCTGGCACTTCATCATCGAAGCTAGGCCAGCCACAACTCGACTCGAATTTATCTTCCGAACGGTAAAGTTCCGCCCCGCAACGCTTGCAGAAATACTTGCCGGGTCTCTTTTGACTATTGAATTCTCCCGAAAAAGGTACTTCCGTGCCCTTATCGACAATAACCAATTCTTCTTCCGGCGTTAGCGCATTTAATTGATTAGCCATATATTTGCGTATTATTTAATTGGTAACGACCCAGCTTATGACGGTAATACTCCTTTTAGGGGGCGATCTTATTCAATCGGCTTTTCAAGATGTTTCGTAGTGCCAAGAGCCTAAGGATTTAAAAATAAAATCCGGACAGGAGGAGATTCCTCATCCGGATGTTTTTAAGTCGACGTAACGGCCGTAAAGATGCTCAATAAGCGCCCCCATATCGTCTTTCAGTTTCCTAGGCAGTATCGTCTTTGCCAGCTTCTCTCGAGTGTTTGTGCAACACCTATGATATATTTCCTGCAGCTCAAGCCGAAGCTTTGGTGTTAGTTCCTTGTCATTGCCTTTTCTGATCAGAAAATGGGCAACATTACTCGGATCCAAATCTTGACGATCACAGATATCATCAAAATCGTCGGCAAGCTGCAAAAGAACGCCCAGAGCTAGGCCGAAATCCCGTATAGCCTCAGCCTCTTCTTTGCTGCAACGGTTGAATGTTGCCAATTCGCAGATAGTACCGAGAAATGAGGCAGTTTTGCCGTTGATTATTCTCCAGTACCTTTCTATTCCCTCATCCCAGAAATCCTGAGCATGCAAATCCATCTCCTGGCCAGAGGCCATGACTATGGATGCCGCCCGCATCCTGATGGCAGCCTCCGGATATTGCTCAACTAGAATCGCATGCCCAGCCGCGACTAAAAGAATAGCGGCATTAAGAGCCAGGTTAGGACCGTATCGCAACCAAAGAGCTTTTTGCCCATTCCTCTCTTGATCGCCGTCCTGCCAGTCATCTATGGCCAAGGAGGCCATATGAAACATTTCTATAGCGCACGCCGCCTCGAGTGCTTTCTCTTCCGGAACCCCCCCTACAGCTCTTGCGATAGACAAGAACAAGATGCACCGCAGGCGCTTACTGAACGGCGTGCCCAATTCTTTTTCTGAGCTTAGCTGAGCCGTCCGCATATGGTAGTGAATATGCGACGACTCTAATCCGGGAAAATATTTTTCGAGAATCTCCTTCAGTTTGAGATTTACCTTCCGCCTTGTTTCGCGGTATTCCTTCTGTAACTCCTTAGTAAGCGGAATGGCTATTGTTCCTACTGACATTGGGGCTTCTCCTTTCTTTCGCCGGAAAAATACTCTTGTTAGCCTCCTTGTACAAATTTACATATATATGCCGTATTTGTCAAGGATTACGGTTAATTTGTTACATAGCATGCTACGTGACAATCTTTTGCAAACTACTCCGATTTTTTATACTGCGAAAGTCCAAGAATATTCCCTTCAGAATCCTTAAACCAAGCAAGATAACCCATTGATCCTCCTTCGCCAAGTGGCGTTTTGCCGCGCACCACAGCACCACCGTTAGCCACAATTTGTTCAAGTGTTTCGTCAATATTTGCTACATCAATATAAAACATCGGATAAGGCATCTGTTGGTCGCGCTTGCTAGATCCGCCATTAATAAAGCCTGGCTCGATCGGCTGCATTTTTCCGTCTATTGGTCCTGTCTGCCAGCTAGTATAGTTGAACTGCTCCCATTCGAAAGGCTTCCAGCCGAAAGTTTTTTCATAAAAAGCTTTGGCTCTTTCCTTGTCATCCCAAGGAAATTCGAAATGCGTAACTTTGTTCATAGTCGAATTAATTATTAATATAAATTATACTTAAACACCCGATAATCCGCTTCCCTGGAATGAAAAAAAGATTTTGGAATAACGTCTTGTCTATTCGGGCTAGTGGGATTTGAACCCACGGCCTCGTCGTCCCGAACGACGCGCGCTAGCCAGCTGCGCTATAGCCCGAAAATTCTCATATTAATTCGTTATCAACCGTCTCGTTTTTATTCGGATAGCAACATTGAACATTATCAGCATATTGGATGCCACAAAAATAATCACATATAGAAACATTTTTCACTGCACATTTGTGAATATTTTTACCTTCGGCTTCGTTCCACGGACACTTCATCTGCTTCCATGAAGTTTTATCTTCGGAAATCAAATCAATATCCATATTCGCGCCATCTAAAATTTTAATTTCCATATATTTATTTCATCATTTCATACCCCGCAATCCCGAAGGCGACGGAAACATTAAGCGATTCCTTTTTCCCTTTCATAGGGATATAAACTACCCTATCGCATCTTTTTATCACATTCTCATTTAAACCGTCAACCTCATTGCCCAGGACTAAGGCCATAGGAAATTTCGGCTTGATTTTTTTTAAATCTTGGGCTTCTGGCGTCAATTCCAAACCGACAATCTCAACGCCCTGCTTCTTCAATTTATCTAATAAACGCCAAGTATCTTTTACATACTCCCAAGGTACAGTATCTTCCGCGCCGAGAGAAACTTTTAAAACTCCTTTTTGCAAAGGAGTTCCAGTTATGCCGCAAAGGTATATCTTCGTTACGCCAAGCGCATCACTAGTCCGAAAAATCGAACCGACATTATATAGACTGCGGATGTTATCACAAATTACATACAAACATTTTTTCTTATCCATAGTTCATTAATAAGCCTAATACTGCAAAACCGTCTTAACTGTCTTTGTTTTTTCAGCGTGATGGAAAATGACTTTTTCCACATTGTAAGTGCCATACTTCGGCGACTCAATAAAACCTTGCATAGCCGCTTCCGCCAGCCAGCCGCTATCAATCCAATCAAATAACCATTCATTAACATAAGCCGGATCCTCCTGCTCAATCCCGGCACCGATCGCCCTGAGCCATTGCTGATTAAAAATCTCCTGAGAGCCGATATGTTGAGCCATAATTATCGGGAGCCCTAAAGCGCAATAGAAAGATAGCTCGCTCGGCTTCGTCCAAAGAATATCCGTTTTTCTTAAAACTAAATTGAATTTCTTAAAATAATTCATCTTAATCGGATCAAAAACAATACTAATAGCCTCATTAGCCTTGCGGTCAAGCTTTAATTTTTTAATTTCCTGCTTAAAGTATTTATAAACATCTTTATTAGATCCAGCAACAAGATTAAGCCTTATCTTACTATCAGCAAGTTCTTTTTTAAGACTACTAACAATAACCATGCCTTGCTCTCTTTGAGCTCCGGCTCCTCCAACGCAAAAAGTCAGGGTTATCGGACGCTTATTCTTAACCTTTACATTCTTAGCTCCCAATTGCTCACGAATGCTATCGTGATATTGTTCGATATAAACGCGCTTAGGGTCAAGATTAACCAGCCTTTCGCCTAAGTCCTTCTTTAGTAAACTAAGATTCTTGCCAGTATTCTCCTCCGGTAACGGAAAACCGGTTAAATAGATATTCTGAGCTCTAATACCATAAAGCTTCAATCTTTCAACTACCCTAATATTAGAAGCTAAATAAATTATCCGGCTGGTTTTCGGATTTAAGGGCGCCCATGTCCGACTAATATCGGCATCGCAAATAACGCAGTATATCTCCCCAGGATAATTGAAATACTCCGCCATAAAAGCGGTTACGAAAAAAGTCGTTACAAAAGGGAGCGGTTTTTTAGCCAGCTTTTCAATCAAATGCCTCCCGTAATTAGACTTTTCAAACAAGTGATAAATTTCTTTAAGTTGGATATTGGCCTTAGAAAGATCGCGCTTCGGATAAAAATTAGGGATCGCCTGGAATTTATCATAAAGATCAAAGGCTTTTTGGCCGATCAACGGCACTCGCTTAAAGCGAGAAATAAACTCGTAAAAAGCTTTGCTATTAACCCATAGCGATTTATCAGACTCAGGAATGCCGGGATAAGTATTAGCGGTAATTATTCCGCCCTCTGCCATCCTCTTCAAAGGATAGGAAGCACGCTGATGGCCATAACCCATATCGACGGTTACGACCCAAGCCTTATTCATTTTTTTCTTCGGCATAAGATATGATAAAAAATAATATGATTGCTTTGCGATCCGGCTTTAACCGGAAACCGCTTAATACTTTATTATTGTAACAAAAATCCGCCCTTGAAACAAAGGCGGATTTTTAATTGATTGAAGCTTAGATTATAGAACAGCTTCTTTAGCAGCTTTGGCAACTCTGAATTTAACAACAGTCTTAGCAGGGATCTTGATAGTTTCGCCAGTAGCAGGATTTCTACCTTCTCTAGCTTTTCTTGCTACCTTAACCAACTTGCCGATACCTGGAACTACGAATTCACCGCTCTTCTTTACTTCGGTGTAAGCCATGGAAACTAACTTGTCCATGATAGCTACTACATCCTTCTTGCTTAAGCCGGTTGAATCGGCGAGGGCGCTCAAGATTTGAGACTTGGTCATTTTTGCCATAATCTTTATTTAATTATTTTTCTTTGAGAAAAGAGTTTTCCACAACCCTTGTCCTTCTTGTCTAATTATATAGAAAAACAAGCTAAAAATCTACCATATATCAACTGTTTTATTTTTTTAATCCTAAATAAACCGAATATCCGTTCTAAAAAATAACTCTTACTACCTCTTTTTATTCTTTCTAAATCTCATATTTACTAATATATTGGCCTATTTTAGGTTAAATAATATAAATCAATTCCCTTCTTCACTTTCGAGATAAGTCAAGGCTGGCGCTGAATTATTTAATTTAGTAATAATAGAATTCCTTTGTGCCATACTAGCTGAATGCATAACCACGATAATTTTTCCGTCTTTTTTTAGAGCTACATTCCTTTGCGCCTCAACAAGATAGCCAGTCTTAGAAGCATCAGCTCCCATAGCTAAAAGGCTATAATTACGATTGCGAACGTCAACTAAACGGGCATTGCCGTCAGCTTGAGTAACAAAAAAACGATAATTCGAAACCTGAGTCGCCTCGGCTATCTTAGGGTTCTTAAAGGCGGCGGCAGCGATAAGCGCCATCTCACGCGCAGTCGTAACATTATTCGGATCAAGTCCACTCATCTCATAAAACTTCGTTTTAACTAGGCCTAGAGCTTTCGCCTTCTCGTTCATCTTAACCGCAAACTCCTTCCGAGTTAAACCACTAGCATCAGCAAGAACAACCGCTGATTGATTTGAAGAAGCTGTTAGCATAGAAATCCAGAGATCTTTCAAGGCAACTGTATCACCAGCCTTAAGCGATACTTCACTAGTAGCGTCATTACCAACCAACGTTTTCGGATAATTAATTTCTTCAGGAGTAATAGTTACCGTCTTTTCCATATCAAGATTAAGATCGGCAATGATCAAAGCCGTCATCAGCTTTGACAATGAAGCTAAGGGTAGAATTACATTATCACTGACCCCACCCGAAAAATCCTTACCATTATAAGACACATAAGAAACATAAGGGAAAGCGGAATCGAAAGTCAATTGTTCGTTGTTCATCGCTGCCAAGCGAAGATAGTCATTCTTAACCGGGGCCGCAATGACTTTCGCCATTTTTAAAACATCACTAAAATCATCTAGCGGATAACGAATACCGTCTCCAGGGTTTACATACCAGACATTAAGGTCTTTCTTAGTATTCTGGTCAAGAATTACAATTTTGCCTTTATATTTATTAACAATACTAACCGTCCCCTTGCCCTTTTTATTAACCGGAATTTTAGCAATGTCTTTAGCAGTTATCTTAATCGCGTAACTTTTAACCAAAAAATCCCAATCCTCTTGATCTTTTAAATAATACCTTTGCTTATTGTCCGGCAAAACATACCAAAGACGATTATAGCTTTCAACTTGCAAAAAAAACTTACCGACAAGATCGGCAACCGTAGCCGGCTTAACGACTGGCTTTTTAACAGCCTTAACGGCGGAGACTTTAACCGGTTGAGTCTTAGCTTCAGCCATAAAAACATTAAACTGAAAAGTAGTTAAAGGAATAATAACCAGCAAGCTAATTAAAGCAAATTTTTTAAATTTTATTCTCATTATCATGCTAAAAATAATTAACTTGTCCATAAGCTAACAAACCACTTAATTTAATTATACAAGTATAAGAGAAAAAATGAAAATAGATTCCCTTTCCTAGACTTGATTTGCCTCCCGAGCCTAATGAAGTTATAATTGAGTTATAATTTTATCCCAAGATATGAATAAGGAAATTGACCAAGAATTGCTAATTAGAGCTAAAAAAGACGATCAAAAGGCTTGGGATTGGCTCATTTTAGAATTCCAAAAGCCGATTTACAACCATATCTATCGATTAACTAGTAATAAGGAAATTTCTACTGATTTAACTCAAGACACTTTTATCAAAGCTTATAAAAATCGCTTAAATATAAAACTCGACGGTAATTTCAAATCCTGGCTATATAAGATAGCTACCCATACCGCCTATGATTGGTTTAAAAAAGTTAAGCGGGGCGGCGAATTATTTATTATTGATGACGATGATAACAAGTTTGAAACAATCGAGGCCGAGATGACGTATTATCGTGTGGAGGATGACTATTCCGATCTAGATATCAAGCTTGCCATGGAAAAGTTGAAACCGGCTCAGGAAACGATTCTTAATCTTTTCTATCGCCAGGGATTCAGTTATCAAGAAATATCGGACATTCTAAGCATTCCCTTAAACACAACTAAGACAAACCTGCTTCGAGCCAAAAAAGCTTTTAAAGAAGCCCTGACTAAAAAAGATGGATCGACTACTGAACCAAATAAAAGATCTTCCGGAAAATGAGCCTCCCAAGGGACTGCGAGGGGGAGCCATGACTAGAATAAGGTTGATGCGCGTGAAGCGAACTTTGTTCGGTACGCTCTCCCTTTTAGCAGTTGGCCTACTCTATTGTTTATATATCATCGTCAAAAAAGTTTTTTTTAATAAAAAATAACTTAAAAACCTATGACTAAGTCAAAAGCCCTAAAAGTAAAGAAGATGAAAAATAAACATAAAAAAGGCCACGAGAAGCTATTCCTGATTATGATGAGCCAGATGTCGCCTCAAACCTGACAAAACCCGGTTTTGACATATAATACTAACACGGAGACGCAACCAAAATGCCTTCGTGTTTTTGTTTAATGTAGCCTTATTTTAGTCCACAACTAGCCCTGACAGCCGAGATATCGGAAAAAGTCGGGGCTTCGTTTTTAGATTGATTATATTGATACATGATAGAATCAGGATCGTCAACATGGGCCAGTCCAAGGGCATGGCCAAGTTCGTGAGCCAAAACGCGCCTTAATTGTTCTATACTGCCGAATTCATAAATTTCAATCCTGGTTCCCTTGCCATCTTGGATATATAAACCTTCTTCGTATTCTCCGCCCCTAGCCGCTCCAACTTGATTATATTTAGTTGCTTCAAGATTAAGCTGACTAGCCATTCTATTGACGCTAGATAATAAATTATTAATATCCTTCGCTAAAGAATTGATCCTGTCCTGTTCTTGATTAAGCTTATTAGCTGTATCATTAAGAGCGATTCTTTGCTCTTCAAGCTTTTTAAATTGCTGCTGATTTACACCTCCTTTTTTAGTATAAGAATCAACCAAACTGTCATATTGATTCTTTGCGGATTGATAACTATTAAATTGCTGTTTAAAGGCTAATAAGCGGGCATCATAATCTTTTTGCATTTCTTCTAATTTAACCTTATTTTCCTGGTAAGTCTTTTCACTGACATTTAAGTCAATTCCTAAGAGCTTTAATTTATCTGTCGTTTCCTGCCGATAATCGTAAATGAGATTTATTTTTAAATCGCCTTTAGCCGAATACTCGAATAGCTGCTTACCCGTTACTGTATTCCAAATCTCCGCCGCCGCATCTATTTCTTTCATGAAATCCTGCTGACTAATATTAAAACGGTTATCAAATTGGCCTATCGAGTATTTTATCGGGCGCGAGCATGGAGGATAAACCAATTCAAAATATTGACGCTCCACAATTTTCCATCCCAAATAAATTTGATTATGAAAAAAATACACCATAAATCCCAAGACGATTATAAGGGTTACATCAATAATTAAATTAACTGCTTTTTTAAAATTAGCCATCTTTTGTTAATTTACCAGCCGAAATAAATTGCCATACCTAAAGTACCATGGATAAGTGAAAGAAGTATAGCCAGCCAAGCCAATTTCTTATGCCATTTAAAAGAAAGAAAATTAACTCCTTGCGTTTTTAAAACCGGGATTAGAAAAACTATGACAAAAACAGTAAAAGTTATGATCCCGCCATACATAATTAAGGGCTTGCCGAAAATAAGATAGTAGGCAATTTGTGATAACATATATTTTATTATTATTTAAGACTACCAATTAGATAATTTTTAAGGTTATTGAACGCTCTAGGTTGATGCTTAGCATTAAAAATATCAGTAGAATCAACTCCGCAACTCCGAAGTATTTTTTCCTTTTCGCCTGGATGAGAATTAACATAAGGAGTAATATTGTAAACCTTGCCCGAAACGACAGTCCAGCAATCTGATTCTAAATTATGATCAGCTACATCCGACAAGGAGTACTGAGCTTGATTTTGAGTATCAATTCCTGCTGTACTACTTACAGAAACAGAATTGCTTTGAGCCCCGCAACCCGAAAGAATAAATAAGGAAAGAAAACACAACAATGCCAATGGTGTTAATTTCGACATACTATTTATTGTTTATAATTAATAAGTTAATAACTTCCTAGGCTTCGACTTCGGCGGCGCTTTTACGATAATTGCAATAATCACAATCAGCAGCGGAATTAGGCAGCTTATTGCTAACAAGGCAGGCTTTAGCTTCAATAAGCACTTCCTCAATCCAATCATCTTTTCCGTTATAGGCAATTAAATTGATATCAAAATCAAGCTTGCCATCAAAGGCCTCACGATCAGTCTTACCATTGCAATAAACGAAATAACCAGTATCGGAAACCTCGAAGCCATTTTGCCTTAAAAGCCATTGATAAATCTCCATCTGCCTTTTATACCCGTCCTGCCACTCCTGATCAAGAGCTTTAATTTCCCCAGCCTTGCTTGTCGATTTATAATCAACTACATAAATTTTTCTTTTTGATTTTTCAGTCTTCTTTTCAATTCCTAAACCGGGAAGCATTAAAGGACTTTGTCCCGATTCTAATTCAGCCGGCTCATTAGCATCTGTCCAAAGATCATCAACTGCTCCGGTAATAATAAAATTAGAAGCTTCATGTAAAAATTGAACTCCCTTAAAATTCTCCCGCCATTCGTCTAGCATTTCATGGGCGAAAGGAATAAGATCAAGCTTATAAGCTTTCATAAGCGGATGGGATTCACCCTTAGCGCGATGGATATCGAATTCTTTTTTAAGTAAGGTATCAACAGCTGAATTAAGATTAAAAGGAAATCCCGGCGGTTGACTTACCCCCAATCTCCGATCAAGATAAAAGCAACGCGGGCATTTCATAAATAAGTCTATCTTCGAGCGGCTTAATTTAAAAGGGGCTTTAGCTTTCGGATCAAATAAGTTCGAAGTTCTTTTTGAATTATAATATTGGGACATTTTATCTTTATTTTAAGATTATTAAATTTTATTTTATTTCTATAGCCTCAACCTCCGGCACACAGCCATTAAATACCGTCTTAGCGTAAGCGCAAGTTATGCCCGTAATCCTGCCTTTGATATTGATCAAATCACCGTTCCCTACTTTATATTTCCCGCCGGTTAATATATATGCCTTATCATATTCTCCGCCTCTATCAGATAATTCAAACCCTAAGTCTTCCCCTCCATTAAAAATAGAAATTACCTTACCGTTCCAATCGATATTGATCGGAGTTTCAAAATTATTTTCACATTTACATATATCATCAAACGATTCAGAAGCTTTATCATTCTCGCCGAGAATTAAACCCGGCTTACTTAAATTATTATAAAAAAATAAAGTCGCTAAAATCAATGAGAATAAGAATACTACAAAATATTTACTTTTCATAATTTAAAAATTAATCAAGAAGCGACGAAAACAATTTAATTTTCCCATTTTTAATCATAAAAGTCAAAAGACTATTTTTTGGCTAAATATTGACAAAGTCTTCTATTTATTCTAAATTAGCTAAAGCCGGATGTTCCGGCTTTTCCAGCAAAAAAAGGGAAAGTGAGGGTGCTGTCATGCTGAGGAAGATTTCATTCGGATTTGCCATGGTTCTTTTGGCTATTGCGGTTATGATGGGTCTCACGGGCTGTCCGTCAACCTCTCAAGGCAACCGTATCCACGTCTTCAATCAAACGAGCTACAACATTGTCGGCATCTACGTTTCGCCGACGAGCTCGACAACCTGGGGAGGCAACTTCCTCGACCAGATGGTTCTCGGTCCAGGAGGCGATTTCTACGCGATCGACCTCGACGACGGCTGTTACGACGTTCTCGCCGTCTCGGCCGGCGGTGGCCAAACCCAGAATCAAGTCTGCCTTTACGGAGGAGAGATAGCTGACTGGACGCTATTCAACGCCAAGAGCGGCGAAGAATCTCTCGATAACGAAGCCAGTATTGGCGGCAAGCCAAACGATGGCTCTAGCCAGGAAATTCCGTATGTCGCCCCGACAGACGACAACCCCGGCGAACCGAAAACAGTCATGACGCCATAGAGGCGTCAATCAAAAAAAACACAAGAGCTAATCCGAAGAGGATAGCTCTTATTTAATTTTAATTAAAAAACAAACATAAAAACAAGGATTTTTCCTTGCTTTTATGTTATTTTCCTCCTAATAACTTTTTATTTTTTGCGAGCAACCTTCTTATACAGCCAGTTCAAGAGAGTTCCAAGGATTAAGCCAGAAACAGAAAAAATAAACATTAAAAATAATCCCTCTAAATAACCCCAAAAGAGTACAAAAAAGATAATAAGTAATCCTAAAATATAATAATATTTATTTTTCCCACCAAAAGACAATAGAAGTGGAAACAGAAAAAATATAGCAATAACAAAACCATTAACAGACGAGGAGCTTACACCCCAAAACCAAGCATCAGAAGGCCTGCCAATTACATTTTCATATAAAAAACCAAAGGGTTTCGCAAAAATAAATGCCCCAACTAATGAAATTAAAAACAAGCTGAAATTTTTAAGATTATAATTCACTTAATTTAATATATTATTTTACAATACTCTAAATCTTTTTTTATTATATCATAAAAAGAAGCTTCTATCTGTCCTTTTTTAACATACTTATCAACAGTCTTCAAAAAATTAGATAATTTTAAATTAACTTCCTTAGTTAAAGCGCTCTTTAGTTTCTCTATCAGCTTATTATTTACCTCTAAAAGCTTTTGTTTCGCCCTCTCGTTTAAATACTTATTTTCAATAATTGCCTGCCTAGCTTTTTCAGCCAGCTCTATTGCCTTAAGCCCAAGATCGATCTTAAGCTTAATTACTTTAAGTTCATTAATTAAAAGGTTTTTAATTTTTAAATCCTTAATCAAGCCTCTTTGATAGCCTATTTCGATATCACCCATTATACTTTCAAAACTAGAAGTGATATTAAAAAAGATTTCCTTTTCTCCAATATTTCCCACCCTGTCAAGAGCAACAACTTTAATAATATGGGCTCCAAGACTAAGATCGAAAAGATCTATCGTCGTCGTTACTATCTCCTTACTGTCTAAAAATATAGCTGTCGAACTAACCCCGGAAAAATCATCCGAAACAGTAAAATCTATTTTTAACTTCTCATGATGATAGTATTTTAAAGTCGAAGAAGGGGAAAGAAAATCAATAACCGGAGATATCGTGTCCTCAGGAATTAATTCTTTAATCAACTTTTGACTATCATTATCCATCTCAATATTAAAAACCTGATTCTCATTATTTTCTATCTGACCTTTAAAATCCCTATCAACGCTTACTGAATCGCTAAAAGCGCTAAGACTAAGTCGATACTCCCCTTCGCCTGTTCCTTTTAATTGTACTTTATACTCCCCGTCCTCGGGATTAGTAATTACCGCCCACTCAGCCCCGCGGTCAAACCCTGAATAATAACCTCCTATTTCATTTATCGACCGATTAGCCGAAAAATCTTTACCTAGCCTTTTCCCGCTCGGAGAAATAATTTGAAAATCAGCCGGCGAAAATATCCGAACCATAAGAACTTTCTCCGCCAGACTACTCCTTACCTCGTTTTCCGGTTCACTTCCGGTTAATTCCTTAATAACTGCTTTTTGAGCATCAGTGACAATTTTCGTATGATCAGAATTAACAACAATTTCATTATTAAACATCCCCTTATTACTGACTTCCGGCACTGTTTGATCACCTTCACCATAAACAACTCCTTTAGCCCCAAAAATGCCATAATAATTATCCGGCATGCCATACTCCCAAATATTAGAATCACTAGAGCTAACAACTTTAAAACTTACAGGAGTATTGGAAAAATTATTATTAGCAATAATATTAAGAATTTTAACCTCTTTTAATCTAACAATTTTAGAGGGACTATTTAAATTCTCTAAAAATAAATTAACAGGATAATTTTCCGAATAATTTCTTAGTTCATTAGACTCTTTTTCAATTAAATAATTATAAATAGGTAGAAGCTCTCTAACGGACTCCACACCAAAATCTCTAATATAATTGAATAACCCATTACTACCAAGACATAAATGAAAAGAAGATTCTAACTGCAAAAAATTCTTCATTAATCTACTTTTGATATCAAAACCAAACTCCCCCGCCTCCCACATCAAATAAGCCTTGGGAGCCCCCTTGTGGGGCGTAGCAAGGAAAATAAGCTGATCAACATCACCCCCGTAATAATCGCTCTCGATATACTCCCTTGCCACTAAACCTCCCATACTATGGCCGATAAGGTCAACTTTATCGCAATTACACTTAGCCTTTACCTCATCTATTTTTTTCTTCAATCCTTGAGCGCTAATAACATTAGAATATCGCCATTCATAGGGAAAAGCGAAGAGCGTCTCCCCCTCCTTATAACCGGCATTTTTAAGAGCCTGCCAAAGATCGTCATAAGTATGAAGAATCGGATCGAGAGCTAAAGCATACTCCGTCTTATCCAACGGTGAACCACCGGTATCGATCGGAACCTCGGCGCTCCCCATAATCCCGGGAATTAAAATGACTGGATTTATTTTCTTAACTTTAAAATCGAATGGTAAAGTTGCGTAAGGCTGATATGTCATATTACCGCCGAATAAATTCGCTAAGACTACGCCCTTAAAAAGAGTCGGGATTGTTCCTGTAGTATATGTGGGACCGAACTCACTACCCCAATAATTATTCCTCAAATCAATGTATTCCTTAGAAATGAATTTCCAAAGCGCTTGCTGATGACACATATCAGTTGAACTCGAATAATTGCAATAATCAGGATTGTAAATATTGGAATTAATAATTGAAATATTTTTCGTATTACTATCAATAGACGCTCCTCCGGCATTATTTATAATATTGCAATTACTGATATTGAATTTCGATGCCGAGAAAATAAAAAATACATAGCTACCACCCTTAACAACCGCATAACTTAAATCAAGAGTGGAGGAAGATTTATACCTATTGCCATCAACAGTAAAGCCCGACCAATCACTCAAGCCCATAGAAGTCGCTGAGCCGTCATTATTAGTATCACCGCCGATACTGTCGTCTTTAAGGGAAGTAAAATAAATCGGATTATCCTGATTGCCTATAGCTGAAAAATGGCCATAAATTCTAAAAGCGCCATCCTTGCCGGATTTTACGATTACTCCCGGCTCTATGTTAAGGGTAATGTTAGGATTAACTATAATATATGAGCTATCGGCAATTATATGAATTTCGCCGCTATGCCAAGTTGTCGTCGCATTCAGTTGATAATCGCCGGAATACCAAAATTTATTACCATCAACAACCAAGCTACCCGCGGCCTCAACCCTAAAACCGAAAAATAAAAAGCCTACCAGACAAATGACCGATAGACAAAAAAATGAAAAAAAGCTTTTCATACCCCCCCCTCTTAGTTTGTTATCTTTTAATTATAACAAAAAATAAAATAAAACTTATCTAGTAGATGCTTCTCCAGCTAAATAACCGGTACTCCAACATAACTGGAGATTATAGCCGCCGGTCGGGCCTTGTAAATCAATGATTTCTCCGGCGATAAATAAGTTATCTACTAGCTTTGATTTCATTGTCCTTTGATCTATTTCCTTCGAATCGACTCCACCAACCGTAATCATCGCTTCATTAAAACCGGCTGTCGATTTAAACGACCAATCAAATCTCTTCATTAAATCGACAATTGTTAATTTCTCCGGCCGAGAGATTAGCGAAGCTTTTTTTCCAGGATTAATACCGGCCTTATTAAGAATATCGTCAACCAGCTTGACCGGCGTTAAAAGTGTTAATAAATTCCTGATATTTTTCCCGCCATTGGCTTCAAAAAGTTTTTGCAATTTTTCCGACAACTCCTTATCACTCAATTCGGGAAATAAATCTATCTCTAATTTAATGTCTTTTTCAGATTGACGCGATATTTCTCCCGATAGATTCAAAACGACCGGGCCACTTATCCCCTTAAAGGTAAAAATCAAATCTCCGACGGCCTCGGCTATTTTTTTATTATCGCTAAGCGCCGTCAATTTAGCCTTTTTCAAACTAACACCTTCTAAATTCTTAATTCCTCGCTCCTTGACTAAGATGGAAGCTAGGCCCGGAACCGGAGGAATTATTTTATGGCCCATTTTCTCCAGCCAATCATAACCATCTCCCGATGAGCCGAGATTTTGATATGATTTTCCTCCGACAGCTATAATAAATTTATCAGCTACGATTTCTCGGCCATCTTCAAGAATGACTGAATTTATAATCTTTTTATTTTTTCTAAAATCCTTAACCGCACTGCCGGTTATTACTTCGACTCTTCCCCGATCCAAATAGCCGATCAATGCCTTTAAGACTTCTATCGCCTGATCGCTTTCCGGAAAAACCCTTCCATCAGCTTCAATTTTTGATTTTACGCCAAGATTCTTAAAAAAATCAACTGTTTTAATAGGATTAAGAAGATTGAAAGCGGATAAGAGGAACTTGCCGTTTTGGCCATACTTCGAAGCTAATTCACGATCACTAAATAAAACATTAGAAAAATTGCAACGGCCGCCGCCGGTGCTTAAAAGCTTTCTTCCAAGAGTTGCATTTTTTTCAATCAAAGCGACTTTTACTCCCAACTCTGCAGCTCTTCCAGCCGCTATCATTCCAGCCGGCCCGCCGCCTATAACTATTAAATCGTATTCCATTGAAAATTTTATAAAATTAATAACAGCAGGATTATTTCAAATTATTTTCAATAATTTTCAACACCCTTTTAAAATGAGACTCTTTTTCAAAATCCAGATTATCACGGTTAATTTTAATTATTTTATTTCTATATTTGGATTGTGAAAATATTTTTTTATGATCAGAATTTATCGGATTCGCCTGATTAATCAGAAATTCATCAGATGAATCAAAATTTCTTCCGCCTTTAATAATAAAATCTTTTATTTTTCTATTTGAAACATCAAGAAGTATCGTTACATCCGGCCAAGCCATGATTTTCTCATCTAACCTCAATAAATTCATTATTAATTTAACTTCAAAACCTTTCAATAAAGGCCTAACATAAGGTAAAGAACTTATCCAAAAAGTATCTAAGATAACAGTTTTACCACTCTCTCTTAATTTTTCTGCCTTCAAATATTTTTTAATCAGCTCATTTCTAAACCAAATAATTCTTTCAACGGGACGAATATTTTTTTCTATGTCCTCCTTTATTCTTTTGGGAAAATCCGCTTCCTCACCCTCAAGTATTAAAACCCCCTTATAATAGTCAGCTAGCAACTTAGCCAAGAAACTTTTACCACTTCTAGGAGCACCGATTACGGCGATTATTTTGCCTTTTTTCATATATTAAAATTTATTCCTCTAATTTATCCTGAAATTTTTTTAATCTTAGCATTTCTGGACCAATAGAATGAAATAGATAATCAGGATCATAAGAAGCCAATCGATCCTCAGCTTCTTTAAAGCGAGCAACTGCACCCACTTTAACGCCAGCTTTTCTAGCATCTCTTAAATCGCTAGGCAAATCCCCTAGCATCAATACCCTTTCCAAATCAAAACCATTTTCCTCGCATACTCTCTTTATCTCTTCTGTCTTATTGTGAGCGGCCCCGATTAAAAAATCAACTTCAATATGACTATCTTTCAAAACTGCTTCAATTTCCTCTGGTTTATGAGCTGATACTATCCCAACCTTCAATCCTCTTGATTTTAAATCTTTAACAATACCTGCTGTTTCTGGGTATATTTCAGGCTGTTTGACACTAGGATCATTCTCTAAAACTGGCCTAACTTTACTATGATAAAGCTCGTAAATTTCCTTCCTTTGTTCGGGGGTGCTGCAAGGAATACCTTCCCTTTCATAAAAATCCCAAAAAGGCTGATCATACCTTTTAAGAAATTCCTGGACATCCACCTCCTTATCGAATAATTTACAAACTTCTTGAGCATAACGTGCAATGTTTTCCATACTATCATACATAACACCGTCCCAATCAAATAATACTAAATCAAAAAGTTGTTCAATATCCCTTTCTTCCTGATCTTCTGGATTTTCAATATTATTATCCCTTTCCTTATCAACTTTAAGTGAGGCCTCCTCATAATCTACAAACCTCGGCCTCTGGTCAGCATAACGCCTCTTAAGAACTTTTTTCACCTTGTTAGCATCTTCTAAAGCTTCTTCTAAGTTCATCCTTCCTAATTCTAATCTATTTTTCATATAAGAAATTAATTATTTTATAATATAACAAATTTAGAAAAGTTACGACAATCATGTCAAAATATAAACCACCCCACTGTCCCATTAAATACGCCCCGGACTACGGGATTATCTGATTGTTTTTTTGAAAAAAAGATCCTTTTCATAATACTGCTTTAGTTATTATTAATCACATAATAGCATTTTACCTAAAGAACTAGCAAACTAAAGACTCCGGCTCATAGGCCGGAGTCTTTTAAGGCACGGGATAGAGGTGCCGCCCCTCTGCTGACGGTTTTGGAGACCGTTGTACTACTGTTATACGAATCCCGCAAATAACAGTTAATCATTAATTAACTGTTAGAACTGATTCCGAGAAATAAAAATGATTACTTAGTCTCTTTATGGGTTACATGCTTGCGGCAATGCTTGCAATACTTCTCCATTTCCAACCTAGTCTTTAAGGTTTTCTTATTTTTTCTGGAAAAATAATTCACTCTTTTGCATTCAGTGCATTCCAGTTTGATCATGTTGTCTTGTGACATAAATTTCAATTTATTAATTTCAAAGCCCAAAGTCGGGATCGAACCGACAACCTACCGCTTACAAGGCGGTTGCTCTACCATTGAGCTATTTGGGCATTAATATTGGATTCGCTTTAAAATACCCAAAAAATAAAAGGCATTAAAAAATACCAAAATTAGCTGTTTTATTCTAACATAAATTAATGATCATTGCAACTCCTCAATTTTAGCTTATTTTAGTCTTTTTCTTATTAGACTTCTTTAGCAAATCCTTTATTCTTAATGATAAGCTACTAGGCAAAAATTCTATCTTGTGCCAAAAATCGAGCGCCCCCATATTAACGACTTTTTCCACAATGCCTTTCTGATCGAGATTACTAAAAATAATAACCTGGCAATCTTTAGTTTCTTCATCTTTTTTTAAAGCCTCTAAAGTTTCTAGGCCGGAAAGCTGGCTCATAATAAGATCCAAGAGAATTAAATCAGGCTTATGCAACTTAGCTAACTTAATTCCTTCTTCGCCACCATTACCAACATAAACCTCAAAACCATCTAATCGAAGCTTAGTCGCATACATTAGGACTTGATCAGGATCATCTTCGATTATTAGAATTTTATACATGGGGATTATTTACCTTTATAGGCCGGCAAAGAAATAATAAAAATTGTCCCCTTGCCTTCCTTGGATTTAAATTCTATTTCCCCGCCCTTATGGGCTTTAATTATTTTCTTAACGATAAATAAGCCGAGTCCGGTTCCGTCGGTATAGGTATTAACAGCGTTTTCTCCACGAGAAAACTTATCAAATAAAACTGCTTGGTTTTTTTCAGGAATACCAATACCCGTATCTTCTATTTTTATCAATACCTTGCCTGATTTTTCATTCAAAGATATCTTAACCGACCCTTTTTGAGTATATTTAATTGAGTTATCAACTAAATTAAATATAGCTTGCTCAAGAAAATCAGCATCAGTCTCAACCGGGCTAATGGCTTTTTTAGGCTTTTGATAAATTATCCTTATCTTCTTTTCTCTGGCCGGCGCAGATAAATCCCGAGAAACATTTTCAATCAATTTTTCTACTTTAACCGGCTTAACTTTTTGAGTTACGAATTTAAATGAATCAGTATCCATCTCCGAGGCCATCAAGATATCGTTAATAATCGCGCTGAGCTTCTTCGCTTTATAATAAATATTATCTATGAACTTATTCCTCTCCTTAGATGATAATTGATCAAGACTGCCTTCCTTAAACATAGAAGCGGTACCAAGAATGACTGAAACCGGGGTCTTTAACTGATGAGAAGCCACATCAAGGAATTCCGACCTGATCTTAAAAAGCTTTTCGATTTTAGAGGCATTTTCTTTTATCTTATTAGTCTGCTCATCGACTTTTTGCTGTAAAGTCAGATTGAACTCCTTAGTTTCCTTATATAATCTAGCATTTTCAATCGCAATTCCCGCTTGATAAGAAAGAGTCTCCAATAAATCCAAATCCTCTTTAGTATAGGCGTTACCATTCTTTTTATTACCTAAAATAATAACCCCGATCAGTTGGTTATTGCTAAATAACGGCAAGCAAAGAGATAATTCCGCTTGTTTCATCTGATCATCTAATTTAAATAGGTTATTAGCTATCTTAGAATCTTCCTGAAGAGCAGCCAAACCCTTTAACTCCTCCCCGACCAAAGGCTTTTTAGAATTTTCAAGATACTTTGTTAAAAAATTATTCTTAATCAAGCTTACCTCAACATTACCAAACCCAACCAACTTAGAGGCATCGAAATGAACAGGCTTAGAGCGGTAATCCGCCAATAAAATTCCAGCCCGGCTAAGCTGCATGGTTTTAATTATAGTTTCAATAATTAGGCCGACCAACTTTCCCAAATCATTATAATGATTAAGCTCCTTACTCAGTTTGTTTATCGTTTCCTCATAATTATAAACCCCCCAAAAAAGGTAATTGTTGGCGAATTTAGTCAAAAATTTATTCGTATAATGGAAAGCAATAACAAAAATAGGAACTAGGAAAAAACCGGCGAAATAAGCCTTCTTATTATATATACTGCCGAAATAGGAATCATAGAATATAGCAACTACCGGAAAAATAAAATAAATGAAAGCGGAAACCCCGAAATAAACGAAAAATCTCTTAGCTATTATCCTTAAGTCCATGAGTCGATCACTGATAATCGCATAAGAAATTATGGAAAGCCAAATGAAAGTCATTAGATGCTTGCCCCAATTTATTTTTTCATATTCTAATTCAGGAAAAAAATAATAAGTAATGACCGAGAAAGTGGCGCCGAGCAAAATGCCAACCAACATGTATTGCAACCTACTCCTTACTAAACCGGTGCTTTTTATCGAGGCGTTTAAAATGGAAAAAAAACTAATAAAAAAATAAACTACTTGGAAGAGAATATAAAAATAATAACCGAATCCGACTTTAATGATAACTTCTCCATCAACCAATTGTCCGAAAGCGACTTGATCAGTAAAGAGAATGAAAGCCATCATAATCAAAGCCGGAGCGACAATAATCGTCTTTAAGATTTTCCTATTATTGGAAACTGGATAGTTTATGGAAAAACAAAGGAAAAAAACATGATAAAAAATCGTGAAGATAAAAGTCGCCTTAAGCCAAAATAAGGCGCTTTCAATAGAGCAATAACTGGCGAATCCGGCGCTTAAGGTCCATAAAACAACCGACAGGATAGTCAAAGTCAAAAGAATATGAGAACGGAGCTTGTGGCTTTTCCCTAAAATAAAAAATATCCAAAAAACAAAATAAACTAGAGTACTAAAAATAATAATCAATTGCCAATCCATGTTGTTTTTATATTATCTAATCTATTTAATTATAACTTACATTAAGTAAAACTAAAACCGCTCCGGCCTTTCAATCCTGATTTCTCCGCCGACATCAAAAATAACTTTATCACGCCTCAACAACTGATTGCCCAAAAGATAATTAGCCAGAGCGTCTTCTACTCGTTCCTGGATAACTCGACGCATAGGCCTAGCCCCTAAAGTCGGATCAAAACCTAGCTGCGCCAGCTCTTCTAGAGCCGGCTGAGTGATAGAAAATTCAATACCTCTATTTTCTAAATTCTTAACTACCCTCTTAACCATCAAATCAGCTATTTTAATAACCTCGCTAATATCCAAAGGCCTAAAGACAATCAGGCCATCAAAACGGTTTAAAAACTCGGGTTTGAAATACGACTTCAATTCATACTGAATCAAGCCTTCTTTTATTTTTTCCAAGTTATTGCCCTTTTTCATCTCTTCTTGGATATAACCGGTACCGGCGTTTGAGGTCGCAATAATAATACTACTAGTAAAATCAATAACGCGGCCGGAGCCGTCAGTCAAACGGCCGTCATCCATTACTTGTAAAAATAAATTAAGGATGTGGGGTTCGGCTTTTTCAATTTCATCAAGTAGAATAAGTGAGAAAGGGTTTTGACGAACCGGTTCCGTCAATAAACCATCATTATTATCTCCAACACCGATTAAACGGTTAATGCTATTAGCCTCCTGAAATTCAGACATATCAAGCCTAATCATATTTTTTTCCGCCCCGAAATAAACCTCAGCGACAGTTTTTGCTAGCTCCGTCTTACCGACGCCGGTCGGACCAAGAAATAATAGATTAGCGATCGGCCGCTTGATATCGCGAAGCTCAGCGCGAGCTCGACGAAGACTGGAAGCAACCATCTTAACCGCCTCATCTTGGCCGACGATTCTTTCATGCATCTTACTTTCCAGATTAAGTAGTTTCTCCCCTTCTTCAGAGCTAACTTGAGTTAAAGGAACGCTAGTTATATTGGAAACGATCTCTGCTACATCTTCGCCGCTAACAACCTCATTCTTACCTCGACGATGACGAACCGCAACTGCCGCTTGCTCTAAAATATTAATCGCTTTCTCCGGAAGATACCTTTCGTGGATAAAGCGGGAAGAAAGATCAACAGCTCGTTCAATCGCTTGATAAGAAAAGAAGATGCCGTTTTTATATTCTATGGGTCCTGATTTGGCTTCTAATATTTGAATAGCGCTATCGCGTCCGACTTCTTGGATTTCTACTTTTTCCACAACCTCCCCTAAGGGACCGCCCTCTATATACTTTTTATAATCCGACATATTGGTTGAAAAAAAGCAATAAAAGTAATTCCTTTTTATGGCATTAGCAATAATTGAAAGTAAGTCAACGCTTTGTTCGCCGCCGATACTTACTCCGCTTAATTGATGGATATTCTCAAAGACTAATGTCACATTGCCGGCTAAAGCCACTTCATCAACAATCCTTAGAAGTCGCGATTGAGCCTTATCGGCTGTCGTCCCGCCAATCAAAGAAGATAAATTAACGCTGACTAAACGCTTATCCTTAAGCATCTCCGGAACTTCTTCCATAGCCATCCGCTGAGCAATACCTTCGATAATCGTCGTCTTACCAACGCCGCTTTCACCGACTAAAATAACATTCTTTCTTAAGCCCGTTTCCATAGTCCGAAAAATAGCATCGATTTCCTCATCTCTTCCCCAGCAGGGAGCTAAATAGCCATACTTAGCCATGGTAGTTAAATTCTGGCCGTAATTTTCTAAAAAGGGCGTATTTAAAGCCGTCATAGCTCGATCAATATTGCCACTCGGCTTATACTGGGCAACGGATTTAAACTTGCGCCAATTATTCCTCATGATATCGGAAAATTGCAACCACATCGCCACATTACGAATCTTGTCATAACTAAAACCAAGATCGAGGAAAATCTCCGCCACTTCCTCTTCTGGCTCACTGATAGCTAACAATAAATCAATTACCCCGACTCGATCTTTATTGGCGATATAAGCTTTTTTATAAGCCTCAATTAAGGTTTTTTTAAGCTTTACCGATAATTCCGGATTTTTACCCGAAGGCAAGCGCCCGAGAGAGCCGACAATCCTTTCTTTCAGAGCTGGAAAAACGACTCCCAATCTTCCTAGAATAACCGCGATTTTTGTAAAAGACATCAAGCTAGCCAAGAGATGAATCGGTTCAACTTTCTCTTGATTCATTTTTTCCGCCAACTGATAAGCTTTTTTTAAAGAAGCTAGGGCATGCGGGCTGTAAAAAGAAGAAATATCTAGTCTTTTTTTATTTTTTAGGACTAATACTTGACGCCACTCTAAGGCACTATCATACTCCTCCTCGCTAGACTTCTTAGTCTTATTAATTTTAAAAAGCTTTTCTGATTCATGACTAAAGCGATAAAAAAGATAAAGAAAAATTAAAATAGTCAGCCAAAAAACAAAAGCCCATGCTTTAGGTTCATTAAAAAAAATAAATTTTATAACACCGTTCAAATCCACTTCCACTAAGCGGCCGAGAATTATTTGAGCGAATAAATAAATAAAGCCAGCCGCAACTATAAGCATTAGAATTGAATCGATCGCCAGCCTGGTTATAAACTCTAATTGTTCCTGAAAGATTATCGAACGGTTTATCTTCTTACCCCAAAATAAAAAGTCGCCCTTAAAATAAGAACCGAGGCCGTAGCCATAACAGTTTGGGCATTTGCGATTATCAATCAAACCCGTTCCCAAGCAGTTATCACAAACCGTATAATTTTCTTCGATTATTTTCTTTTCCATATCAAATAAAAATAGAAACCAACTTATAAACGACGATTAGAGGCAATAATAACCAAAAAACCAGCAATAATGACATTAATATCGTCCAAACTAAAAGGATAAATCCTCTAAAGATTATCTGAAAAAAACGCATAAAGAAACTGATGATCTGACTTTGCCAGTCAGTTTGGCCGTACATCGGCTTAAAAAGATTCGCCGTCCAAATAAAAACGCCTAAAGTCATCTCCGCCGCCACGATTTTATGATAAAAATAAAGGATCGCCTTCTTGGCGCCCTTGGAATACCACCAAATCGGAAAATAAAAGACATCCCCGATCAAGTCGATAAGGATAAATTTCACTGATGAGAAAAATAAATTTTGCGGCATAACCTGCATGGGTTGACTATTGGCCGTTTATACATTAATTATCTCATTTTTTAGCCTTAGCTGTCAAAGGAAAAAATCAAACTATAAAGCCGCCAGCTTGCATACCCCATAATTTTTTATAGATACCATCATCCCTCTTCAGTAACCATTCGTGAGTCCCCTCTTCGTATATTTCGCCCTTATTAACTACAATGATTCGATCCATCTTTCTAATAGTCGATAATCTATGAGCAATAACAACTACCGTCTTACCTTTCATTAATTCATTGAGAGCGTCCTGAATTAATTTTTCAGATTCTGAATCTAAGCTAGAGGTTGCTTCATCCAGTACTAAAATAGGGGCATTCTTAAGAATGGCGCGAGCAATGGCTACTCTTTGCCTTTCACCTCCGGACAGCTTAATTCCCCTCTCTCCCACTAAAGTATCGTAACCGTTTTCTGTTTTAGAAATAAAATCATGGCAGCGAGCCAGTTTAGCTGCCATTATTACTTCTTCGTCAGAAGCATTAAATCGACCATAACGAATATTTTCCTTAAGACTGCGATGGAACAAGATCGGATCCTGGGGCACCAAAGAAATATTCTGCCAAAGGCTTTCCTGAGTAACCTTACTGATATCCTGACCATCAATTAGAATCTTACCCCCTGAGAGATCATGCATTCTGAACAATAATTTTATAATAGTGGTTTTGCCGGAACCAGATGGACCAATAATAGCCAGACGTTCTCCGGGCGCGATATCTAGATTATAATTCTCTAAGACCCTAGTCTTGGTATGATAATTAAAATTTACATCAATGAATTTAATCCCGCCCTTTTTAACAGTTAAATTCTTAGCCTTATTAGTGTCCTTGATTTCATGAGGAGTAGAGAGAATTTCCGTCATCTCTTCAGCGTCAGCTAACCTTTCATAAACAGCCCTGATAATCCTAGAAAAGCTAAAAACTCGATTGAAAATGGATAGGAGATAGGCCTGAATCAGATAAAAATCGCCAACCGTAAATAATCCCTGACGCCACAAATTAATAGCCAATAAAAACATGCCTATTTCCAAGATAACCATCATAAAGGCCTGGATAGCTTCGAAAGTATTACCGAAATTCCAGGAAAAAATTGTAGCCTTCCTAGCTTCATCATTAATCCTACTAAAATCAGTTGCCTCACGCTCATGGCCATTAAATAACTTAACGTTAGCGTGATTAGTTAAGGTATCAGCCAATTGACCGGTAAGATGGGTCTCCAATTCATTTCTTTTAATATCGAATCGAAGTTTGTATTTAACAAAAAACCAATTAACCGTAAAAAATAAAATCATCCAGGCTAAAACTCCCGTTCCTAGCCATATGTTAGTCCAAAAAAGAATAATTAGAATTGTCGCAAAACTAACGAAAGCCGAGGACAGGTCCCAAACAACCCTATCGGTAATATCAATATAAGCTTTACAAAACCAATTAACCCTCTTGACTAAAGAACCTATAAAACTATTACTAAAATAAGAAAAGGAGTGGTGATGAAGATAGGAAAAACAAAGATTATAAAGACCAGATACAATCTTAGTCTGAAAAGCCACAGAACTGAAGCTGGCAACTCGCCAAAGCGCCCAAGAAAAAACTAGAAAAAAGGCCACCCAAGAAATTACGAAATAGAGATGATTAATGATAACATCTTTAGATTGATTACTGACTAAAGTATTAAGAAAATCACGATAAAAAAGCGGGATTATAAACTCAATAACACTGGCCACTACCACCGAAAGTAAAGTTAAGATAATCAAGCCTTTATGTTTTTTACTGGCTTGAAGATAAAATGAGATGGTTTTTTTAGTATTGTCTTTCATTTTTATGATATTTAAGATTCATTCTATACTATTTAGGGCTTTTTAGCAATGAGACTGCCTTACTAATCAAAAAAGCGCCGAGTAGTCATCTGGCGCTTTCTATAAAGTAAATCTTATTTTAATCAACCAACAACCTAACTAACCTGATTTCATCAAATGAAAAATAATTGCCCAAAATCGAACGAACCGGCGAAAGGCGATACTCGCCGTTTTCTTTTTTTGTCGATAGAATAGCTTTCTTAATCTCTTCCAGCCGATCCTGAGAAATATCCCGATAAATAGCGGAAACGCTTAATTCCCTTCTTAACTTTTTATCCTTCTCTAAGTGACTGATTATGGTTCCAATCGTCATCTTCCGACAAGTAGCTATTTCTTTAATTGATAAGCCTTCTTGTAATAGTTTTTTAGTTTCTAAAACTGTATCTTTTTTCTTTTTCTTTACCTTTGGTGTCCTGACTATACCGCCAATCCGAGAGATAAAATCATTCTTTAATTCTTCCTTCTTATCGGCGCCTTGATTTCTCAGCCAGGAAACATGGTTTTCAGACTGCTCTCTAAAGCGCTCATCAAAAGCCATTACCTCATCATCTACTTGCAAAGCCGTTTCATTAAGCCCAAGAAGCGACAAACCGTTCAAGCTGCGGACCCGAGAAAGAGCGACATACCCCATCCCCTTTTCAAAGGAGCGAGATAAATCGATCTCGGCCGCGTCCAAACTCATCCCTTGGCTTTTATGAACCGTAATCGCCCAAGCCAAGCGTAAAGGGTATTGAGTAATCGAAGCTTTCGAAAGACCATCCTCTTCAATCATCCAAGTTGCCGGCTCTACTTCAATAACCTGACCGGAGGCAATCCTGACCCTTATCTTATACTCGCTGCAATATTCAACAATTCCCATCGTCCCGTTAACATATCCCTCTTCAAAATTATTTTTAACAAACATGACTCGAGCATTCTTTTTCAAGCATAAAGCAGCCGGGGCCAAACAGCTTTTTTCTAGCGATTCAACGAGCGGTTTCCGACCGTGATGGGACATGTTGTAAATAAACATCTCGCCCGGGAGCTTAGCCAATTCACGCTCGTTTTCCGCATCTACATTGGCGTTATGAGAATAAAGCTTAGTCGGCTCGATAGCCGAGGTTTTTTTCTCAAAGCGGGATTGAAGATGGCCAAGAATTTCTTCCGTCACCTTATTATCTCGAATAGCATTTAAGACCTCTAAATATTTACTGTCGCTTTGGCGATGCTGTTCCTCAAGATAACAAACCTTAATATCCATATTCTCCCAAACGTTTGCATGATAAGCGAAGCGAGCTGGCCTTTCGCCGGAACGACTGACTGGAGGAAGCTGAAAAAAGTCGCCGCAAAGAATTATCTGAAGCCCACCGAAAAAATCATTATTATTCCTAAAAGCGCGAGCTAACTGTTCTAATAAATCAAGGCGAAAATGATGGAGCATAGAGATCTCGTCAATAATAAGCACCTCCGTTTCTTCGAATCTTTTCTTGAGATACGATCTCTGCAATAAGTCCTGAAGCTCATACTTATTTAAACTATCCCTAATCCCTAATCCAGACCAGGAATGGATTGTTACTCCGCCCATATGAGTTGCCGCGATACCAGTCGAGGCAGTAATACCAATACCAGCACCGGCTTGACGCAGGTATTTTATATATTCATTTAATAAATAGGTCTTACCGCTTCCGGCCGCGCCGGTAATAAAGGCGCTATGGCCCATTTTTAGGATTTCTAGGGCTTCTTTTTGAGTCATATTTTATTTCTTTAGACTACATTTTCTCATGGATAGGACCACTTGTCAAAGAAACTTAAAACACCCCTTTAAGGGGTGTTTTAAATATGAAATTATTTGCTTTCCTGAGAAGCAATTAACTGCTTCAATAAATCAGTTGTCTTGGTAATATTAGAATCTAAAAAGATAACTTTGGAATTATTACTCATACCAACAGACTTAAGAGTATCTAAATACTGGGTTAAATTTAGAATCGCCATGATCTCGGTTGAATTCTGATTGGTGGCTTTTTGAACCACTTCAATAGACTTCTTTAAACCCTCGGCAATAGCCTCTCTTTCCAAGGCAATACCTTCACCTTGAAGTCTTTTTCTTTCTTTTTCACCCTCAGCTTCCTTAATAGCTTGAATTTTCACAGCCTCACCTTTATTTTCGGCCGCCTTTCTCAATTGCTGAGAAGCAACGACCTCTGACATAGCGTCAGTAATAGTTAGAGGGAAATTAACATTGGTAATTTGGAAGCTCTTAATGACCATACCCCACTCGTTGAACTGCTTCTCTAAGTCGCCCTGGATATGGGAAGCTAAAGCTTCTTTTTTCTCCAAGATGCCTTCATGAGTCTCTTTAGCAATATAAGTTCTAAGCGAGTTTTCAATAGTGGCGCCGATTGATTGCTTCGGATCAAAGAGAACATAAGCGAATTTCTGGATTCCTTCCTCAGTCGGATTAACGGCGTAAATGAGATTAGTCATAACATCGACGATAACCTTGTCAGCTGAAGGATATTTTCCTCCGATAGCAAAGTTTTGCTGGCGAAGAGAAACTACATTAGCCACTCTCTCAAGAAAAGGGACTTTCAAATTAAGGCCGGCAGTCATAATTCTTCGATACTTGCCCAAGAACTCGATAACTAAAACCGTGTTTTGTTTTACAATCTTGATATTGGCTAGGATGATAAGAATCACCACGATTCCGGCCAAAACATAGATGGTAGGCATAATTTTTTATTATTTAATTAGCTTATTTAATTATTATAATAGTATATCACGAAGCCTTATTTTTGTCAAGTTGAGCCAAAATCGGACAATTTTAAAAGCAGGAGTGACATCCTGCTTTTAAAATAATTTATGTGGGCCGAGAAGGATTCGAACCTTCGAAGGCGAAGCCAAGAGATTTACAGTCTCCCCCAGTTGACCGCTTTGGTATCGACCCAGAAATAGTCTCAAAACCCGTAAAGTTGAACGTTAAATAATAACTTTATAAACTTACAACTTTATAGACTTTTGACTAGTCTTTAAGCCGTTGTCCAGGATCGAACTGGAGACCTCATCCTTACCATGGATGCGCTCTACCGACTGAGCTACAACGGCATATACTTGTAAACCAGCCAGTTATCAACTCAACTTAAAGCCAGCTTTAGCATTTTATCAGATTTATTTAATTTTTTCAATAGCCGCGAATAACTGCTTTAATTTACCGTTTTCCGGGTTAATTTCCTTAAGTCGATTAAAGGTTTTTTTCGCTAACCCCCTATCTCCCACTTTAATAGCCAATTCTGTAAGCTTACTAAGATATTTCGGATTATTAGGTTCGATTACCGTCGCTTTAAGATAACAATCAATTGATTTATCGGCTTTATCGGTAACCTCGTAAACTCGTCCCAAGTCATCGTAATATCTAGCTACCAAGGTATCAATTCCAAGCTTAGAAAGAAAATCAAGCTCAAACTCTTCATCGCCCTTTTTAAACCCGACTGTCGCTACTTTCTTATCCTCTTTATGGCTCGACATGTGAAGCCTTAATAAATAAAGGAAAATTTCCTCGGCTTGATCATAGCTTTTTGTCTCAAAATAAATCCGGCCTAAGTTTTCATAAGCCTTGATATTCTTCTTATCCTTGGCGATAATCTCAATCATTAATTTTTCCGCCGCCGGATACTCCTCTTTAGCAATCAGGCTCTTCGCTTCTTCAAAAAGCTGCGCGATAGTTTTTTTCTTTTCTTCAGCTTTAGCGCCAATATTAACATATCGCTCTTCAAGTGCTATTATCTTGGTCTTAAAACGGCTAAAAAAATCCGTAACTATCGATTTCTTAGGACCAATGAATTCATTCAATCTCTCTTTTACTTTCTTACTGTTGCGAGAAAAATTGGCCTCGAGGATTTTTGTCTTCGCTTCGCTTTGCTGCTTTTGAGGCAAAGTCGAGATATCAATATTTTTTATTTCCGGAAACTTCTTAACTAAAAAATAAGCTAGGTAACCTAGACAAACGCAAATAATAATAGAAGCGATAATAATATAAGTCATACAGCTATTTTTTCTAAGCTTTATTAATACTGCCGAAAGCTTTCATTTTAATTGCGGCCTCATTCTTAACCGCTTCGATTGACGGCGCTAAAACTTTTCTTGGATCGTAAAATGATTCCTCTTTAGATAATGTAAGCCTTAAAGCCTTAGTAAAAGCGATCCGCAAGTCAGTATCGATATTAATTATCGTAATACCTGTTCTAATGGCTTGCTTTATTTGGCTTAAATCAACTCCGGAAGCCCCATGAAGAACCAAGGGGGTGCTAGTTTTTAATGATATACTCTTTAAGCGCTTAAAGTCAATATTCTCTTGTCCGGAAAAATTGCCATGCATTGTCCCGATAGAAACTGCCAGTTCGTCAACACCGGTCGAAGAAATGAACTCTTTGACCCTTTCCGGATCGGTCATGTATGAATTGGCGTCTTTCGGTATCTCCACATTAGTCATTCCTTCCTTACCAAAGAGACTGCCTAGCTCTCCCTGAGCCCAAACGCCGTGTTTATGAGCGAATTCAACCGCCTTTTTAGTTATCTTTACATTATCCTTAAAAGAGTAAGCTGAGGCATCCATATGGACCGAAGAAAAACCGGCTAAAACGCAAGCTTTAACAATCTCCCAATCTTTGCCATGATCAAGATGAATGGCGATCGGCGTTTTACTGCCCTCAGACTTATCCACGGCCCTTATTATATTTAAAATAGGCTCCAAACCGGCATATTTTATCGTCGCCTCAGAAATCTGGACAATAGCTGGAGAGTTATTGGCTCTAGCTGCGCGAATAATGCCTAAGGTAGTTTCTAAATTAGCCGTATTAAAAGCTCCAATAGCGTAACGGCCTTTTTGCGCTTTAGCGATTATGCTTTTTAACTTAACAATCATATGAGATTAATAAAAGTTTTTAATAATAGAAACAAACTCATCAGCTTTCAAACTCGCCCCGCCAACCAAGAGTCCCTGGGCCGAAGACCTAACAGCAAACTCCACACAGTTTTTATCATTCACGCTGCCGCCGTAAATAAGTCTGACATTGTTTTTTACGATACTGAGCGGCCAAATCTTCTTTAATTGATCTCGAATAATCATAAAAACTTTTTCTGCGTCTTCGGGTTTGATATTTTTTCCAGTTCCGATTGCCCAGATCGGCTCATAAGCTATAATGATTTGACTTGATTTATTTATTGAAACCCCTTCTAAGCCGTTTTGAAGCTGTTCAATGATAAACTTCTCAACTCCTTGCCTTTCCCTAACAACTAGAGATTCGCCAAGGCAAAAGACCGGGGTCAACTTATTTTTCAAAGCAATCTTTATTTTCTTATTGATCATCTCATCATTTTCTCCAAGATGGATCCTTCTTTCGGAGTGACCGATTAAAACATAAGAACAGCCAAGATCTTTTAAAGTCTTGATCGATTCCTCGCCCGTATAGGCGCCTGATTCCTCATAAAAAACATCTTGCGCTCCTAGAGCGATCTTTGATCTCTTAATCTTTTTTCCGACTTCCGATAAAGCGGTAAATGAAGGACAGATAACTGCTTCACTTTTTAAATTCGCGACTTGCTTTTTTATTTTATCCGCCAAAACCAAGCTTTTCTTCAAATCAAGATTCATCTTCCAATTAGCGATAATGATTGATTTCATATTTTTATTATACTTTTGACTATTTACTGCCATTTATAATTATTATAAACCCAATAAGCCAAAGCTTTAGTATCTCGAAAACGGCTATCGATCGTCGAACTACCTAAAACGACAATAATAATTTTATTATTGGCTTTATTGGCTAATCGACTGGCGAAACAATAACCGGCCGCCTCGATATAGCCGGTCTTGCCGGCCTCGACTCGATAAGTATCGCTATCCGTCCCGAAAGGCTTGCCAAGAATCTTATCTGTACTCTTAATAGTCCTATTTTTTTCCGCGTTAATAATCCTTAAATCATAAGTATCATTATTAACGGCTGAAGTGATTTCGGCCTTAGTAAAAGCGATTTTAGCTAGAGTGGCCACATCCCTTGCCGAGGCGGCATTACCTTTATGAAGACCTGTCACATCATAAAAAGAAGAATTGAACATGTTTAATTGCTTAGCCTTTTGATTCATTTTAGCGACGAATTGATCCTCGCTTAAACCTGTTGAACGGGCTAAAGCTGCTGCTGCCTCATTAGAAGAAGCAACTAACATGGCATTAAAAATATCCTTAACGGTAAACTTTTCACCCGAGATAAGATAAGAAACTCCGCCTGGCCGATAATCGGTTGAACTGACAGTAATTTCTTTATTCCAGCCGGGATTATTTTCTAAGAATACTAAAGCCGTCATTAACTTGGTAATGCTGGCAATCGATTTTTTTTCATCCTGACTCCTAGCATAAAGGACTTCGCCCGACTTTTCGTCTATAACTAAAAAATTTTCGGCACTGACTTCCATTCCTAAACTTTCTGAGTCAATGGCTCGAATAGGCCGATCAATCACTTTAGGCTGGGCTTCAGGCAATTTATTTTCCAAAATCCTATTAGCGTTAGCTAAGCTGGCCGAATTAGCTGGCTGGGATTGGATTAAAAGTCCTGTTAATAATAAGCTAAGAATTGATTCTAACATTGATAATTTTATTTATTTTCCTCTTTTTCAGCTCCTAAGCCGGCCAATAGTTTTTCCAGATTGTTATTACGATTCAACTTTTCAAAATCAGGCAAGTCCTCGACGCCGGATAAACCCAAAAACTTAAGGAATTCAAAAGTTATATTATAGACAGTCGCCATCTTAGTCTTATCTTCCTTAGAATCAATTAAACCCCTCATCAATAAATTCCTAAGAATCATGCTACAATTAACACCCCTGATCAACTCCAGCTCCGCTTTAGAAATCGGGCCGCGATAAGCGATAATCGTTAAAGCTTCAAGAGCTGGCCTAGTTAATTCACCGGTAACTTCCGTTTTAATAAACAGTTTAATGATTTCGCTGGAATCGCTTGAGGTCGTCATTTGATATTTATCTTCCAGTTTCATAATCTTAATACCCCCCTTTTTCTCTTCATATTCCCGCTCAAGAACTTCGACTGCTTTTTCCGCCTCCTCGGCTTTACAGCCGGTTAACTTCGCCATCTCTTTAATAGCCAAAGGCTTATGAGAAATAAATAATAGGGATTCTATTTTATTTTTTATTTCAATTTCCGACATATTTTAAAATCTTATTATGATTCTTAAGCTTTTTCCACATAGATATCGTCCCAAACTCCCTGCTGTGTAACGGCAACTTCGCCGCTTTTAATTAGTTCAAGGAGGGCCATGAAACAAACGACGACTTCCGATTTATTCTTCGCTTCAGTTAAAACGTTTCTAAAAGTAAACTTCTCACATTTATCAACTAAGCTTCTTAAATTAATCATTGACTCCTTAAGACTGGCCACCTTCTCCATAATCTTCTGAGGCAAATTAACCACATAATCTATGCGATTAAGAATTTCCTGAAAAACATCGGCCAAATCCTGATTTACTAGCTTTTCCGGTGGACTAAAAGCCGGTTGAAAGTTAATCGGCAGCCTTTCACGCGTAAAGCAAAACTTTTTTTCATTTAATAGAGCTTCGATTTTCCGGGAGGCGTCAAGGTATTCTTTATACATCTTCAATTGAGCCTCAAGTTGTTCCGCACTATCTTCTTCCTCATCATCCATCTGAGGTAAGAGCGCTTTCGACTTAATAATTAAAAGCTTAGTCGCTACAACTAGGAAATCAGCCAAATCAGTCGCTCCAATATCTTCGGCCTTTTCTAAATAAGATAAATACTGATCAGTTACCGTCGCTAAAGCAACTTGAGAAATATCAAGTTCCTGCGACTCGATAAGTTGCAATAATAAATCCAGCGGGCCGGAAAATTTATCTAAAGTGATCTGATACATGCTTTGATTTTAATCTAACTGTTAGTCTAATCTATCTGACTAACTATTTCTATTTCTTCTTGCCTTTTTTAATCGCTTTTTTAACCGCCTTCTTAACGATATTCTTGGCTGGTTTTTTATTAACGGCTTTTTTTACTTTTTTGACTGCCTTCTTCTTAACCTGAGCTTTGACTTTTTTCATTTGCTTCTTAACTTTTTTAGGAATCTTATAGCCTCCGGAGATGGCAATATCGGCCAGCTTCGCTTCTTCCATAGCCACAAAATCCTTAACTTTCATCAAAACGCTATCCGTAAAGCTGCCTGTCGCAAAAATAGCTTCCTTGCTTTTTACTAAAGCCTTATCAACTAAGGTTTCCATTTTATGAAGCTTACCAAAAGAAGAAACGGCACCCGGCTTTATCTTTAAAACTTTAAGCATGATTTTTTCGTTCGGAATAGAAACTTTCTTGGCGCCCAAAGCCTGCCTAATTTTGTCTAAATTTAGCTTTTTATCAGCCGGGACTACGACTAAGACGAAAGTCTTATCAGCTTGAATAAGAAGGTTTTTCGCGATATGCTTCAACTCTTTTTTAAGAGTTTGAGCAGCGTCATAAGCGGTATAAACGGTTTTGTGAGCCAATTCTTCATAATTAATGCCGCTCTTTTCCAAATATTTTTTAACTTTAGCGGGAACTGCCATATTTTTATAATTAATTACTTATTGCGGTAAAACAGGTAAGGACTTTAGATTAGAGAGATTAGCCGATTTAGTAAAGCATTGTCGACCGGCATCATGATAATACCAATCATCGCTGCCATAAAAATCCTGGTTTAAGCCTTTAGTTGAAAGAGCGAAAACCGCGCAAATCTCATAAGTCGTCGTCGAAATTCTTCGATATTCAAAAGGTTTATTAGTTTCAGGATCAACTAAACGAGAATACTTAGCGGCTGAAATATTTTCCGGCAAAGTTTTATTATTTTCGGCTTCCATTTGTAAAAAGTCATTTATCTGGCTCAAATTATTAACCCTCTGCCGATCAAAATTTATATCTCTCGCTTTTTGAGGCGAATCAATAACCATAAAGCCGCCAACAACTGAACCTAAAGTCAGGACAATAACCGCATAGAAAAAGATAATAGAGATTAAACTGCGATTAGCATAATCCTTCCTTCTTAAATCATAAAAATAATAACCGAAAATGCCGCCGGCGATTATTAGAATAACTAAACTCCTTAAGATTACAGCTAGCGTAAAATCGCCGTCTAAGAAACGGAAAAGTTGATAAACTAGGCGTCCAATAACTGTCAAAGCCGAGATTAAAAGCATTAAATAAGTTAACCAGCGATGGATACCGCTCTTGAAATTCAAGTTATTAGTTTTATAATTCTTATGAAGCGAACCGATAACGACAAGGAAAATCGGCGTAATGATTATAACGGAAGCGATAGCGAATTTTAAACCGGCTTGTGAGAAAGAATTATAAGCATTGACGTTTGGAGGACTAAAAAACTTGCCGATTATTTCGAATAAAACAGCACCGAAAGAAAAGGACATCCAACCTAAAGAGATTAGAGCGAAGAGATTTAAGAAAGCATCCAACGCTCCCTTGCCTTTGTATTGACCATCGCCACTAACAGCGGGTTGACCTACAATTTGACCGTCCATATTTTTGTTTTTTAATTATTTAAGACTCGACTTAAGAAAGCCTGAAGTCATTTATATAAAAAACGAACTTGTAATCAAGATAGGCTGCGGCCTGACGGCAAAACATCATACGATCAAGGAAAATATCAAAATAATCAATCGGTTCGGTAATCTTGGTATCTATCTTAACCTTTAATACGATTTCTTTTTTACGATTATTGACCTCCAGGGAATTATCAGTTGCCGCAAAATTAACCCGCTCATGGACATCCTCGATCATGTTTTTTGAATCCGGATTTTTTACTCTCGTCCTATGGACATCGGATTTATCAGCCAAGACTAGAATTGCGGCTATTTTATTAACTAGCTTCAATTCATATTTATCATGACTGACCATAGCTTGTATAATAACCGATAAATCCTCAGGATTATCGACTTCATTAATATAGATCTGAGAAAAAAGCATAGCTGCCCAATAGTGATGCTGGGTTCGGCCTAAGAAATTGCCCATATCATGGCAATAGCCGGCCACTGCCGCTAATTCCTGATCTTTAGCATTTAAGCCTATTTTTTTCGCCAAACTGCGGCAACGATCCGCGACAATATTGATATGACGGAAGCCATGATCCGTATAACCTAAAGCATCGAGGTATTTCTCCGTCTGTTCGATAAAATCCTTGATTTGATTATTACTTTTGACAAGCTCTAAAGTAAGTTTCATTTTGTCACCTTCCAGTAAAATTTAAAGATAAAAAAACATAATTAATCCGCTGTCTCGGTTTGCTCGCCGAATAAATCGACACCTTCTTTTTTAGCCTTAGTGATAACCTTATCCGCGATTTGGATATTAGCGTCATTTAAAGCCTTTAGACTAGTATAATTAGGCGCATCCATCATTAAGTCACGGCTATCCCCCGTCTTCGGGAAGACAATAACCTCTCGGATATTCGGTTCGTTCTGTAAAACCGCCATCAAGCGATCTATGCCTGGAGCAATTCCCCCATGAGGCGGAGCGCCGTATTCAAAAGCCTCTAACATATGTCCGAAACGGGTTTTAATTTCATTTTCACCAACGCCTAAAAGCTCGAAAACTCTTTGTTGGATATCGCGAAGATGAATACGAATCGAGCCTCCGGCCACTTCAAAACCGTTTAAAACCAAGTCATACCCTAAAGCCCGCCATTTCTTCGGCTCTTCAGGATATTTTTCCATATCTTCGGGATTAGGCATGGTAAAAGGATGATGGCTAGCCACCAGCTTTTTCTCGCCTTCAGAATATTTAAACATCGGAGGATCAATTAGCCACATAAAAGCCAACTCATCAGGATCTTCCTTATTAACCCTTAAATCCGGCTTATCGGAATTATACTTTTCCATACACTCGGCGTAAGTCAATCGAGGAAAAGGCTTAGTAGTAATCTTTTTATTCGGATAAAGCTTTTCAACCAACTCAATCATCATCGGCTCGATAAGATTAAAAATATCTTCCTGTTCGATAAAACTCATTTCAATATCTAGTTGAGTAAACTCAGCTTGGCGATCGCCGCGAGTATCTTCATCTCTAAAGCAACGAGCAATTTGAAAATATTTTTCCGCTCCGGAAACCATCAATAATTGCTTGAATTGCTGAGGTGATTGCGGTAAGACATAAAACTTGCCCGGCCACATGCGGGACGGAACTAAGAACTCTCGCGCGCCTTCCGGCGTTCCCTTAGTTAAGATCGGCGTTTCAATTTCTAAAAAGTCCTGTTTTTCAAGATAATCCCTAAAAAACTTATTAACCTTCGACCGCATAACTAGATTATCGGTCATTCGCAAAGTCCTAAGATCGAGATATCGATATTTCAAACGCAATTCTTCATTGATTTCCTTGCTATCTTGATCAATCTCAAAAGGCGGCGTTTTTGCCTCGTTTAAAATCTCAACTCGAGTCGCTAACATCTCGACTTTACCGGTCGCCAATTTATCATTAATCATATTAGCCGGCCTTTCATTAATTTGACCAGTAATCTTAACGACATATTCGGAACGGAATTTCTGGGCTAATTCATGAGCCTCTTTATTCGAGGGAATAAAAACAACCTGAATCAAACCACTTCGATCCCTTAAATCGATAAAAATCAGCTTGCCATGATCGCGTCTTGTGTGAACCCAGCCGCAAACAGTTACCTCCTCCCCTGCCTTATTAGCCGTTTCTGCAATAGATATTCTTTTCATAAGTTACTTTATATGATTTCGATTGGCTTAATTATAACTAAAAACAGTGGAAATGACAAGTTAAAAAAGATAGCTGATCCTAACCCGTCTAGAGCCTATTTTAGCTTAATTATATATAATAATACGATTTTAAAAGCGATAAAGTTTTTAAACAAAATAAAAACCCCGCTTTTAACGGGGTTAGGCCAATTTTTCTTTGGCAATGGCCATGCCTTCGATCTCGCCCTTGGCGACGGTTATCTCTCGAAACTTACCACCCTTCCTTAAGGTAAGAATGTAGGCCCGGACCTTGCAAGCGCATTTCGGGCCGTCAGCCATAATAATCTCGGCCCGAAAATGAAGCGTATCACCAGGACGAACAGGGCAAAGTAATTTCATCTTCCTTACCTCACTCAAAACGACGATCATATCCTCAAACTCGCCGTCTTTTAGATAGGCGTATAACAAGGCGCTGGCTTGCGCCAGGCCTTCGGCCGTCAACATGCCCGGAAAGATCGAAAACCCCGGAAAATGACCGTCGAAATGCAAGGAGCTTGGGGAAAGAAACTTATGGGCCTCAATCCTTGACCCGACAATCTCCTGACCGGGATAGATCTCAGCCTCATCAATAAGCAACATGGCGTTGCGATGAGGTAAAAACCGCTTGACGGCCGACCTGTTCATGGGAATTACGCTTAACGCTGCTCTATCTGAAACCGTCATAGATCCCCCTTGTCTCGGCCTTTAGCCGGTTAACCTTGAAAGAACACAACAGCTCATCATAACCTAAAATGAGCTAATTGTCAAATATAGAAAAAGCTGAGGCGAAGCTGTAAACCTTACTCTCAGCTGTTTCAGTTATTTGGCTATTTAAAAAAGAAAAGAGGACTTTTTGATTTTTAGCGTCTAATTTCGGCTGATAACCTAAAGACTTCAATAGCTCATACAGAAAAATATTAAGGCAAACCAATTTTTCTTTCTTTTCATTACAACTTTCTAGCGCCGTAAAAAATTCATCCATGATTTTAAAGATACCCTCATCCGTTAATTGTCCCTTAACTAAAAGATCAACCACCTCAAGAAAATACTGGGCTAAAATATTTTTCTCCCAATCTTTTTCAAATGAAGAAAATCTCTTAGCTATCGAAGCGGAAGCAATCCGATTAAAAATAACCCCCTCAGCCAACATAAAATCAACCATCATAAAACGGCTTAAATGAGGATTAAGTTTAGAATTTATTTTCTTGACTCCCTTGGCGACCGCAGTAATTTTCCCTTTGTCTCGAGTATAGATTACATACTGCCGGTCGTATTCACCAAAATGAAGTTTTTTTAAGATAAAACCTTGAGTTAAATAAGTCATTTTAAACTTGCTTATCTAAGTAACCCTGAAGAATCAACATGGCAGCCAAATCATCATCATCGCCTTTAGTCGAAAGCTTGCGCGCCTGAGCAGTAGTAAATTGCTCGTCCTCTTCCTCAACCGGCATTTCAATATTTTCTCTAAAATAGGCTATAAATTTCTTAGTTTTTTCGGCTTGTTCCTGGCTTGGTCCTCTTAGGTTTTTCGGGACTCCGATAATAATCTTACCGATTTTTTCCTTAAGGCAAATTTCCTTAATGGACTTAATCGAAGCATTCCAGCCTTTATTCTTTAAAATCGAAAAAGGCGAAGCGATTTTCGCTTCCGTATCGCCAATGGCCAACCCGATTTTCGACTCGCCGTAATCTATTCCTAAAAATTTCATAAATTATTTTGCTTTATACACATTTTCTATCCACCATTTTTTAAATAAGGGAATTGAAAGTGTTGAGATTAAAAAAGCTAATGCTGGCACAATAGCATTAACAAAAGGATTTGCTAATCCTGCAAAGAAAAAAAATAATACAATTACAATATATGTAAAAACTGAAATGATAACTTTCCTAAAAACACTCGTTTCCCATGCTTTATCAGATTCAACTTTCTTATTTCTATTTTTTATCTCATTAATTTGAGATTGTAATTCTTCCACAGTAGTCATAAGCTTATTTAGTTAAAATCTCACAACCTTTCTCTGTAACTGCAACAGTATGCTCAAAATGCGCCGAGAGCGAGCCGTCGGCAGTAACAATCGTCCAGCCATCATCGAGCGTATCAACCTCCCAACCGCCAAGGTTGACCATTGGCTCAATCGCCAAAGTCATTCCGACTTTAAGAATCGGATCAGGGAAATAAGGATCAAAATAATTAGGAATTTGAGGATCTTCATGAGCCGAATAACCGACACCATGACCGACTAATTGACGAACAACAGAGAAACCCTGTTTTTCAACCGCTTTAGCTACCGCTTTTGAAATATCACTAATCTTATTGCCGGGCTTAACCTGTTTTAAGCCGGTCATAAGCGATTCGCGAGTTACGTTTATCAGCTTCTGAGCCTCGCGACTAACCTTGCCAACCGGAATCGTTATCGCCATATCAGTAAAAAGGCCTTTATATTTCAAACCGCAATCAAGGCCGACTATGTCGCCTGATTTCAAATATCGATTGTCATCAGGAATACCATGGACAACTTCATTATTGACTGAAACACATAAAGCCGCCGGATAAACATGTTCCGACCAAGCCGCTTTATAACCCTTAAAGCTCGCTTCGCCTTTATATTTTTTAATCAACTGTTCAGCATACTCATTGAGCTCAAAAGTACTAACTCCCGGCTTTACTTTTTCGTCGACCATCCCTAAAATAGCGGCTAAGACTTTTCCGCCCTCTTTCATGATCTTTATTTCTTCAGGAGTTTTTGTTTTTATCATGTTGCTTATTTCCAACCTATCTGCTTTCTTAAATCACTAACCATCCTTCTTACGATTTGCTGATAAACACCCTCGATATGCTGTTCACCGTCAATCCTAATCAAGCAGCCCTTAGCTTCAAAAAAATTAATAATCGGATCAGTTTCTGTATGATAAATATCCAAACGATTCTTAACTGTCTCTTCCTTATCATCATCCCGCTGAAATAAAGCTTCGCCGCAAGTATCACAAATACCCTCTACCTTACTCGGAGAATATTTTAAATGCCAAGCATGGCCATTCTTGCAAACCCGGCGACCCGCCATACGCTCGATAATGACTTCATCCTTAACGTCAATGATAAAAACATAATCCACATCAGCGTTTTGATTGATAAACTCGGCCTGGGCAAGAGTCCTAGGATAGCCGTCAAGCACATAACCAGCTTTACAATCCTCTTTTTTTATCCTATCTACGACTAACTTATTAACCAATTCAGAAGGCACTAGCTTCCCAAAATCGATATAAGAAGCGACTTCCGCTGCTAAAGGATTTTCAGCGTCAGTTTTTATAGCGTGAAGGATTTGACCAGTAGAAATATGAGGCACGTCAAAAGTTGCCGCCACTAAATCGGCTTGCGTTCCCTTACCGGAAACTGGCGGACCAAGAAGGATAATTTCGAACGGCTTTTCGTTTTTAAACATATTTTATTTTTATCAATTATTAATTTATTACTATCATCATTCCAACTGAGACTTGGTAATCTACCTGCCAGTAGATTGGTAATTCATTGGATTAATATGCTTAATTTTACTATTCACTCTCCTCAACAGTATTTTCTGCCACGTTCATATTTCTAGTTCTTATCCCATCTGGATGAATTGCGTAATAAGTATCCTCTTCGGCATTCTCTCCTCCTATATTTAAATGGCCAAAAGAAACTTGAGATTTAGTCGGTGTATAAGTAAATACAAAAGTACTACCCCAATCTTTATGTCTAAACATTTGTTGCTCAAGCTTAAAACCATCTTCTTCGTCCATACTTTCAATCAACTTCCAAAAATCAATCCTTTGGTCGTCAGTAAATTTTAATTTTTGCATGCTGCTGGGTGTTTGCCTTAATGTGCTTTTATCTCTCTTAACAAATTCAAACAAATCTCTAAAATATATATCTCTTACGCCATTCTTATTTGCCCATTCAATATACTTTACTATTGCTTCCTTATCACCAATAAAGTCCTTCATTAATGTACAATTCAACCTTAAATTAATTCCAGATTCAATAATATCTTTAATGAGCGCTTCCGTATCCATTTTGCCAATTTCATGAGAAAGCTCCGTTCTTCTTTCTGCGTCATAATCATGAACGGAAAGATTAATATTCCTCAGACCGCAATCCCTTAAATGATCCAGTAATGGCTTACTAACTCCTTTATATTCTATCTCTTCTGATAATTTTGTGCCGTTTGTGTATAAGACAACCAAATCCATATCATAATCCTTTAGCACCTCCAAGCAACCCAATAATCTCTTGGGGTTGATAGTAGGTTCACCTCCAGTAAACAAAATCTTTCGGCCTAGTTTATTATAATATTCATCAATATTAGATTTAAACTTCTCAAGGAATTCCTGATCCTCAACCTCCCTTGTTGTTGGACGCATATCAGTCAGACAGAATGGGCACTCGCCATTACATTGGCGAGTCAAATATACTTTCGCATCAGTATATAAAAAAGAATCCATGATAGCCTGATGAGCATTTTGATATTGTTCATTAGTAAAAACACCATCCTGCTCAGGATACAAGCCATAAAGATAATCAATCAAATAATTTGCTTCTCGTTCTTCTTGCTCTACACTTAATATTCTGACACTTTCAAGATTGTTGGGCTTCATATTTTTTTTAAGATTAATATTTCAATACATGACTATTTTATCAAAAATACATAACTACTACAAGTTTATTGAATAAATTTTAGCTAATTTTAAATAAATATATAATATTAGTCCGTGCATAAGCACTTGACAAAATTTTCTTATTATAATATACTGAAATGTTGACATACTAACATGCCAACTAATAAAAAAGAGGAGAACTCCAGTGAAAGAGATAACTCGACATGGTGAACACACATTCGTCATCCTTCAACAAGGTAATGTCGCGATGCTTGCATCTCTTTTTAGAGGAGAGCTGAGTGAAATTTGTCCTTGCTGTATGTACCCCGAACATCAGGAGGCGATAAACGCGTTCGTCAGTTCTCTACTGGCAAGCGGAGAAGTCAAAACGGTGTTCTGGCCAAGGCATGGCGGGAGTCTTAAGGGGTACAAAGGATTAACACCTGAGCACTACTCCTTGCCGTCGGCACCGGCGGACAAAACAACTATCGAGGAGCTGCTCCGACAGTCAGGCATTGAGGAAGAGAAAATTGGCAAATTTATCAACCACGTCGCCGACCTTGGCCCAGAGAGGCCGAGGATAATAATCTCCTAGAGATGCTCTCACCCCGCACGATTTATTGGTAAAGCCCAATAACCCAATAAATCGTGCGGGGCTTTTTATTTGTAAAAAATAATTTTAATGCTCTCATCTTACAACATTAAATATAATATAACAATAAAAATACCTCGACGGATTAAGGTATTTTTATCTTTTTTTAGAAATTGGAAATTAACCTAGATTTCTTCGTAATCCCTCATGGATAGCTGGGCGTTTATTTGGTTAACGGTTTCAATAACTACTGAAACGACAATCAATAAACTAGTACCGCCGATTACCAAGCTTTGAGTACTGGTTATTTGAGCGGTAATTAAAGGTAAGACAGCGATAATACCAAGGAATAGAGCGCCAGTAAAAACTATCCTGGTAACGATTTTCTGAAGATAATGAGCCGTATTCTTTCCTGGTCTAATACCCGGAACAAAACCGCCTTGCTTTTGAAGATTTTCGGAAATTTGGTCGGGATGGAAAATGACTGCCGTATAGAAATAAGTAAAAGCCACAACCATAACAAAATAAGAGATTCCGTAAAATAACTGGTTTTGGAATAATTGAATAATCCACTGAGCGCCGGAAACGATCCATTCCGTCTTTACCCTTAAAAAAAACTGAGCAATCATCGGCGGAAATAGGATAATGGAAACAGCGAAGATGATCGGAATAACACCCGCCTGATTAACTCTAATCGGCAAATGAGTTGAACTACCGCCAAGAGTTTTATTACCCCTTACTCTTCTTGCGTAAGTAACTGGAACATTTCTTTGACCTTCAGTTATAACAACAACAGAAACGATAGTTATTAGAGCGATAACCGCGAAAATAACCATATTGATAATATCCGCCTGAGAATAGGTCGATAAAGTCTTGGCGACTGAACCTGGTAAACCGGAGACGATACCGGCAAAGATAATTAAAGAAATGCCGTTACCGATTCTTTTTTCCGTAATAAGCTCTCCGATCCACATCATAAATATCGTACCGGCAGTAATCGTAACGATGCTTAAAAACATCTGCCAAAGAGTAAAACTTAAAATTACTCCGCCGGAAGACTGCCTTAAAATAGCAATCATACCATAAGCCTGCAAAGCGGCTAAAGGAACTGTCAACCAACGAGTCCACTTATTGATTTGGCCTCGACCATATTCGCCCTCTTTAGAAAGAGCTTCCAACTTAGGAACTACCATAGTCAATAGCTGGAAAATAATGGAAGCTGTGATATAAGGAGCTACATTAAGCATGATAACGGAAAAATTCTGCATGCTGCCGCCGGAGAAGATATTCATTAAGCCAAGAAGCTGATTGTTCTCGAAAAGCCTTCTTAAAGCCGTAGCGTCGATTCCCGGAATAGGGATATGGGCTACTAATCTAAAAATAACCAACATCGCGAAGACGAAAAGAATGCTATTGCGCAAATCTTTTATCTTCCAAATTTGAGTAAGTTTATTGAGCATATTTTAAATAATTTCCAAAAACCAATTTGCAAAAACCAAAACTTATTGATTATTGTTTCTTGGTTATTGTTTCTTTATTTGACTTCCGCTTTACCGCCAGCCTCTTCAATGGCTTTTTTAGCGGTTTCTGAAAAAGCATCGGCAATAACTGTCAGTTTCTTAGTAATCTTGCCTTTAGCTAAAACCTTGAACTGGCCCTTATTTTCCAATAAGCCCAACTTAATCATGGCATTTTTATCAGCAGTGTCGCCACTATTGAATTTTAATTCTAAATCGGACAGATTAACAACAGCCAACTTTTTCTTTAAGCTGGTAAAACCCCTCTTCTTAGGAATTCTTCTTAAAACCTCTTTGAAGCCTTTAGCCTTAAGACCTGACTTACCGCCACTTCTAGCCTTTTGGCCTTTCATACCGCGTCCTGAGTAAGAACCTTTTTTACCGCCACGGCCGATATCTTTCCGCTTTTTAGTAGCTCCTTTAGCCGGTTTAAGATTGGATAATGTTAGACTCATATATGATCAATATTTAATTAACGGATACTATTACTAATCCTTCTTAATATCTGATTTTTTTACTAATTCTTCCTGAGATTTAACCTTCTTAGAAGACTCTTCGGAAACAACCTCTTTTTCAGAACTATTCTTAGCGCTTCTTGTCTTCTTTAAAAGCTGAAGGGCTTGAATAGTCGCTTTAACATTGTTTAACTTATTATTAGTTCCCATGATTTTAGAAACTGCATTTTCAATACCAGCCAATTCAAGAACAATTCTAACAGCGCCGCCAGAAATAATACCAGTACCAACAGGAGCCGGCTTAAGAAGAATGCGAGCAGCTCCATATTTATGCTCAATAGCGTGAGGTATTGTCCCTTTTACCATACTAACCTTAATCATGTCTTTTTCCGCTTTTTTTACAGCCTTAGCTACAGCCAAAGAGACATCCAAACCTTTAGCTAGTCCCATACCGACTCGGCCCTTCTTATCGCCAATAACAACACAAGCTCTGAATCTCATTCTTTTACCACCGGCCATAACTCTAGTTACGCGGGCAATATCAACAATTTGCTGCTCGAATTCAGGCTGCTCTCTTTTTGGTTTGAAACTTCTTCTTTTATTTTCTGCGGTCATAATATTAACTGGACTAATAATTAAATTTTTAATCCGCCTTCGCGGGCGCCATCAGCCAAAGCCTTAACCCGACCATGATATTTAAACGGACCTTTGTCAAAAACAGCTTCGACAACCTTAGCTGCTTTAGCCTTTTCTGCCAATAATTTACCGACTGCCAAGGCTTTCTCGGTCTTATTGCCTTTGATAGTAACTTCTTTATCACTTACAGCTAAAATAGTCTTACCGGCCACGTCATCAATCATTTGAGCCGAAATGTGCTTCAAACTTCTAAAAATAGAAATCCTGGGCTTTAAAGCTGTACCGGAAACCTTCGCTCTAACGCGTTTTTTCCGTCTCAACTTATTTTCATTTTTTATTATTTGCTTTTTCATATGTCTAACTAATTATCTTAATTCTATTTCTTAGAAGCAGCTTTACCCGCTTTTCTTCTTACAACTTCTCCGACATACTTGATGCCTTTGCCTTTATAAGGCTCGACTTTCTTGATTTTTCTGATTTGAGCAGCGGTTTCGCCAACTAATTGTTTATCAATACCACTAACGGTAATTACGTTACCTTCGACTGTAATGTTGATACCTTCAGGTACAGCAAAATTAACTGGGTGAGAAAAGCCTACATTTAAAACTAGGTTCTTGCCAGAAACAGCCCCTTTCATACCAACACCATTGATTTCCAATTTCTTAGTAAAACCTTCTGTTACTCCGATAATCATATTCTTTATTAAACTGCCGAATAATCCCCAAAGAGCTAATTGACTTCTGTCCTTTTCATTTTCTATACTAAGACTGATAACGCCCTCAGAAATATCAACAGTAACCTGAGGATGGATTTGTTGACTTAAAAGACCCTTAGGACCCTTAGCTGATAAAATCCTATTTTCATCAACTTTAATCTCGACTCCGGCGGGAATAACTATTTTTTGTTTTCCTATTCTGCTCATATTTTTTACTTATAGCTTATAGCCTTTAGTCCATCTTTTTCTGATAAAAGCTACTAGCGAAATGCTAATTAATAAATTTCACAAACAACCTCTCCTCCTAAACCCTTTCTTTTTGCTTCTTTACTGGTCATAATTCCTTGGGAAGTCGAAACAATAGCCAAACCATAGCCGTTTAAAACCTTAGGCAAATCTTCTTTGGAAGCATAAACCCTTCTGCCCGGCTTGGAAATTCTTGAAATACTGGAAACTACCGATTTGCCTTCATTATATTTTAATTTTAGAACCAGGCCACCGAAAATTCTATCTTCTTCCCCGCTTTTGATTTCCTCAAAACTATCGATAAATCCTTCACGTTTTAGGATTTTCACTATCTCTAATTTAATTTTGGAAAAGGGAATAAAGACTTCAGCCTTTTTGACCTTGGAAGCATTCCTGATTCTAGTAAGCATGTCTGCGATAGGATCTGTCATATTAAAAAATTATTAACTTATTTATTTTATATTACCAAGAAGACTTAGTAACACCTGGAATCTGACCATTGTTTGCTAATTCTCGAAAACAAATTCTGCATAATTTGAAATCTTTCATATAGCCATGCCTTCGACCGCAACGCCAGCAACGGCTGACTTTCCTAGTCGAAAACTTAGGAGCTCTCTTTGATTTAACGATTTGTGCTTGTGTTGCCATATATTAATTATTGACTATTTCTGAAAAGGAAAACCCATTAATTTAAATAACTCCATACCTTTTTCCCGATCATTAGCATTAGTCGTAATCGATATCTGAAGGCCATGAGTTTTTTCAATTTCTTCTATTTTAATTTCAGGAAAAACATTGTGCTCTTTAAATCCAAGATTAAGATTGCCTTGCTTATCAACTGACTTCAAAGGCAAGCCCCTAAAGTCTCTGATTCTCGGGATAGAGATATTGATAAGTCTATCTAAAAATTCATACATCCTTTCACCTCTTAAAGTTACTTTGACACCAACTACCATATTTTCCCTAACTTTGAAAGCGGAAATGGCTTTTTTAGCCTTAGTTCTAACTGGTTTTTGGCCTGAAATCCTCATTAAAGTGTTTTCAGCAGCCTCAAGAACATGGCTATCAGTATTTCTAGCGTTAATGCCAACATTAAGGCTGACTTGAAGAATTTTCGGAACCGACATTTTATTTTTCAGTCCGAACTTTTCCTGCAAGGCAGGCAAGACTTCTTGGTCGTATTTTTTAAATAATCTGGATTTCATAATATTTAGATAACTTCTTTACATTTTTTACAAATTCTCTTTTTAAGGCCTTTACCCTCTTCTGTTTTAGTTATTTCATAGCCAACTCGAGCAGTTTGTCCGCATTTAGGGCAAACCAACGAGACATTGGAAATAGCAACTGCAGCCGGAAACTGGATTCTTTGGCCTTTTTCTCCCTGTTTACGAGGCTTCTGATTCTTAATAAGAAGATTCAAACCCTCGACAACTACTCTTTTCTCGGATACAAAAATCTGTAAAACCTTACCGATTTTTCCTTTATCTTTGCCGGACAGCATTTTAACTTTGTCGCCAACTTTTATTTTCATATTAATACCTTAAAATATTTTTTATAAAACTTCCGGAGCTAAGCTGATAATCTTCTGATAGCCCAAATTCCTCAATTCCCTTGCTACTGGGCCAAAAACTCTAGTTCCTTTCATTTCCTTATTCTTAATATCGATAATTACTACAGCATTATCATCAAAACGGATATAGGTACCATCGGGTCTTCTAGTATTTTTTTTCGTCCGGACTAATACTGCCTTGACTACGTCGCCTTTCTTAACCGAGCTGTGAGGTACCGCTTCCTGAACAGAAGCAACTACAATATCTCCCAAATGGGCGTATCTTCTTTGAAAACCTCCCAAAGGCTGAATTACTCTAAGCTTCTTAGCGCCAGTATTATCGGCTGATTTTAGTATCGATCTTGATTGAACCATATAATTTAATAATTTCCTATTACGATTTATTTAGCGTTAAGGACTCTCCATTTCTTATCCTTGCTAATCGGCCGGCATTCGACGAATTCGATTACTTCTCCTACCTTATGCTCATTCTTTTCATCATGAACCTTATATTTCTTGCTGACGAGATATCTTTTTTGGTATCTTGGGTGCATTTTAAAGCGATCAACTTTAACCACAATGGTTTTATCCATAGAGTCGGAAACCACTTCCCCTTTCAATTTTCTTTTTGTAACTTTATCCTGAGACATATTTTAAAATTAATATCTATTTAGCAATTTGCTTTTTTTCTTTCATCAGCATCAGAATGCGAGCTACACCTCTTTTAACTGGCCTGATTTCTCTAACATTCTTAAGTTGACCTTGGGCCGCCTTAAATTTAAGATCATCAAGCTTCTTGCGCTCATCAGCCAATTGCTGATTCAATTCCGCTTCTGATTTGTTTTTTAATTCTTTAATATCCATACAATTAATCCTTAACAATAAATTTAGTTTTGACTGGCAACTTGTATGCGGCTAATTCCATCGCTTCTTTAGCAGCCGCTTCTGTAATACCATCCATTTCAAACATGACAGTTCCTGGGTGGACAATAGCAACGTAATAATCAGGAGCTCCTTTGCCGCCACCCATAGTTGTCTGTGATCCTTTAGCGGTTATCGGCCGATGAGGGAAGATCCTAATCCAAATCTTGCCGCCTTTTTTTACGTATCTAGTCAAAACCCTTCTAGTAGCTTCTATTTGTTGGGCTTTAACCCAGCCACCAGTCGTAGCCTGAAGAGCGAATTCACCAAAAGCCACGGTCTTATTGGTTGTAGCAATACCCTTAACGTCTGGTCGATGCGGTTTTCTTCTTTTTAGTTTCTTCGGCGCTAACATATTTTAATTCTTAGTTACTTCTTTAATGTTTTTATCCTCAAAAATTTCTCCTTTATAAACCCAAACCTTGACTCCGATTTTGCCATAAATGGTTTGAGCGGCTCCTCGACAATAATCGATATCAGCTCTTAGAGTATGAAGCGGAATCTTGCCAGAAAATAAAGTTTCTCTTCTAGCAATTTCAGCGCCATCAAGCCTTCCGGAAACAATAATCTTAATACCTTTAGCTCCAGCTTTTTCAACTCTGGCGATATTCTGTTTAATAACTCTTCTGAAAGGAATTCTTTTTTCCAAATCGGCAATAACGCTTTGCATGATAACCGCAGAATCAGTACCCGCCTTTTCCAACTCCAATATATTGATATTGATGTTGCGAATCCCTTTCTTACGACTAAAACCGTCTTTAACGAACTTGTTTTGAATTTCCTTCTTTAAGTCTTCAACTCCGGAACCGCCTCGGCCGATAATCAAGCCCGGCTTAGCAGAATAAATATTCACAATAACGCCGTTAGCCGATCTTTCGATATCTACTTTAGAAACTCCTGATAACCTGAATTTATGCAAAACATATTTTCTAATAAGGATATCTTGCCTTAATAAGTTGGCATAATCTTTGGCATCAGAATACCACTTGGAATCCCAAGTCTTATTAATATTTAATCTGAAAACTTTTGGATGAACTTTTTGTCCCATATAATTTTATTAACCTGATTTCCTATTAAAAATATTTTTGACGAATCCTTTGGAATTCTTAGATCCTGTAGTTCCGGTTTTTTCTTTAGCCACAACCTTCTCAGTCTTAATATCATCCTTTTCCACTTCTTTTAACTGATCAAAGTCTTCTATCTTGATTATTTCGCTTTTATTAGCCTTTTCTCTCTCTTCTTTGGCTTTACTGATGATTTTAGCGTCAGTTGGTACTCTTTCAGCTAAGGTTATAATGAAATGAGAAGATCTTTTTCTAATCGGAGTAGCGCGGCCGAAAGCCTTAGGTAACCAGCGTTTTAGAACTGGACCCTCATCAACTCTAGCTTCTTTGATATAAAGATTGCTTTTTTCAAGCTTATGATTCTCTTCAGCATTACTAATAGCCGATTTAATGAGCTTGGAAAGAGGTAAAGCCGCCCCTTTATTAAGAAACTGCAATTGAATTAGAGCTTCTTCAACGCCAAGACCACGAATCAAGCCAACGACTAATCTAGTCTTCTTGGCAGATATTCTGATAAATTTTGCTTTTGCTCTTATTTCCATAGTAATAAATTATTTCTTGGCTCCCTTTTCAATGGTTTTCTGCATTTTACCACCATGCCTAATAAACTTCTTCGTATGAGAAAACTCACCCAACTTATGTCCTACCATATTCTCGACTACAAAAACCGGAAGATGCTCTTTACCGTTATGGACGCCAAAAGTCATTCCAACCATCTCTGGAGTAATTGTGCAAGCTCGAGACCAAGTTTTTATGACCTTACCGTCGCCCTTGACCGCCTTGGAAATCTTTTCCAATAGCCGAGGATCGACATAAGGACCTTTCTTTAAACTTCTTGACATATCTTTATTTTATACGATTGATTAATTACTTCTTTTTCTTCTTAGAGACTCTTCTCTTTAAAATCATCTTAGTCGATTTCTTAGACATGTCTCTAGTCTTAACGCCAAGAGCATGTTTACCCCAAGGAGTCTTAGGATGTTTAAGACCAATCGGATTCCTACCTTCACCACCACCATGAGGATGATCAACTGGATTCATGGCCTTACCTCTAACGGTAGGTCTAATTCCTCGATGTCTCGTTCTGCCAGCCTTACCCCATCTGATATTCTTAAAATCGGGATTACTGACCGTACCAATAGTAGCCATGCATTGATCAGATACCAAGCGGACTTCGCCTGAAGGCATTTTCAATTGAGCGTGACCACTATCAATACCCATAAGATAAATAGCATTGCCGGCGCTTCGAGCCAATTGTCCGCCGCGGCCCGGATATAATTCTACATTATAAACGAACATGCCTGGAGGAATAAGCTGAAGAGGCATATGATTACCGCTAGTGAATTCAATCAATTTATTTGAACTCATTACTTTATCACCAACTTTAAGATCCTTAGCGGCAATAATATATCTCTTTTCGCCATCAGCATAACTAAGCAAAGCAATCCTGGAATTTCTATTTGGATCATATTCTATGGCAATAACAGTTGCAGGAATATCTAATTTATCTCTCTTGCAATCAATAATTCTAACTTTCTTTTTTGATCCGCCACCATGATGTCTAACAGTGATCTTACCGGTATTGTTCCTGCCGGCAAAATTCTTACCAGAAACAATCAGGCCTTTTTCCGGCTTCTTCTTCGTCAAATCATCGCTCGTCAAAACAGAAGTTTGTCGTCTTCCTGAAGTAGTTGGTTTGTATATTCTTATTGCCATATCTTTTTTATTGCTTATAGTTTATAGCCATGATTTTTATTTTTTTTCACAGGCTATATATCATCCGTATTTTCTTTATTATATTCCTTCTTGAATCGCGATCGACTTGCCTTTAGGCAAAGTAACAATTGCTTTTTTCCAATCCTTGGTTCTTCCCCAATTCTTGCCGAACCTTACAACATTGCCTTTATTCTTTAAGATATTAACTCCCAAAGGCTTGATTCCATAACGGCTTTCTACTGCTTGCGCGACTTGCAATTTATTAGCTTTCATATTTACAGCGAAAACGAATTGATTGCTTGAAGCCAATAAGGTAGTTTTTTCGGTAATCAAAGGCTTAATCAGGATGCCGTAAATAGCTCTTTTCTTGCTAGGCGCCATATCATCTACCGGCTTAACTTCTTTTTTAGCCGTTTTCTTAACTGCAACATCAGCAACAACTTCCTTTTCAGCTTTTACAGCTTCGATATCTTCAGAATCGCTATTTTTTGTTTTATTGAAAATTCCCATATCTTTATTTCTCAGTAACTAATTTAGAAGAAGTATTCCTTCGATAATGCTTAGCTATTTTTGAAATAGCTTCTTCGCTAGCTAAAACCTTATCATATTTTAACACTTCTATGCAGTTTAAACTATCATAAGAAATAGTATTGATATTCCTTAAATTCAAGCCTGACCTGATAAGCTCTTTATCGTTATTATCAATGATAAGCAAGAATTTCTTACCTGCCTCCATGCCGGAAACTTTTTCCTTAACTGTTTTAATCAAAGCGTTAAGATTCTTAGTCTTACCGCCCTCAACTGATAATTTTTCAAAAACGGCTAAGCTTTCATTAGCTAATTTATCAGACAAGCACATCGCCAAAGCTAATTGCTTTTGCTTCTTATTAACTTTCTTAGAAAAATTCCTATCATTGGTCGGACCGAAAGTGACGCCACCGCCAACCCAAATTGGAGATCTACTTGAACCGTGTCTAGCCTTTCCTGTGCCTTTTTGTTTCCAAGGCTTCTTGCCTCCGCCTCTAACCTCACTCTTATTAAGGGTATCAGCCAAGACTTTTCTAGCGTTAGCCATTTGAGCTACGACAACTTGATGAACGACTTCCGGCTTTACTTTAACACCAAAAATACGAGAACTGACTTCGACTTCTTTAGTTTTAACTCCTGTTATATTGTAGACTGGTAATTTCATAACTATGTTTATTGTTCTACATTCTTAGTTTCTACTTCTTTTTTTACATCTTCTAAAGCTTCTTCGGCCTTAATCTCTTCAGATGACTCGGACGCAACAACTTCTTCGACGACTTCTTTTTCCTCAACCTTAACAGGTTGAGCTTTCTTAGCAACCATCTCGCCTGGACCATAAATATAAACCAAGCTGTTTCTAGCTCCCGGCAAAGCGCCCTTAATATAAATCAAATCTTTTTCCAAATCAATATCAATAACTTCTAAATTGGTAACCGTAATCTTAGCATCTCCTGTATGGCCGCCCATTCTAATACCCTTAAAAACTCTTCCAGGATCAGTGGCTCCAATAGAACCAGGCATTCTTTCTTGATCTTTATGACCATGAGTCTTGGGAGAACCATGGAAACCATGCCTCTTAACTACACCCTGAAAACCTTTGCCTTTAGAAAAACCAGTAACCCTAACCTTATCGCCGACAGCAAAAGCATCAACGGCAATCTCTCCGCCTCTTTCAAAGTTAGCGGCTTCTTTCTCATCAACTCTGAATTCTCTAATAGTTCTTATTGAGCTTAAATCTTTTAAATGGCCGGCTTTTGATTTATTGACTTTTTTAACCGCATCAAAACCAACCTGAATAGCAAAGTAGCCGTCCTGTTCTTTATTCTTTATTTGAGTCACAATGTTTCTACTAGCTTTAACAATAGTAACCGGAATAACGTTGCCATCATCTCGGAACACTTGGGACATCTCAATTTTTTTACCTAATATGAATTTCATCTTTTTATATAAACCGTAATAAAAAAAATCTGACTCTCACAGAAAAATCAGACTTAGTGCAAGCCAAGACCCTAATAATAAATAGGGTCGGACAGCAATTAAGTTGTTTTTACTATAGTGAGTTTTTACTCCTTGCAATCTGCAATCGACTTTGGAGGTTTTCCCCGATAATATCCTATCTGATTTCCTGGGATCTTTCTCCAATATCTTTCGAGATTGAAATTCTTACATTTTAATTTCTACATTCACGCCTGCCGGCAAATTCAAATTCATTAACGCATCAACAGTCTTAGCGTCCGGGTCAATAATATCCAATAGTCTTTTATGGATTCTCATTTCGAACTGGTCGCGAGCATCCTTGTGGACGAAAGTGGATCTATTGATGGTGTACTTCCTCTTTTCAGTCGGAAGTGGCACTGGACCAATAACCTGAGCACCGAATCTCTTACAAGTCTCAATGATCTTCTTAGCAGAATTATCTATAATCTTGTGATCATAAGCCTTGATTTTGATTCTGATTCTCTGATGAGCCTTTTCCTGAGTTTCAGATGTGATTTTGCTTGCCATTGTTTTATAGTTAATGTACTTGCCCGACTTTTGGAGACTGGCCTCGTGCCAGTCTCCAAAAGGGCAACAAACTTATTTAATAATCTTAGTAACTACACCAGCTCCAACCGTATGTCCGCCTTCTCTAATAGAGAATTTCATCTTATCTTCCATAGCTACGCTCTTACCAAGTTTAATAGTCAAGGTTACTGTATCTCCAGGAGTAACCATCTGGACGCCTTCTGGCAATTCAATTTCACCAGTTACATCGGTAGTTCTAATGTAGAATTGTGGCTTATAACCCTTAAAGAAAGGTTTGTGTCTTCCGCCTTCTTCCTTAGATAAGATGTAAACCTCGGCTTCAAACTCGCTGTGAGGAGTGATTGTTCCCGGTTTAGCAAGAACTTGGCCTCTTTCAACATCTTCTTTCTTGATACCTCTTAAAAGGATACCAGCGTTATCACCGCAAATACCTTCGTTAAGATTCTTGTTAAACATTTCGATACCAGTAACAACTGATTTCATAGTCGGCTTAAGTCCGACGATTTCAACTTCTTCGCTCAATTTAATAATACCTCTTTCAATTCTTCCAGTAACTACTGTACCTCGGCCTTCAATGGAGAAAACATCTTCAATCGGCATCATGAAAGGCAAATCGGTAGCGCGTTGAGGTTCAGGAATATATGTGTCCAAAGCATCCATAAGCTGTATAATACAATCACCCTCAGGACCAGTTGGATTTTCCAAAGCTTTTAAGGCAGAACCTCTGATAATAGGGGTTGTGTCTCCAGGGAATTCATATTTCTTCAAAAGATCTTTGACTTCTTCTTCAACTAGATCGATAAGTGAAGGATCATCAACTTGATCAACTTTGTTAATAAAGACAACGATGTATGGTACACCTACTTGTCTAGCCAAGAGAATGTGTTCTCTGGTTTGAGGCATAGGACCATCAGTAGCAGCAACAACGATAATGGCGCCATCCATTTGAGCAGCACCAGTAATCATGTTTTTAATGTAGTCAGCGTGACCAGGACAGTCAACGTGAGCATAATGTCTCTTTTCAGTCTCATATTCGACGTGAGCGGTAGCAATAGTGATACCTCTCTCTTTTTCTTCCGGAGCAGCGTCGATCTGATCGACTGACTTGTTTTGGGCCTTACCGCCTCTAGCGCCAAGAACCTGAAGGATAGCAGCGGTTAAAGTGGTTTTTCCGTGATCTACGTGACCGATGGTGCCGACATTTAGATGCGGCTTGCTTCTGTCAAATTGTTCTGCCATTTTATTTATCCTTGTTATAGGGACCCCCTTGCTTAGCCGCAACACTAGTGAAGATGCGATTCTCAGGACTTTTAAGTTAGAGAGTCGCCTTTACTAAGGTTTCGGCGGTTGCAGGAGTTTTAGCCAGGTCCGCTAGTTTATTAGTTTTATTAATGTTTTATTATAAAATACGCTTGATTATTGTATCACAAATTACGATTTTGGCAAGAGTCAAGTTATCAACAGTTATTCGACGGTTTCAAAGTAGAATCTTTCACTTTCTTCGTCATCTACCACTTCCGGTTCGTAGCCATAATTTGGCTTATCTTGGCTAAATTTACCATACTGACTTCCAAAATCGAAGTTTTTAGAGAAATCGTATTGATCAATGGGTAAATTTTCCAATTCCTGACTGCCTTTCCAAATTGCAATGTCACGGTTTATTTTATCTAAAAGTTCTTCTTCTGTCAAGCCCCTTACCTCTGAATGCCCCAAAACCAATCTTTCGTAGTCAAAAACGGTCATTATTACGTAAGTCGGTTCTCCATTAGCATCAACAATTATCGCCTTATCTCCTGTTTTTTTAATTAAATTGGTTATCTTACCTATTCCGGTAAACATAAAATTAAATGTTAGCGATTTTAGGTTATTTTATAATAAAAAATGGATTATGGCAAATATATATCACAAAAAGAATAGGTAACTTGACAAGTAACCAACAATCTGCTAAAATATGAGGTTATCTTGGGAATTTCCTAGGATACTAAACTGAACTTTAACAACTCAGAAAGAGAGGCGAGTTATGTCATACTACCAAAGTTATGACCAGCCAAAGCCTCTCGCTCAGGTAATTCTGAGTTGGGTGGCGATAGTGGTTACTATTCTAGTCTTCGCAGACTGGAGTTGGGTAAGTCAAAAATGGCAAAAAGAGAAATCTTTTTGCAGTAGCCAAGAATGCCTAGCTGCGCAGGAACAAATGAACTCCCTACTACTGGAAGCCCAGAAAAAATCTGAGGCAAATACTCTAACACCGCTAGAGGCGCAACGCATTCAATATCGCTTGGTTATTCTAAAGCAAAATCTTCCAGTCATACTAACAGGAAAGTCAAGTGATCGAGTAGTTATCGATCTCGCTAGAGAATGTTTCGTTAGGAACTGGAAAGTTGCCGAAGAGGCGCCAAAGTACTATAAGCAACTTTATTCTACCGATGAAGCCGCTCGTCGACAGGAAGCAGGAATGCGATTCAATAGCAGTATCATAGAGGCCCAAGACCAAGTACTAAAGGAAAATGGGGAGCAGATATCTCTATCATCGAAAGATCTGCTCAACTTTTTTCTTTGGTTGCTGAAATGGTACATGCTCATGACAGCGCCAAGCATCTTCATCCTACTTCTAAACAAGAGGTTTAAGGGTGAAAAAGTTCGAGAGGAGTTCCTTCTAGGCTGGTCTAGATTGATACTCGCCAGCCTCTTCGGGCCCATAGGCATACTAACCATCAGTGAAAAAGGTGCCAAAAATAAAAGGTACTATAAGCTGAGAAGTCAGTATATAAAGAAGAGAAGTGGCAACTTCTGGCTTACCTCTGAAGAGGAAGCCGCTCTTTGGCTCCAAGCCGAAGAACCTCTAGTCAGGTTCGATCAGGCCATGGAAAGAGTTAGGCAATCTGGCGGACGGGTTACTAGACCCGCGCTGATTTGTTTCACTATTTCGCTAATTAGCCTGACACCAAGTATCGCTAGACTACTGGTAATACTGAAGTCGAATGCCGCTGTGGTTACGACTTTAGTTTCAGTTGACAAAAAAGATGACGACGGAAATACAAAGAAAGGATCGGTCGGCAGCGACCACCCCGTCATCGAATTCGAACATTCGGTTCAACCGGACTGGAGGTTCGTAAGAGTGGTTTTTGAAGAGAGATTTTGGATTCCATCTGAACTGCGTTGGTTCAAAAATGCGAGTCCAAGAGGTCCGCCGGCAGTCGAGGAACTAAAACTTCTTGTGAAGAAGCCTTTCCTTGACTGCCAAAAGCAGAAAAGGAGTTTCTCATGAAGAAGTTTTTTGTCACCATCGTCCTCGCCACCTTTTTCGGCTTCACCCACTCGGCGCCGGCCGAACTGCAAGATGTTAAGGTCGGTCAGGAACCGACTTTGAAAATAAGTGGCTGGACTCAAGCCAGCTACGCGGAAACCACCACTTCATCGGACGAGTTCCAATGGAACAATCTCCGATTGAAAGCTGATTGGAGCAGTGAGCGATGGGAGGCCTCCACCCAAGTCAATCTGCCGTTCAACGACGGACAAATCGACTCTAATTGGCTTCGAGAAGTCTGGGTGAAGTATAAGGTAAATGATAACTGGAGCCTGAAAGCGGGGAGAATATTCCTGGCTGCAGGCAACAGCACTCCTGACGCTTACAGCTTAAGAACTGTCGCTTATCCGAGTAGTATGACCTTCCCCTGCTATGCCTACGGCGCGCAAGTCGAGGGACAGCTATCGGAAAGCGTCAGCCTGGTTTTCGATGTAACGGGTCGTTCCGGTCTGGCCTTCGACGACGATCACTCCTTCGACAGGATTGAATTGTCTGCCATGCTGAGGCAGCAATTTGGGGAAAAGGGCAAACCAGGATCAGGAAACATCGCCGGCTACACGCAGCTCTGCCAAGATTTCCAACGCTTCGGCGTGAGCACTGCGTGGCAGCCAGACAATCACTGGAACTTAATGGGCGCTCTCTGCTATACAAGATACGAGAGCATCGAAGTTAGCGACCAGTTCGGCGGCTATGTCCAGGTCGCCTACCGGGCCACTCCTTGGCTCGAGCTTCACTCCCAGGTAGACTACCTTGGGGACATCTCCAAGACCTATGAGGAGACTAACACGAAGTTCGACCGAGAGAGCGGTCAGTTCAAGACGGAAACCGTTGAAATCCAAACTAGCGACGCCAAGCGCGTCTACTGGACCAACGGCGTCCGTCTTATGGATAAAAAAGACCGGTGCTCCCTTACCCTCGACTACGAGACCGTAGTTGATGGGCCGGAGGACAACCGGCTTTTAGCAAAAGCTCAGTTCAAATTCTAAAGAAGAACGGGACTGAGTACGGGCGGCAACTACAAGTTGCCGCCTTTTTAATTTAAATAAAGAACAGCAACCGATTTCAGTTGCTGTTCTTTTATGTTCTAAAATATAGAAATTAAGACTGGATTCTCTTTTCCGTACCCTTTCTACCTTCTACGATTTGGGCTTCCACATTCTTCGGCACATCAAGGTAATGCAAGAATTCCATGCTGTAATTAGCTCGACCCTGAGTCATAGATCGTAATTGAGTCGCATAGCCGAACATCTCAGAAAGAGGAACATTAGCAGTAATAACCTTAGTTAAAGCCGCGCCAGAACCTCTATCTTCCATTTTATTAATCAAAGCTCTTCGAGAGTTAAGATCACCAATAACGTCACCCATGAACTGCTCAGGGGTCGTAACTTCGACTTTCATAATCGGCTCAAGAATAACTGGAGCTGCTTTCTTAACAGCTTCCTGCAAAGCCAAGGAACCGGCGATTTTAAAAGCTGCTTCAGATGAATCGACGTCATGGTATGATCCATCATAAACAGTTGCCTTAACATCAATCAAAGAATATCCGGCTACTACACCCCTAGTCAAAGCCTCTTTAATACCTTTTTCAATCGGCTTGATATATTCTCGAGGAATAGCGCCGCCCTTGATTTCTTCGGCGAATTCAAAGCCTTTGCCAGGCTCCAGCGGTTCGATTCTAATCCAGCAATGGCCATATTGACCTCGACCGCCTGATTGTCTAACATACTTACCTTCAGCTTCTGCTGTCTTACGAATAGTTTCTCGATAGGCAACCTGAGGAGCGCCGATATTAGCTTCGACTTTAAATTCCCGTCTCATTCTATCGACGATAATATCCAGGTGAAGCTCACCCATACCGGAAATAATAGTTTGGCCACTTTCTTCATCAGTCTTAACTCTAAAAGTAGGATCTTCTTCAGCCAACTTCGATAAAGCTAAGCCCATTTTTTCTTGATCAGCTTTAGTCTTTGGCTCAACAGCGATATCAATAACTGGCTCAGGGAAAACGATCTTCTCTAACAATATAGGAGTATTAGGATCAGAAAGCGTATCTCCGGTAGTTACATCCCTAAAACCGACTAACGCAGCAATTTCTCCGGCGTAAACCTCATCTATTTCCTCTCGAGAATTGGAATGCATCCTGAGAATTCTTCCGATTCTTTCCTTATTTCCATTGGAGTTATTTAAGATATAAGAACCTGACTTTAAAACACCTCTATAAACTCTAAAGAAAACCAATTTACCGACAAAGGGGTCCGTAGCAATCTTAAAAGCTAAACCGGCCATAGGAGCATCATCAGTAACTTTAACCATGATCTCTTTAGTCTCATCATCAACATCATGAGCTACTGGAGGTAGAACATCTAAAGGTGAAGGCAAATACTCAGATACAGCATCAAGCAAGAATTGGACGCCTTTATTCTTTAGAGCACTGCCACAAATAATAGGCACAATCTTATTAGCGATAACTGCCTTTCTTAAAGTCTTTTTTAAATCAATAATAGAGATCTCTTCACCTGCCAAGTATCTATCCATTAAAGCTTCATCATTTTCAACAATCGCCTCAACTAACTCAGCTCGGTATTTTTTCGCTCTTTCTATTTCATCTTCCGGAACATCAGTAATCTCCCACTTTGTTCCAAGATCATCAAGATAAATTTCCGCCTTCATCTCAAGAAGATCAATAATACCTCTGAAAGTCTCAGCCGCTCCGACTGGAAGTTGGATTGGATGAGCATGAGAAGTCAATCTTTCATGAATAGAATCTAAGTCCTTATAAAAATCCGCTCCCATTCTATCCATCTTATTGACGAAGCCGATCTTAGGCACATGATATTTTTCAGATTGTCTCCAAACTGTTTCCGATTGAGGTTCAACGCCGGCTACGCCGTCAAAAACAATAACGCCGCCGTCGAGGACTCGAAGAGAACGTTCTACTTCAGCTGTAAAATCAACGTGACCCGGAGTATCAATTAAATTTATTTGGATTTCGCCGCCACCCAACCAATCAGCATTTTTCCAAGTACAAGTCGTAGCCGCAGAAGTGATGGTAATACCTCTTTCTCTTTCCTGTTCCATCCAATCCATAGTAGCTTCACCTTCATGGACTTCGCCGATCTTATGCTTCTTACCGGTATAAAAAAGAACGCGTTCGGAAACAGTCGTTTTACCAGCATCGATATGGGCGATAATGCCTATATTCCTAATTTTTTCTAATGGTTGTTTGCGGGGCATAAAAGTTAATTTCTAATTTTTATTTTTTAATTTCCAGACAATTTCCAATCCATCAATTTTAAAATTAAAAAATTTCATCATTGTTTAAAAATTGAAAATTGAAAATTTAAATATCTTCAGCTTAGCGACTGAAATGAGCAAAAGCGCGATTAGCTTCAGCCATTTTATAAGTATCCTGCTTCTTCTTGATAGCCGGACCTTCGTTATTGTAAGCGTTAATGATCTCATCAGCCAATCTTTCTGCCATCTTCTTTCCTTTTTTAGCCTTAGCTGAGTCAATCAACCAGCGGCAGCCTAAAGTAAAGCTTCTTTCAGATCTTACAGCCATAGGAACCTGATAGTTGGCGCCGCCGACTCTTCGACCCTTAATTTCTACGGTTGGAGAAATGTTCTTAATAGCAGAATCAAATATTTCCAAAGCATCTCCTTTGGTTTTCTTAGAAATCAAATCCAATGCTTCGTAAACGATTCTTTCCGCAATCGTTTTCTTACCGCTTTCCATGATGTAGTTAATGAATTTGGTTACGAATTCTTGGGAAAATTTAGCATCGGGCTGAATTTTTCTTTTTGGTGCTGGTTTACCTCTCATAAAATAATATTCTTATAGTTTTGTTATATTCTGAAAAATCAAATTGTTATACCTGCAATTCTTAATATAACAACTTGCTTGAATTATTTAGCGGCTTTTTCTTTCTTAACGCCATAAAGACTTCTGCCTTTCTTTCTTCCGGTTACGCCGGCTGAATCATAAACGCCTCTGACAATGTGATAGCGGACACCTGGAAGATCTTTAACTCTTCCGCCTCTAACTAGAACAATCGAGTGTTCCTGTAAATTATGACCAACGCCCGGGATATAAGCCGTTACTTCCTGACCATTAGAAAGCCTGACCCTGGCGATTTTTCTTAAAGCTGAGTTAGGTTTTTTAGGAGTAGAAGTCCTAACCTGGGAACAAACGCCTCTTTTAAAAGAATTGCCTTTAGACATGGTTCTTTTCTTGCGATGCAAGCTGTCTAGAGTAGTTTGAAGATCCGGAGTTTTTGACTTTACGTTCTTTGATTTTCTGTTTTTCTTCAGAAGCTGGTTAATTGTTGGCATATTTTGCAGTTAAAAAATTCCCGAATTCGGGAATCCCATTAAATTATGGCTTGGTTTTAGCTTGATAATTCTTTGGGAATTTTTATTGAATTATGTATTAGACAAGTAATATTTTAAACAATTCTCGAAAATAAGTCAAGAATATCACAAAAAAAGCCCAAATTACCCCAAAAAACGAGTAATTAAATTAAGGAAACCTGAAAAAAGTCGACCAAAAATGGAAATTCCAGTAAAATTATCGATCAGAATCAGGGCTAAAAGGACAAAGGGTCCATTAATCATCAATTGTTCCTTGAAACGATCAAATCGATCGGGTAAAAGACTAAAGAGGATATGGGACCCATCTAAAGGAGGTATGGGGATAAGATTAAAAATCATTAAAATAGTGTCAATTACAACTAACATAAAGAGGAAATTGACTAAAAGATTGGCTGGACCGAGAATAGGAGCTAATATCTTTAAGGCTATGCCGAAAACAATAATTCCGAGTAAATTAGCCAAGGGACCAGCTAAAGCGACTAAAGCAGAGGAAACTCTGGGATTTTTCAATCTTAAGGGATCAATTTGAACCGGCTTAGCCCAACCGAAGCCAATAAAAACCAGCATAATAAAGCCGATCGGATCAAGATGAGCTAAGGGATTAAGAGTTATTCTTCCGAAACGTCGAGCTGTATCATCACCAAAAGCATAGGCCGAATAAGCATGTGCGAATTCATGGATAGTTAAGGCGACGATAACCGCTAAAATCCAAACAAGAAAATTAAGCGGTTCCTGGAAAAGCCAAGTTATAGGCATAGTAAAATTAATTGATTTATATTATATACAATAACATTATTGACTTTTATTGGCAAATGTTGTAAACTACCCCCAGTATGGAAAAAGAAATGAAATTAGTATTTTTCATTTTGCTATTAAAATTTTAAACTTTATACTATGTCTCAATCATGCCAAATCTGTGGCCGAGGAACAAAAACCTCCTTTAATGTCAGTCACGCTAAAAACAAGACTAAGAGAACTCAGAAAATCAACTTGCAAAATAAGAAGATTGACGGAGCAAAAATAAGAGTTTGTACTACTTGCATCAAAACCGCCAGTAAAGCAGCCTAACTTATCAAACCGATTAAAAAACCCGCTTACTAATTCAGTAAGCGGGTTTTTAGTCATAAAAAATTACAAAGTATGAGCTTCGTGAACTGTCTTATAATCATAAATCTCGCTCTCAGAAAACCAAATATGTATTTCTCTTTCGGCGTCTTCCTTATTGGACGAAGCATGAATCAGGTTTTCAACCGCTTTACCGGTCTCATCAGCATGCTTATAGCTAACATGGGAATAATCGCCTCGGATAGTTCCAGGCAAAGCCGATTTCGGCTCCGTTCCGCCGACCATCATGCGGACATTTTCAATCGCTTCCACGCCTTCGATAACCATAGCTAAAACCGGTCCGATAGCCAAGAAATCCATTAACATATTTCTTACCTTCTCACCTCTTCGCTCAATAATATCTTCGCCGTAATGCTCCCCGGCTTGATTACTACTAGCCCAAACAAGCTTCATGGCGACGATTTTCATTCCAACTTTTTCAAAACGGGAAATTATCTCTCCAGTTAATTGCCTCTTAACCGCATCCGGCTTCAAGAGAACTAATGTTTTTTCAATAGTACTAGGCATAATTATTTTTATTACTTATTTGTTAAAACGCTTCTTACTTTATCAATAATATCGGCCGGCGTGCTCCAAGCTTTAATGAAATATTCAGCTGCGCCAAGAGCCATGCCCTTTTCCTTATCCTCTTCTTGGCCAAGATTAGTCAACATAACAACCGGAATAAGCGAAGTTTCCGGCTCTTGCTTTAATTCCCTTAAAACACTGAAACCGTCCATTTCGGGTAAAATTATATCAAGTAAGACGATATCAGGCATTTCCTTGCGGGCGATTTTTACCGCCTCACTTCCTTTATCGGTCGTAAAAACTAAGAAACCCTCTTCCTCTAATCTCATTTTATACATATCGATAATCATTTGATCATCTTCGACTAAAAGAACTTTGATTTTTGGCAATTCTTCCATATTTTTTATTTAATTAATCAAAGGTATTCTAACAAATCAGACCCTTTCTGACAAGACCTCTAAAGCTTACGAAAATCTTGCCCATTAGAGCAAAATATCAAGTCCCCCAATTGATCAGTCCGAAAAATTTCCGCTCCGGCTTTTTTAAGCTCATTAAGAACTCGGAAATGGGGGTGGCCATAACTATTATCTAGACCAACAGGAATCGCTGCTAATTCCGGAGAAACAGCTCTTAAAAATTCCCAGCTATTGGCGTTGGTTGAGCCATGATGGCCGACTTTTAAAAGCTGCGATTTTAAAGTTGAGGATGAATACAGACCAAGCAAACTCTCTTCATTTTCGAAGTCACCGGTAAAAAGAGCCGTACTGCTTATATAAGCTAATTTCAAAACAATAGAAGAGTTATTTAAATTATCAATCCCCTCTCCCGTTAAATTACTTACGGGATAAAGTATCTTTAAGTCAATATCCCTAATTAAAGGCAAGGCGGCGGTACTGGAAGCGGCTATAGCCTCGATCTTGCGGCTTTTTACTTCGTCTAAAAAAGATAAGTAATCAGCAGTCGTATGAATTACTCCGGTCATTAAAACCGAATCGACTTCATATCTTTTTAAAACTTCTGACATACCGGAAACATGATCGCTATGAGGATGGGTTAAAACCAATAAGCGGATATCCTTATTAAATTTAAGGTACTGGCCTAGTTTTTGAATGATTTTATTATCCGGGCCGGCATCGATAAGAATATTCTCTCCGCTGGGCGTCAAGATAAGAATAGCGTCGCCCTGACCAACATCAAGAACGATTATTTTTAGCTTGCAATCATCAGCTTTAACGGCCGGCCCTATTTTTTTATGATCAAATGAAAAAAAATTCTGCGATAACAATACCGCGAAAAAACCGAAAAAAACTAAGCCTAATAAAATTATCAACAGCCTTTTATTCATATCTTTTCTTTCTTTTATTATACAGCCAAAATAGGATTAGAGCGTAGCCGATAATTAAAACCGCAATTCTTCCGGGCTTAAAATCAAAATTAAGATAGTCCAACTTAATCAGTTGATTAGAAACAAGCAACCAATAACTTAAAACCAAATAACTCGGATAACCGATAAAAGAATTAAAAAATGGAACCAAGGCGCCAACAAGCGCTGAAATAAAACCGTAAACCATTAAAAAAGCCGAGCTTGGAAGAATTAAGATATTGGCGGGCAGCGATAAAAAACTGAACCGGCCGAAAACAAAAACAATAAGCGGCAAAGTCGCTATTTGAGCCGCTAAAGTCATCGCCAGCATATCTTTTAAATTAAGCCAGTTAGGCCATTTTTCAAAGCTTTTTAAAATAAGTGGATAAAGATAAATAAGCCCCAGAACAGCTAGAAAAGATAATTGGAAACCGACATCGAAAATCAATAGCTTGGGATTAAATAGCAACATGATAGCCCCAGCGAAAGCTATAGCTGGGCCGGATTTATTGACCCGACCAATTCTTTGCCCGAATAATAAGATTGCGCCCATAACCGCCGCCCGAAGAGCTGAAGCCGGCGCGCCGACTAGAATGGTATAGAAAAAGATGCCGGCAATTGAAAACCAAAAAGCGCCGCCCCGAGAAAAACCGATAAACAGCATTAAGGACATTAAAAGCGAAGCAATAAGGGTAATATGAGAGCCGGAAATGGCAATGATATGAGTTAGGCCAAGCCGAGCAAAAAGATCTTTCGTCTCAGCCGGAATATTTTGGGATAAGCCGACGATCATCCCTTCCATAATCGAGGCCTGTGGTTCCGGTAAAAATTGCCTAATACCCGAAGCTAAGCGATTCCTAAACTTTAAAATCAATAAATAACTTCTTTCTCTCCAGCTTAAAAAACTATTATCAAAATACCTCGGACTTTCGCTATAACAAGTAATATAAATATCATAACGAGATAAGTAAGCCGCATAATCGAAATCCTCTAACTTTTCCGGTCGTTTCAGCTTACAGGAAAATCTAACCAAGCGACCATACTCGACCTCGGGAAATAATGAAGTATTGACTAAAACTAGCCCGGAAACATTCTTACTTTCTTTACCAAGTTTTATTTTCTCCGTTTCAATAGTCAGTTTTTGGAGATTTATCCTCCTATCAACATTAACCACTCGACCTTCGATCATGGCGGAATAAAAATTATAAGCATAAACTTTTTCCTGGTCATTAAAATCAGGCAGCGAAACCTGATAACGCCAAAAACCGAAAAAGAAGCAAGCACAAATGATTAAAAAAATTCTTAACTCTTTTTTACTGAAAAATATAACTACAAGAGAACTAAGAAACAAGAAAATCAGAAAAATAATGAACGGATTAAAAACAAAAAAGCGGGCCAACCCCACTCCCGAAATAAAAAATAACAAAGCCGTTAGAAAGCTTTTACTCTTTGAAAAAGCCAATCGCCTGAATATTAAAATCAACTGGATTAAAAGCAATTCCCCTCCTATCTTGCTATTATTTTTTTACCACCTTCTTTAAATACTCTTCGGCAAAATCATCAATTTCGCCGTCTAAAACCCTTTCAATATCGGCCGTTTCATGATCTGTCCGATGATCTTTAACTAATTGATACGGTTGCATGACATAAGAGCGAGCTTGATTGCCCCACTGAGCCTTTTGATAGTCGCCCTTAAGCTCTTTGATGCGACCCTCCTCAACTTCTTCATAAAAAGAGACTAAACGGCTCTTAAGGATTTTAAGAGCCATGGCCTTATTTTGGACTTGGGACCTTTCGTTCTGGCATTTAACGGTTATACCTGTGGATAAGTGAGTTAAGCGTACAGCCGAATCAGTTGTATTAACCGATTGCCCGCCATGGCCTCCAGCTCGAAAAACTTCTATTTTTAAATCACTGTCTTTCAATTCAATCTCTTTAACCTCTTCGACTTCCGGTAAAACCTCAACCAAGGCAAAAGAAGTATGCCTCATCTTTTCGGCATCAAAAGGAGAAATGCGGACTAAGCGATGGACTCCGCTTTCCGATTTTAGCCAGCCATAAGCATAACGACCGGAAATTTCTAAAGTAACGCTTTTGATACCTGCTTCCGCGCCATCAGTCTTATCGACGATACTAGCTGAAAAATCATGTCTTTCGCAAAATCTTAAATACATCCTCATTAAAATTTGCGACCAATCCTGAGCATCAACCCCGCCGGTTCCGGCATGAATCGCAAGAATCGCTCCTCCTTGATCATATTTACCTGAGAATAATATAGCGAACTCCATTTTTTTAAAGCTCGCTTCCGATTCGTCAAGCTTTTTTTCTATTTCCTGAAAAGTTTTTTCATCCTCAGTCTCGACAATCTTAAGCAATTCCTCAAGCTCATTAACCTCTTTTTCAATTTCCTGCCAAGATGTTATTTCTTTTTTTAATCCCTCGTATTTTTGACTGACTATCTTAGCTTTTTCCGGAACAGCCCAAAAATCCGGACTAGATATTTCCGCTTCAAGACTGTTTAATTCTTTTATCGATTTATCAAGGTCAAAGTAACCTCCAAGCGTCGGAGATTTTCTCCTTAAGATTTTTTATCCTATTTAGAAGATCTTGCATATAAATATTCTATTTAACAAGGTTATTCAATTGATTTATTAGTTCATTAGAGCTTTTAGCATCATTAAGCAATGAGCTGTATCCTGATAAAGAATCCTTAATGAAAGAAGGTAAGAACCAAACCGCCGCCGCCAAAGGAATAATAATAAGTAAAATCCAAATAATACTAATAATCATCCGCCAAAACATGTACTTCCGAATCTTTTTAAGATCAATTTGATTTTCTTTAGTCAATTTAAGATTTTCTTCCAACAATGATTTTAATTCGATGTTACCTTTTTGAACTAGATGTTCCGAGGCTTTGGCGTATTGGATGCCTTCTTCTATTTTTTGTTCGAAATCTTGGTTTTCCATATTTAAAGAATTACTCTTTTATTACCTTATTTTATCAAAATTACCTAATCTTGCATACTTTTACATATTTATCAGTAATTTCCTTAAATTCAGTCATTTCAACTACCGTAAAAAAACTCCCATTAAAGCCTGGCTCGAGCGTTCCTTGTCCCGGCGTAAAAGATTGGAGATAATACTTATCAGCCCCCTTAATAAGCTCACCAATCTCTTTCATTGCCTCCAATTCATGCAACCCCTTAACCAAAGTCGTCCTAAACTCATAACCTAAGCCACTCGACATAATCAACTTAACACTTTTCTTAATCGATTCAGAATTTATCTCAACCCTAGTTATCTCGCTATAGCGACTAAGAGGACCTTTAATATCCATAGCAATATAATCAATTAACCCTTTTGAAATCAGCTTTTCTACTACCTCGGGCAAAAGACCATTGGTATCCAACTTAATCTTATAACCCATTTCCTTTAGTTTTAAACAAAAATCTCCTAAATCAGCTTGCAAGGTTGGTTCGCCTCCGGTAATAACTACGCCGTCAAGCAGTTTTTTTCGCTTATCAAAAAACTTCAGAATATCTTCTTCCTTGTAATAATCAACTTTTTCTATTTTTTCCGGTAAGACTAAGTTGGAATTATAACAAAAAGGACAGCGCATATTGCATCTTGCGGTGAATATGATCGCTGCCACTTTTTCGGGATAATCCAATAAAGTTACCGGTTGCAAACCTCCGATAAGCATAAGATTTCTAAATTAACAGCCACAGCCGGTATCAACGGTTACTCTAAAAGCCGTCCTATCCTTATACTCGGCCTGTTTTCCAGGATTCCATTGCCCTACTGGGCGAAGATAGCCGACTACGCGAGAATAAACCTCGCAAGGCTGTCTTTCTAATTTTACTTCACCTTCCATCATATATTTAGAGTTATTAATAAGCACATTAAATCAAAGGCAATTTATCTTCCTGTTCCCTAATAAAGCCGATTTCTTCGTCACAGAGCGGGCAAAAATGATGCTCGCCTGATAAATAGCCATGCTTCGGGCAAACGGAGAAAGTTGGAGTCAGAGTATAATAAGGTAAACGGAAATTCTCGGCTATCTTTCTAACTAAATTCTTAGTACTCTCGATATCTGGCAATTGTTCACCGATAAAGCCATGAATAACGGTTCCGCCGGTATATTTAGTCTGTAAAATATCCTGATTTTCTAAAACCTCAAAGATATCAGTCGAATAGCCGACTGGCAAATGAGTTGAATTAGTATAATAAGGCGCCGCTCCTTTTTCCTGATAAGACTCTTCATTAGCAACAATAATATCTGGATTTATCTCCTTATCTTTCTTAGCAAAGCGATAAGTCGCTCCTTCCGCCGGAGTCGCCTCAAGGTTATAAAGCTGATTGTCCTCTTCCTGATATTGAGCTAAGCGATTAAGCATGAAATCCATAATCTTAACAGCAAACTCCCTACCTTCTTCAGTGCTTAAAGGACGGCCCATAAAATTAAGCACGCATTCGTTCATGCCATTAATACCAATAGTATTAAAATGATTTTTCCAATATTCTCCAAATCTTTCTTTAATGTCTTTAAGATAAAATTTACTATAAGGATATAAGCCGAGCTCAGTAAAGCTTTCCAAAACTTCTCGTTTCAGCTTCAAACTTAACCTAGAAAGATCCATGATCTGACCAAGACGGCTGAAGAAAGCTTCCTCGGTCTTTGATAAATAACCAATTCTCGGAAGATTTATAGTTACCACGCCAATCGAGCCAGTTAATGGATTGGCCGCAAAAATACCGCCGCCTCGCTTTCTTAATTCTCGATTATCTAACCTTAAACGACAACACATACTTCTCGCGTCTTCGGCTTTCATGTCGCTATTGATAAAATTGGCAAAATAAGGAATACCGTATTTAGAAGTCATCTCCCAGACCGGGTCTAAAATCCTATTCTCCCAATCAAAATCCTTGGAAATATTGTAAGTCGGAATAGGAAAAGTAAAAACTCGGCCCTTAGAATCGCCAGCCATCATAACTTCGGCAAAAGCTCGATTAATAACATCCATTTCATGTTGAAAATCCTTATAGGTCTCTGCCTGAGGAATACCGCCAATCAAGACATGATCGTCAGCCAAAGTTCCGGGACAAGTTAAATCAAAAGTTAAATTGGTAAAAGGCGTTTGGAAGCCGACCCTAGTCGGAACATTCATATTAAAGATAAACTCCTGCATCGCCTGTTTAACCGCCTTCTCATCTAAGCCGTCATACCTCACAAAAGGAGCTAGGAGCGTATCGAAGTTAGCGAAAGCCTGGGCTCCAGCCGCCTCGCCTTGAAGCGTATAAAAAAAATTAACAATTTGACCCAAAGCCACCCTGAAATGTTTAGCTGGGCCGCTAGTCACTTTACCATCCACACCTCCAAAACCAAGCCTAAGAAGAGCTTGAAGATCCCAACCGCAGCAATAAACAGCTAAGAGCTGCAGGTCATGGATATGAACGCTACCGTTAGTATGAGCATCTCTTATTTCCGGCGGATAAACCTTATTAAGCCAATAGTGAGAGCTGACAGCTGAAGCGACGTGGTTATTTAATCCCTGGAGAGAATAAGCCATATTAGCGTTCTCTTTCACTCTCCAATCCAATTGCTTAAGATAGCCTTCGATAATATCATCGGAGTTTATCATGTCCTTAATTTCTCTTAAACGGGCATGCTGTTCGCGATAGATGATATATGATTTAGCCGCTTTAGCCAAGTCTTCTTTAATCAAAGTTTCTTCAACAAGATCCTGGATTTCTTCAATCGCCGGAATAGAGCGAGGATGGAATTTATTATTAAGTCCCTGAATAACTTTATCAGAAACCCGCTTAGCCAACTCCAAGTCTTCCAAACCAGCCGCCTTTAATGATTTAAAAAGGGCTTGGGTGATTTTATCTTGATCGAAGTCAGTAATACTTCCGTCTCTTTTCCTAATTTGCTTGATTTGAGTTGGCTCCATGGCTTTAATATTATATGAATTCTATTTGTTTGACTTGATAGGGCTATTTTAGCGACAAAAAAGATTTAAAAACAAACAATTACCCTCTAATGGATTTTGACTGGTTTATCACCTCCAAAAGCCCTCGTTGTTACTAACATTATAACACTAGAAATGAGGCTGTCAAAAAGATATTTTTAACCATTTTTAAGCGGTTTTTGGATAGCTCTGGGCTATTGTGGATAAGATAAGGGGAAAATATTTTTTACCCCTGAGGGAATTAAGAAAAGTCAACTTTGAGTCGCTTAAAAAGCAACAGAAAAATGAAAAATAATCCTATCGATTTAAAAAGCTCCGAATTAACGGAGCTTTTTATATAACCTGACTACTATTTTAAGATTTCATTTTTCTTCTTAAGAAAGTCGGGATCTCAATATCTTCTTCATCATCTTCGACAACCGGGTCAATTCTCTCCGGCTGAGGCCGTTGACTAACCTGGGCTTGAGGCCTAACCGGCTGACTTACGGGCTGATTAACCTTCGCTTGGAATGCTGGCGGATTATCACTTATGGCATTCCGGCTTTCCTGATTAAACCTGCTAACAATCTTTTCTTCAACCGGCACTCTTTCTTCTCTAACCTCTCTTTTTATCTCAGAAACAACATCCATATCTTCAATACTCTTCTTAATGAAAGCCTTATTAACAGTATACCTTGGAACTTCGCTTAGAGATTGAATATTATTGATGCCATCGCCGAAACCGGTCGCAACAACCGTTATCCTTAGCTTATCTTTTAAATTTTCATCAATAGCGGCGCCAAAAATAATCTTGGCATCGGGATCGGAGGATTCTGTAATAATATTGGCTGCTTCATAAACTTCATTCATAGTCATTGATGGGCCGCCAACGATTATGAAAAGAACTCCTTTAGCGCCTTCAATGGAAATATCCAATAAAGGAGAAGAAATGGCCATCTTTGCCGCTGTCATAGCTCGATTCTCACCGCTCGCTTCGCCGATACCCATAAGAGCTGAACCAGTACCTCTCATAACCGCCTTAACATCGGCAAAATCAACATTTATCAAAGACGGAACCGTAATGATTTCGGAAATACCCTGGACGCCTTGGCGAAGAATATCATCAACCGTCTTAAAGGCATCCAATAAAGGTGTCTTTTTATCAACGATCTGGAGAATACGATCATTAGGGATAGTTATAATAGTATCAACATTCTCTCTTAATTCTTGCAATCCTCTCTCTGCTATCTTCGATCTTTGAGAACCTTCAAATTTAAAAGGTTTAGTCACTACGCCAACCACTAAAGCTCCTAATTCCCTAGCTACTGCTGCCACAACCGGCGAAGCGCCAGTTCCGGTTCCGCCGCCTAAACCACAAGTCACAAAAACCATATCCGAACCCTTTAAAAGATCGCGGATTTCATTGATATTTTCTTGAGCCGACTGCATCCCAACTAAGGGATCCATACCAGCACCCAAACCTCTAGTCGTCGTTTGTCCAATATGTAGTTTATGTTTGGCTTGGCTTTGATGAAGAGCTTGAACATCCGTATTAATAGTAATGAATTCAATGCCTTTAATTCTCGCACTAATCATCCTATTAACCGCGGAACCGCCTGAACCGCCGACGCCGACAACTTTAATTTTAGCAAAAGTTTCAATTTCTGGTTTTATTTCTGGCATAGTAGTTTTAATTAGGTATATCTAAATTCTTCAATTTTTTATGGAATAAAGGCCTTGAACCAATCTTTTAATTGGCCGACCGCTTTATCAACGCCGCCAACTCCGAGCGTTCTCCCCGACCCCTTCTTGCCTTTTAACTGATTGCCCCAAAGAACTAAACCGACCGCCGTCGTAAATGAAAGATCGCTTACCTTATCGAGGTTAGAGATAAGTTCCTGAGGATAACCTAAGGAGGCTGGCAATCTTAAGCATCTCTTAGCTGTTTCTACTATACCATCCATCTTAGCGCCGCTACCAGTTAAAACAGCTCCGGCCGGCAACATACTGGAGCGGCCGATCTTTTTTAACTCCCTATCAACACGCTCGAATATCTCCTCGACTCTCGCTTCTACGATTTCAGCCACATCCTTCCTTGAAAAAGAGCCTTCCTCGGGAGCGTTTAAATCAGAAAATTTAACTTCGTCTTGTTTTTTAAATTCCTTCGGTAGGCAACTACCCTCTCTTATCTTTATCTTTTCCGCCGTTTCAATCGAAACTCTTAAGCCGATAGCGATATCACTGGTTATATATTCCGAACCCATAGGAATAACGCAAGTATGCAAAACATTATTATTTTCATAAACTACCACGCTGGTCGTGGCGCCGCCGAGATTAATGACGACAACACCTAAATCCTTTTGGCGATTAGTTAAAACCGCCTCAGTGGAAGCTAAAACGGACATTACTAAATCATCTATATTGATTCCTGTCCGATAAATACATTTAGTAAGATTCTTGATTTGGGAACTTAAGCCTTGGATGATTTGAGCCTCGACTTCAAGCTTTAAGCCGGTCATACCAATCGGATCTTTAATCCCGGTTTGAGAATCAACCGTAAAGCTTTTCGGAATGACATGGAGGATCTCAAAGTTAGGCGGAGTCGCTACGACTCGAGCCGCTTCAATCACTCGCTCAACATCTTCATGCCTTATTTCGCCATCAGTCTTAGAAACCATAACTACGCCATGGCTTTCCTGAGCGATAATATGGCTACCTGAAATTCCCACCCAAGCATGATCAATAGGCTGACCGACCATCCTTTCCAGTTTTTCAATAGCCGAAGATATCGAAGAGACGGCATCTTCTACGCCAACAACAACGCCTTTGCTTATACCCTGGGCCGGAACCTCGACGGCTCCGATTATTTTAAGCTTTTCATCGTTTCGTTGTTTTTGACCGGTAACCATCCTAATGGTTGTAGATCCGATATCTAAACCGGTAATCAAACTGTCTTTAAGCATGGGATAACTGTTTATTGGTAAAACCAAGAATCAGCGTTTCAAGAAATTCTCCTATTTTACATAATCAAGGGAAACTATAGTAACCTCTTTCATTATAGTAAAAAAACGCCGATTCTTCAAATCATTAATTTAAAAAATGAATACAAATATTGTTCAACTCTATTTATTAAATTTAATCTTACTAAGAATATTCTCCTCGAATCTTTCCATTTCCTGTCTTTTTTTCAGTGTAACATTCTCATGATCATATCCGAGAAGATGGCTAAGCCCATGGACTAGCAAACGAGAGAATTCCTGATCAACACTGACTTTATATTCTCGGGCTTGTCTTCTTAATCTTGAAGGGCAAATTATTATTTCTCCTAAAAAATTCTTCACTCCAGGAAAAGCATCTTTTTCTTCTTCAAAACTTAAAACATCCGTTACCTTATCCTTACCTCGATAAATCCTGTTTAAGCGGCGGATAGCTTTACCGTCAACGAGGGCTAAGGAAAAATCCCAACCGCCTTTCAAGCCGGCTTGCTTATAAAATATCCTTGTGATTTGATTGATTAAATCCCGATTATATTTTAATTCCGCTTTTTCATTTACTTCAAAAGTCAGCATCGCTTATTGATTTATGGTTGAAGAACTTGGATTATTGACATTACTAGTAGTTACGGCCGAACCCTTAAGATTTCCAGCTACGGGGGTTAAAGTACTCGCCATCATTGAGAATATGGCCGGATATTTAAATGGCGAACCGGCTTCTAGGGAATAATCAAGCACATAAATAACGCTTTTCGTTTCATCGGTTAAATAAGCTTGAAGCCCCATATCGGAAAAAACGCCGCTTAAATTGCCTGATTGAATCGGCTTAAGCTGACTAAGAATAACTCCCGGATTAAGTTGGGAATACCAATTAACAGCTGATAAACGGTTAGGATTATCCTTGACCGAAATCCTGATTACTTCTCCGGTCGGAACAGCGATAACCGCCTGATTATTCACTTCTATGAAGTTAATCGGCCAATCCTTAATAGTTAAGAAAGAAAAGTTATTAGCCATAAAATTACTGATTGACTTCTTAATGAAATCAGCATTGACTAACTTATTCGCTTCGCCGCCGCCCGCCTTTTTAGGGCTATAGCTTGATAAAATTTCACTACCATCCTTATAGCCATCGCCGTCAGTATCTGGATTAGTCGGCGAAGTACCAATTATCCCCTCTTCGATATCGGTTAAGCCATCATTATCCGAGTCCGGGCTAAGAGTCGGGGGTAATTGAACAACGGGTGTAGTCGAAGTCGGAGTAACAATCGCTTCAGTTGTTGTCGCTGAAGTTGAAGTCGCCGTTTCTTCGGTTGTTGTCGCTTGAAGTAAACCAGGATCTTCGATTAAAGGCTGGTTGTCTTCTTCGACTGATTGTTGATTCTCGATGTTATTCGCCTGCTCCTTTAGAGCTAATTGACTCCTTTGCCAATAATCAAAAAGGAAGTAGATGCCGGTTGAGATCACTAATAAGACTAAAACTACTAAAGCGATAACTAGCGGCTTGCCGGAAGATTTCGGCTCCTTAGTTAAAAACTTTTCCGGCATAACATAAACATCGTCGCGAGTAACGGCAACGGGCGCCGGCGGAGTAGCTTGCTGAGCCTGAGGCTCTTGAGGATTATTTTCTTTCTCGCCAAACATAACTATATTGGTTATTTATTTTTTTGGTACCTCGAATAATTTTGCGCCATTGCCTTTTAACGGATCATAACCGTTAATGACTTCCGCTCCGTCTTTATGGCCGTCACCGTCCGTATCAGGATTAAGAGGGTTGGTTTTATAAATCTTGACTTCCGCTCGATCGGTCAGTCCATCCGTATCTGAATCAAAATTATTAACATCCGTTCCTAATTCCCTCTCTTCGGAATCAGTCAAACCGTCGCCATCAGTATCTTTAGCGGTATCATTAATAACTTCGGTTGTTATCGCTGTAGTAGTCGCCGTAACCGCCGTTGAAGTCGGAGCTAAGTTAGGATCAAGGCCGGTAGAATTATTTACCGGTTCATTATTAATTTCCTTATTAACAATAGGCGTTACCGGCTGTTTCAAGCTAGCGCTGAAAAAAGTAAAAGCAAAGTAGCCGATTCCGACCGCCGCCAGGATAATTACTAAAGCGACTAAACCGATTACAAGGTTTTTTAAGGGAAAAGGCTTCTTGCCGAATAAATCGCCGGAGCTAGTTGGCTGACCAAAATTAGGATTAGCATAGTTGCCGGGATTAACGGCTCCACTCATCGTTCCTTTTTCCGTTTGAGAAAAAATATCTTCCGGCTCGGCTGAAGCAACCGGATTTTGAGTCGGGACTTGATTCGGGACTGGCGCGGAAGGCGTCGGAAAACCGCCCAAAGGATTAGGCATTGAAGGCGGCTGCATAGGACTAGGGCCATTTGGCGGAACTGTGCCCTGAGGGTTTTGAGGAATTTGATCAAACATAGGATTTTTACTTAGATGTTTTTTTAAAAAAGATTAATGATTGATGAAAAAAGGAATTTCCAACTATTAGCTATCGTAGCAATGAATCTTTGATATAGATTGTCATTTTCCTCATAAGCTCCGGCGACTTGAGAGTTCGATTGAGATAATCCAAGCGTCGGATTATTAATATCAGAAGAATAGCCAACTGGATCAAGAGGACAATACTCCATGGTTACATTACTGATATTAACCTTCCAGCTAGTTCCAGCAGAAATCGGGTTAGTCGTTTTTACGGTTATACTTCTACCAACATAATCACCTGTGCCATTAGAAGGAGCACAAAAACCAGTAAAAGCAGATAAAGTTACGCCTGAAGGAGTGTTATTGCTTGTATTAGGAATTGAAACTTTAGAGCTATAACCGTCCGTCCAGGAATACTTTGATTGATTATAAGTATAGGGACTTATTCCATAATAATAAGTATTATTATTAAAAATAGTTACCGAGTAAGAATCCAATTCCGACTGAATATTAGATGTTATATTTTCATATAAATCAGTAACATTACCACTATAATAGCAATAACCACTCCCGCAAGAACTATTATTATTACTTGACCATGTAGACATCATATTAGCGAGAGTAGAACTAGTAGTAAATGCCGCTACATATATTTTAGTACCACCAGCCTTTATATTAGTAGAGGTACTTAAAGGATTAATTCCATCATACATGCCATCTGACATCAAAATAATTATTTTCTTATCTGCCGTAGATGTATTTAAAATTGCTCTAGCTCTATCTAATCCGGAAGCCGTAGGAGTACCCCCATTGACATATCTCCCATAGATCTTACTTGTCCTATCGCTAATAAAGCTAGTTAAACTAGAAAAACCCGTTAATAAATCGCTAGAGTTGCAAAAATAATTACCCCTACCATTAGAGCTAGCGCAACAATACTTAGTATCCTTACCATTACTCCAGACCCCATTAGAATCATAATTACCTGAACAGCTCTCAGAAAACATATCACCAATTAACTCTTTATCACCTATAGTATTAGTATGAAAATGGACTAGAGCAATATTAGCTCCAAATTTCTTAGATAATTCATCAGATGAAGAAGTAATCGCCTGAGACAAGGCATTAGTTTTGCCGTCCATAGATCCGGAAATATCCGAAACAAAAACCACAGCCAAGCTACCAGGCGAGCCGGAAACATTTACATCAGCTTTAAATATACCACTAAAAGATTTGCATTTTGGAACTTGGAGCCAACTATTATAAACAGAGCCAATTGTACCAAAATTATTAGAAGTATTATTGTTGCCATATTTCAAAACCTCGCTAGTCCACCTACCTACTCCTCTATCTGGCGGACAAATTGATTGACAAACGCTCTCTAATCTTCCGGAAACAAAACGATAAAAGCAATTATAGCCAGTTTCTACTACCCTACAAGTAGAACTGCAACCATCGCCTGAATTCCCATTACTATCGTCACAGATTTCTCCTTGGGCTTTTTCCACAATTCCATTGCCGCATTTCGACTTACAATCAGGAGCGCAACCATCTTGATTAGGCGTATCACAAACCTCCCCCGACTGAATAGTTCCATCGCCACACCTTGGAGAGGCTACACTAGCAATTTGACACTCAGTAGTACAATACTCTACGGCTGGCTGACCATAACCACCAGCAGCTGGAACTACGCCATTTTGAGACCCATTATCACAAGACTCCGCACCATTTTTTATACCATCCCCACATTTAGGTCCTTCAAATTTTTGATCTAATTGGCAGTTATTCATACAAACCCGTACGGATTTGTTATATTCAATATCTAAGATATTAACATTAAAATTATTTATATAATTACATGTGGAAGGAATGTTGTTCGGGTCAGTGCCGCAATCACAAGCCTCTCCGCGATCCTGCGCCCCATTGCCGCAATTAGGATTATAACAAGCCCTCGAATCCTGATTAGGATTGAAAGTCGTCGGGCAGTTATCGCAAGCGTCGCCATAGCTGTCTAAATCGCCATCTTTTTGGTCAGGATTAGCCTTAGTCGGACAATTATCGCAAACATCCCCTAAACCGTCAGTATCAGAGTCCTTTTGATCGGGGTTTTTCTTATTAAGACAATTATCGCTGGCATCGCCAACCCCGTCGCCATCAGTATCTTTTTGATTGCAATAAGATTGAGGAGTAGACAAAGGACATGTCATATTATTACCTGAAGCGCCGTTTTTAACATCCTTACTATTATCGCAAGTATTGCCGACTTTATCGCCGTCATCATCTTCCTGTCCCGGATTCCATTTATTAAGGCAGTTATCGCAAGCATCGCCGATTCCGTCGCCATCAGAGTCTTTATTAGATGGATCGGGCTTATCATTAGGACCTAATGCCTGATAACAGTTATCACAGGCATTGCCAACTCCGTCGCGATCACTATCAAATTGATCACATAAATAAGACTGCGAAGCATTGCCATTAGCAATACATAACCCCGGCCAATTCCAACCATTTTTAACGTACTTACAATTATCAATAGCATCGCTAAAATTATCTCCATCTGTATCATAAGCCTTACATTGCCAGTTTGGACTAATATTCGTGCCCAAGTTTTGACAAACCGCCCCATTGCTACAAGCCGCCTTAAAGTCAGACGGGCAATTATGGCAATTTTCACCATTAGCAATATCGGAAATTCCATTACCGCAAGTTTCTTTTACCTTATCAATACAGAAAGATCTAATAACCGAATTAGTAGGCCCAAAGATTGAATTAGTATAGTCTGAATTAGACCATATATCATCACCATTACTATTAACGCAATATTCGCATTTAGTTCCTAAAATCTTAGCCGTACCCATAATAGTAGAAGTCGGATTTTTATCCGCATGATAAAAATAATTAAATGAGGAATCGGAAGGGCAAGCCATTTCTTTCTTAATCTCGCTCCAGCAAGTCGTCGAAGAATAAGATCCGGTACAGCCAGATAACTCATTCCTTGGATCAACCGGTAAAATCATACCTAAAGCCGCCGCCAAAGTACTTTCCCAAGAAAGCCAAGAACTTAAAGAATTATTAGCCACATAAGTTCCAGAAGTCAAAGTAGGATAATAATTACCGCAAGTTCCGTTATCGGCGCAAACCGAACTACTTAAACAAGTTTTACTATGGTCATTACTGCATCTCTTAACAGCTTTATATTTTTCCAATCCTAGGTTTATATCGCTAATATCGGCTAACCTCTTCGTATCCCTCGTAATCCTCGATTTCGGGGAATCGCAAAAACCGAATCCCTTACAATCCTTATCAGTAAAGCATTTATAAGCAGGGTTATTAGTACAAGACCCTGCGCTATCAAGTAATCCGCCGTTTTCCGCTTCTCCGGTATTGAAAGTCAGGTTGCTTAATATTTGAGAATAAATATTTCTCGTCCCCTGATCAGCTTTATCATTATAAGAAAGAAGATAAATATTATTAAAAGCATTTCCTAAATTCTCATTAAGATCGGCGGCGCTAACATAAGCCGTCCTACCTTCTTCGACTGCCTGATAGCCATCAACAACAAGGCCTTTAGGCTTACCCTGACGCGCCTTATCAAACTGATTAAAATACCACTCAGCCGGACTTAAATAGATCTTTGAAACGGCAAGCGCATTACCGCTATTATTCATAACTCTTAAACCAACTGCATCCGAGCTAGTCGTCTTATCGGCTCTTGGGAAAATAAACTCTTTAACAATTTCAGAACCAGAAGCCCCTGGAACGACAATCGGGTTATCAGGAGTTAAGGCCGGAAGATCATCATCCGTCGTTTCCTTATCGCCGCTATCTCGACAATAAAAAAGCTCAAAGTTGGTATTAACACAATTAGCGGGATTAGCGCAATTCACTCGAGAATCAATATAAGGGAATTTCGCCGGCGTCGGCCAAGGATTATTACAAAGGAAAGTTCTAATCATTACTGTCGTACTCGCCAAAGTATTAACGTCGGAAGCAGTAACATTTAAAAGGTCTCGTCCGCCAACATCGCCAGAAGTAATCCATTTATCACCATTGTAAGTTGTCAGAGAGAAATCAGAGCTAGTCGTCTTAGTATTAAAAGGAATATGTTCCATGTCCCAATTAAAATTAGCCTGAACAACCATTGGCCGACCATATCTATTAGTTAAGGCCCAGGCGCGATAAAGATGCTGGTTACCGCCTAAATAACCCACTCCTTCTTTAAGATCGTAACCATTCTTGCTGTATGTCCAATTAGCTGACATATCATCATCATAAGGATCGGCAGTCTTAGAACCGCAATCATTTCCGGCACAGAAGAAAGTATCATCCTTTCTTTCTTCGCCTTTAGGCCAAACATTAACCATTACATCGTTTATCGGACAAGCATTCCTTGAAATAGCGAATTTTATATCCGTATTTATTTCCTGATTAATCAGGTCTCTAGTATAACTGAGAGTCATCTTATAATCATTAGCCGGCCAAGAAGCCGCATCAGTCCTAGCAAAATTAATAATATAATTGCCGACTTCATCTGTATAAGCAATTATTTGTCCGGCATTGCTGACTCCCGGATTGTCAAAAGTACGAACATAATTGCCTTTTTTCATCTCAGTTAAATCACTAGCTCCAAAAGCCTGCTCCTCAATAAAAGGACACCAATAATCAGCAGCCGAGGCGGTTTGGCCGAAAAGCCTTAAAACTGCGACTTTAACTTTTCTAAAAATCGTTTTCCAAAAACCCTGGGCAATCACTTCACAACTACCAGCATCAACGCTTGATTTTTGCCAAACTTTAATTGAGAATTGATTATATTTTGTCCCTTCCATGTTATTACTATCCGGGAAATTAACTCGCCAAATACCATTAGGGCAAGGATTATTTTCTAAATTAGGACCTAAGCATTCTTGAGCATTGCTTTCAACTTTAAAATCCCAAGCATAGCTGTCGTTTTGGCCGTTTTCCATAACCTTATTGCCGCAAACAGCGCCATTAGACGAGCCCTCTAATAAACATTTATTAGAACAGCCATCGCCGCTGATCTTATTACCATCATCACATAACTCTCCGAATTCTACCCTACTATTACCGCAAACCGGGGAGCTAGTCGCCGTTCCCATCTTACGAGAATCAGTTAAGCAAGCCGAAGAACAGCCATCGCCACCCCTTCGATTGCCATCATCACATAATTCGCCGTATTCGCGCTTGCCATTACCGCAAACTGAACCCCATTTATCACTTGAACCTCCTAAAAGACATCTTGAAGAACAGCCATCGCCGTCTTTAAAGTTACCATCATCGCATTCTTCCTCAGCTTCAAGCTTGCCATTGCCGCAAGAACCGGTATTAGTATTTCCTAAAGCGTGACAGGTATTATCGCAATAAGCGGCGGTACTGGTTGTATATTTACATTCAGCGAATCTTCCTTTTTGATAGGAACATAAATCAGCAAAAGCTGTTGAAGTACTAATAAGGCATTTATCAGTACATAAACCGCTAAACTCTTTCCAAGGATAGGCATCTTTATCGCATTGCTCTCCGTTGCCTGTTCCGCTAGTTCGATAATTCAAGCCGGTCAAACTATTGCCATTCCAAGCTTTCAAGCCGCTCTCGCCGCTTTTAGCGATAACCCGGTAAGTGCTACTAGCCTCTAAATAAACTTTCGGCTCCGTTCTTAAAAGATTAGACAAGAAAGGATTAGCATTAGCCGTACCAAGTCCTAAAGGTGAAAGCTCGGCCAACTCTTTTTCAGTATTGCAATTACCGCCCTGACACTTATATAAGCTGAAATTACTGCCTAAATTTATAGACTCAGACTTAGCATCAAGAGAGAAAAGAGCGGTTATTTCCGGATTTAAGCATTTAGTCGAATCCGGAGAATGTTTCCTGATATAAAAGCCGCCGTAACCGACCTGAAGAACACTATAACCCCATTTATCCCTCGTCCAATCTTCCCCTGTTTTAGCCGTATCTAAAGCTCTAGCCTTAAGATTGACTAAGCCTTCTGATTCTCCGGTCGCATTAACTTGGAAGCTGGTAGGATTATCATAAGAAGAACAAGTAGTATTATTTACTGAACATACTTTAACGATATCATTGCCGGTTCCCGGATCGGTATTATCAGACCTATCATCATTTAAATCAATCAAAGCTTTCCAGTTCCAATTGTAAGTCAAAGGATTTAAGATATTACAATTAGCCGCTTGAGGCCAAGCGTTATAAGTTTGAGTTTCGGAGACAAATTTCATGAATTTGGAAAAAGGCAAAACAGTTACCGAATTTATAGGACATTTATCCGAGGCTGTCTTAAAAATCCAATAATAATCATCTTCGCCGTCGCCGTTCATATCCGTCAATGGCGAATTATTGGTTCCTCTTAAAACACCGTCTTTAGTTTCGTTGCTATTAATTATTTTTGCTCCTCTAACGCCGTTTTGGCCGCCGATAATAATAACTCGATACCACTGGTTCTTATCAAGATTGCTCGAAGGCAAAATTGATAAGCCTTCCGGCAACTCATTTACATTCTCACTACTAGAGGCCATCATATCGGCAATCGAAATGGTTTGATGGCTATACTTAAATAAAATAGTTTTCCAATCAACTCCCACATCAGTACAAGCGTTTATATCGGTTGAAGTAACAGTATTTGAATTACACTTTTGAATTACAATATTAGGGTGAGATTCATAATACTTAAAATTAACCGTTTGTTTATCAATAACCTGCGTACCTGTCTTTTCAGAACCGGAAACTAGCGTACTATTAACCATATTACGACTAAACCTCAAGGAAATAACGCCATTTATACAAGCATCCGTCGAACCCTTCCAAGGACTCGGGCTTTGAGTCGTTCCCTTATTACAAGACTGATCTTCCATAACAATCGGGTTGGTAAAATCATTTTCCACATAGCAAATTCCCGCTTTCCCAGTTTTTACTAAGGTAGCTAAAATCTTCGTTGATTTAGCCGGGTCGCTAATCGTTTCGCCACGCGCCGTACTGGTTTGATATGGATCATTTTTACCATCATTTCCATAAGCGAAAGTGCTTGACTCGGCAACATATTTCAATAGATCGTTATTAGTAACATCGATCCGCTCTAAATTATTGTAGCTTTTCTTATCCCAAAACCAATCATAATTAAACGGATTAAGCATTAAGCAAACATTATCGGCGCTATCTAAGTCCGCATTATTGGCTTTTTCTTCTCCATAATAAAACATCTGAGTCGGATCGGGACTGCAGGTCGGACAACCCTCTTTACAAAGAAGGTCGGGATCGGTTGCAGCTCGAGTTACAAAATTCCAGCAATAAGCCGCATCATTTATACCGCCGACATTACAATCTCTCTTATCACTTCCTATAACATCATTGTATTTTTTAATCTTAACTCCGGCGTCACTGGCAATACCCTGCCTTAAAACGACCTTGTAGCGAGTAGCTGGAGAAAAATTAGCATGATTTAAGTTTAATTGAGTTCCTCCAGACAATAATTGGTAATTGGAAACAGTTATCGGAATTTCGCTCCAAGTGCTGCTTGCCTCATCCATTTGCATTATTTTTATATTGCCGGCAAAAGAAGAAAGTTTCATGGGTAAGCTAAACCGAGCTGAAATAATAGCGTTAACGCAAGCTTTCGGATTGAGGACATTACCGACTAAATTAGGATGGGTTGTTGTTGACCAGCCCTCGTCGGTAGCTCCGACTACCGGATTATACCAAGGCGTCGGCGATGGCAATTTTGAACCGTCTCGGCAAGTAATTGTCCTATTACAATCTTCTATAACCTCCGGGGCATTAAAAGGATCATTTTTAAACGCCATAAAAGACCAGCTATAAAAAGCTTGCCTGGCCGGCTCAATCTCTGGGAAAGGATTGCAAGTATAATCTACTTTAACGCACTCACCCCAAGCAGTTCCCTGAGAATTACAAACACTTCTCGCTTCGCATTTACCGATTGCTTTACAAGTCGAGCTGACTGTCGCCGGTTCGCAAACCTTCGTCCAACAAGTACAGGGCGTTTTATTAATATTGTAAGGACTGCTCGTTCCCGTCGTATCACAAGCTAAGCCACTACCACAACCTTTTATATCGCAAACATCCCAATAATCATACCCGCATGATTGGCCATTGCCACCCGGGTTCGTTAAGAAAGCCCAGGAATAAAAAGTCTGCCCAGCAATAGAAACTTTATCTGTTTTTGGAATGCATTTACTATCTCTTTGAATGCAATTACCGAAAACGCCATCCGGACGGCAAGTCTGATCGCCGGCGCAACCACCATTATCACAAACTTGCTTCTCGCCAACAGAACAACTGGTATTGCTTTTTTGGCAAGTACATGAAGCCTTATCACAAGCCAAACCGGTATTGCAAGTTGTTACGTCTTGATCGCAAGCCCGGGGATCTAAACCGCAAGGCGCGTTTAAGCCACCGGAACTTAATAAAAATTTAAAATAATTACTATATTGAGATCCATTATATATCCTAACACTAGAAACGCCATTTTTATTTTCCAAGGCAGTATCAATAACACTGGCCGCCGTCCATGACTTAGCTAAGGTACTAGTTATCGTTTCAAAAAGGCTGCCATTTTTAATTTTCCAAAGCACATTTTGAGTTCCTGAAATCGGAAATTTAATGCCGTTAATGGTTGTTGTTGTAGGATAAACGCCGGAGTCAGGATCCATATTGCAAATTCCCGGTCTTTCAATCTTATTAACCTGGAAGCCCTTGCCGGCTTCGCTTAAAAGATGGTTAGCTGTTTCGATAAAAACTTCATAATTAAGAGTCGTACTAGTTACTCCACTCTCATCAACGACATTTAAAGTATTAGTAATTGATTGAGGAATAAGAACTGTAAGCTGATTATTATTCCAATTATTACTCTTACAAGGAGCAATCGAAGAAGTGAATTGCTGGCCAGATTGCTTGTCCTTAAAAATAACCGTACCCGTTGCGGAACCGAAACTGCGACCCCAAATAGTTATAATATTGCCCGGGGCGCCGTTTGGTAGATCATCATCAAGGGTTTCGCTGCGATAAGGATTACTATCGCCATTAACATCCTTTGCCGGAGAAATATAATCAATAATCGGCAAGCTGGCGCATTTGCAATTATCGCCGCAAATACCACTTAAACAATTATCTCCTGAACAAGTTGAGTTAGTCGCTACGAAACATGAATCGCCATCACAAGCCGAACAACTACCGCCGCAATCAACATTTTTTTCGTCTGCATCTTTTATACCATTAAAACAATGGCTAGCATACACTTTTGCCTTAATATTCTTTGAGGCGAAGGCGCCGGTTGAAACTTTAATTTTTAAAGTAATGATATCACCAACCGCATAACCGGAAGTATTCCAGGTTGTACTCGCCTTACTAACTACATTATACTCCTTGGAACCGATTAACTGTTTAACAGAATTAAGATTGTTGAATTGAGCTAATTTAGCCTCTGAGCTAGAAGAAAGACTGCCCCATAAACTCATCTCACTGATAATATTCTCCCGATCATGGGCATAGCCGTAAATAAATAGATTAGCGCTTTGAGGTACAGCAACCGTACCGGAAAAATTGCGACCTAAGTTCTTATTCCAGCCACTACCCGCGAGAGAGAAGCCTAAAATATAGGAGAATTGATTACTGTAAAAAGAATCACCCGGACAAGTCGGATCGGTTTTTAAGCAAGCTCCCCAATAACCGGAAGCTTGGCAATATCGAGTACCTGAACAATTGTCGCTAGTCGAACAGCTGGTCACTTCGCCAATATTACTGCAAGGTTCTGTTCCTGGTATGCCAGTCGCTACATTAAGAGCCCTAAAGACGAAAGAAACAATAGCGAAAGCGGAAAAAATAATCACTAAACCGATAACAGCGGCAATAATGGTTTTCTTCGCTTTTTCCACCTTACTTTCATCGCCAGCAGCCGTCATCCAGACAAAACCGCCATAAAGAAGTATTAGAACAGCAATAACGCCTAAAAAGGAAAAGAAAACGTTAACAATCCCCTTAATTACTGATTTCAGATCTGCCCCGCCTAAGCCCATTTGAGCATTAGTCAGGTCAACATTAGCTTGGGTTTGGGCAAAAACTGCCGAACCGAAACTTAAAAACAAAACTAAAACAGTCAAGATGATCAGTAATTTATTTTGAGAAGATTTTTTTAACCTCATTGGCTAGGAAATTGATCTTAAGGATTGAATTTTATGATTTTACCAGTTGAAGAAGAAACGCATTTGCCGAAACAGCAGCCGGTTTTCCCGGAGGCATCAGGAGTACTGTAATCTTTAGTAATTATCCAACTACCGGCCTTATTGGTACTTGTCGCACTAGTAGAATTTTTATCCGCTTCCAAATAATAAGAAACTTTGCATTCGTTCGACTTATCGCAAACTCCTACCGAACTATCTCCACTATTATCCATCATTATCTCATTGCAATACATATAAGCGTAAGAAGCCGGATTATCATTAGCGACCGGAGCGCAATTAACTCTTGAACCAGCTGAATCATAAGAACAAGTGACTTCTCCGGCATTATTAGGTCCAGCGCCCGGAAGATAACAATTCTGACTTAATGATTGGATACCGGAGCCGAAAAGCGGTCCGTACTTAATATTGGCATCAAAACGGTTATGACTGACAAAAACCTCGGTATAATCGGAAACTCCGTCGCCGTTGATGTCTTTTCCTGAATTAGCCGTCCAATAACCGACCGGATTTTGAGTTTTACTTAAGGTACTTAAAACAATGTATTTTTGAGATTTACTAAAAGCAGTATCGCCATAATTCCAGCCTGGTTTCAAAGTTGCGGAACGCATTGGGCGGTCAAAACCAACGACTACCTGACTATTGAATTCTTCGACTTTAAGCTGAGCGTCGCCGACCGGACTAATTGTCGAAATTAACGGCGGCTGGCGGTCAACTTCATCAGACATCCAATAAGACCATTTAAAATCATCCCCCTGGCCATCATTAGACTTAAAAATATTTCCCGTCGGCGGATTAACATTTAAATTATATGAAACCTTGCCTGAGAAACCGGCCCCAGTTCCGGATTTACCTTCTGAGGAACCAATAATCTGGCTATTGTAGGTCGTCGTACTGAAATTACCATTAAAGGAATTGCCTGCCAAATCCATAATACCGTCGAAAGCGGCGCTAGAGGCCGGATAGAAAATATTCTTGCCGTCCTGAGTTTTTGAACAGGTTCCGCCAGCGGCGCAAGCACCTCCCCAACCAGTACACCAACCCTCGTTAGCATTTGAACAAGTCCTTAGCGAAGCCGCCGAGATATTAACCTCATATTTTGTCCCTTTATTAGCGTAATCACTAGTACTGCTAGCATCAACATTACCATCTTGATCAGTATCAATCAGCGCATTGACCGGCCAACAATACATCGTTTCACCACAAGCATTTTGGCCGCACTCGTATTGAGGTAGAGCTGGAGGTAGAATTTCAATAGTCTTATACTGATTGGAAATTTTTATTTGAGTATTGGCAATTTCCGTATCTAAGGCGTCCTTAACAGCTTTCGAATATTTAACCTTAAAAATACTACTCGTAACCGCCTCTGGATTAATAGCCTTATTGAAATTGATTTGAATAACCTGATTTCTAGCCACATCCTTAACGCCATTAATATTCCTATTAACTACCTGGCCATGTCCGGCTATTTTCTCAATTTTAATGATTTCGTCATCACTGTTATTAGTATTATTAACGAAAAATTTAATGTCATATTGCTTGCCAAGATCTCCAGTTGAAAGAGTTTCTAAACAGGTTCCGGTAGCGCATTTCTTAAAGATGCTGCCGAAGTCCGCTACAATATTATCAATAACCTTAGCAACTGTTGAATTGGCGCCATTGTCAAAAAGATAAGCTTTTAAAACCCGGCCATTTTTCCAAACTTCCATCCTATCGCCTTCTCTTTTTGCTGTTACATAAAAATCCCAGCTAGTTCCGTTATCCGGCTGTCCGGAAAGAGTTAAGGTTAAGCCGAAAGGCCCGAGATTGATTGTTCTATTGCCGTCGCGATAAGTATCATCTTGGAAGTTTTGCGGATTAAGACCAGCTGGCCAAACAGTTTTCGGTTTACCATTAGACTGGATCGTAATAGTCGTTGTTCCATTAACTAACCCGCCGTAAACACCAGACAAAGTAGCCCTAGGAGCATTAACATTCTCGCTGACCGGTTGAGTATATCCCGAATCAACCTTGGTTCTTGGGTTGCTGGCAACAGTTATATTGAATCTCGTCGCTGAAGGTCCGGCACCAGCCGAATAGCCGTCCATTTCATCATCATAATAAGGTAATATACCAGCGCTAATTATCTTCGGAGGATCAAGATCGATCTTACCGTTAGTTTGGAACATCCAGCTATAGCCGTCTCCTTTATACCTATTTAAAATAGATTCATTGTTATTTTTAGCTAGGATACCTTTCTTTAATAAAACTTTTATTTGTCTTACTTGATTATCGCTTTGTCCAAGAAACTTACTCGGACTGAAAACAAAAGTCTTATTATCCTGACTAGTAACAGTTGAATTCTTCAGATCTTCGACAGTCAAACCGCCGTCAATTGCGCAATCGCTCGAAGTCGCCGAAGTCTGACACATGGCAATATTGGCGGAAATAGGACTACCGCTGCAAGCGCTAGCGCCACAAATAGTTTCCGGTTTTATCTCCATCTTAAAAGTGACTACGATTGAGGTATTAATGGGGACATTTTTTTGACCTGGAGCCGGATAGACGCTTTCAATCGGGCCGGCGCCGATAGCTGACCTACCCCAATCATCAATACTTCCAGGAACGATCGGATTAGTGCCTCTTCCATTACCGCCACTTCCATTACCTAATAAAGCATTAATAACAAAAGAAACAATAGCAAAAGCTGAAAAGATAATAACAAGTCCAATAACTGCATTAACTAAAAGTTTTTTCGCCTTTTCGATCTTAGCTACATCACCTCCAGCCGTCATCCAAATAAAACCGCCATACATAACGATTAAAACAGCGATTATTCCAAGGAAGCCAAAGAAAATTTGGACTATCCGAGCAATAATAACCTTAAGATCGGCTCCGCCAAGGCCGAGTTTCGCTGCTTCGTTAACCCCGAATTGATCGGCGGCTTGAGCGAAAGCAAGGTGCGGAATTAATAAGAAGGAAACAAGGATTAAAAGACTGGCCAAAATAAGTTTCTTGACCGCCTTTGGCCTAAGCATGGGAAAAAGGCGAATTATCATATGTTTTTTATCTTTGAGAAAATTAATTATTAAGAAAGTTTTTCCTTAACCATTTTAGAAATGACTTGGCCGTCAGCTTGGCCGTTTACTTTAGCCATAACAGCACCCATGACTTTGCCAAAATCAGCTGGTCCGGCGGACATTCCTTTTATAACCTCTTCAACTATTTCAACTAACGTTTCTTCGCTTAATTGCTCCGGCAAATATTTCAATAATAAATCCGCTTCCGCTTTTTCTTTTTCAGCTAATTCCGGCCTTTGAGCCTGATTATATGATTCGACTGAATCAAGACGCTTTTTTATCTCAGTTTTAATAACAGCAATAACCTCGGAATCCGGCAAAGCCTCATCCTTATTTATTTTCTTTTCAATCATTTTATTAACCAAAGCGCTCTTTAACATCCTTAAAACAGAAACCTCCGACTCCTGTTTTCCTTTAAAAGCCTTTAAAAAATCACCTTCCACGAGCTTTTGTAAAGACATAAACCCTTTTTATGAGTTAATCTATTGATAACTGTGAAATTGCCTAAGCAATTTCACAGGACATTAATAGACTATCTTCTATTATTTCTACTGTCTTCAACCAACTTGCCGATTTTCTTAAGATAATCGCGTTTTTGATTGATTTCCTGCCTTCTGGCAGCTGCTGACCTAACGGCGGTCTTATTCTTCTTCTTATCATGGTACCGGATTTTCCTGGACTGGATTAACCTACCGCTTTGCTGAATCTTTTTGCTGAACCTTCGAATCAATGCTTCAAAAGTCTCGCCTTTCTTTCTTTTTACTTCAGCCACTTTGTTCTCACCTCTCTTTCTATAATTAAAAAATTAATTAACAAAATTAGTATTCCCCGTAATCATTAAAATAATCGGGGCTTTTCTCTTCCGCCTGGATAATCTTCTTTTCAACATCATCATCAAAATTAGTATCTTCGCTTTCACTCTCGGAAGCATGCTTTTTCCGACCATGTCCGGCTACTGTCTTTAACTGATCTTCATCAAGAACTAAAATGGAATTACCCCTTCTTTTCTCTAAACGTTTCGATAATTCAGACTCTATCTTATTAAAATCAACAACTTCCTGAGCTCCGCCATCCATATCTCTTAACATAATCGTCCCATCGCCAATTTCTTTTTGCCCGATAATTAAAGCGAATTTGACCTGGAGCTTATTAGCGCTTTCCAATTGAGCTTTTAAGCTATCCTTATAAAAAGATTGGGCGACTTTAAAATTAGACTTCCTTAACTTCTCAAAAAGAACCATAGCTTTTTTCTTAGCCGATTCCCCTAGTTGAGCTAAGAAAATCTCTGGTTGATAAGCCTCAGGGACTTCGATTTTCTTTTCTTTTATCTTAGCAATAATGCGCTCGGCTCCCATAGCCAAACCGCAAGCAGGAGTATCTTCCCTACCGCCTAAAGTATGGACTAAACTGTCATATCGGCCGCCGCCACCTAAAGCGCTCTTGCCTTCGGTATCATCAACTTCCCAATATTCGAAAATAGTGCGAGAGTAATAATCAAGTCCTCGAACAATATGAGGATTAAGAGCATAAGGCAAATCAAGTTCATCAAGATACTCAACTACTTTCATGAAATGCTTTTTACAGTCTTCATCAAGATAATCAAGAATTTGAGGCGCTTCATCACGCAAAGCTCGACAAGACTCTTCTTTACAATCAAGAAGTCTTAAAGGATTTTTCACCAACCTTACCTGGCAGTTATTGCAAAGCTGTTTCTGCTTGGATTTATAATATTTAACCAGGGCCTTTTTATATTCTTCTCGGCACTGAGGGCAACCAATACTATTAACTTGGATAGTCGATTCAATTCCTAATTCATTCAAGCTATTCCAACCCATTAAAATAAGCTGAGCGTCGATTGTCGGATTACTCTCGCCGATAGCTTCAAACCCGAATTGATAAAATTGCCTTAAGCGGCCCGATTGAGGTTTTTCATGCCTAAACATCTGGCCGAAATAATAGAACTTTACCGGTTGAGGCAAGTTTACCATGCCATGCTGGATATAAGCCCTGACTGCCGAAGCTGTAGCTTCCGGCCTAAGAGTTAAGTTATCCTCACCCTGATCAGTAAAAGAAAATAGCTCTTTTTCAACTACATCGGTATTTTTACCGACACCTCTAACAAACACCTCGGTTTGCTCCAAGATAGGAGTCTCTAAGCGGCCGTAACCGTAATCATCGGCAATCTTATCGGCAACTCGGCGCAAAGCCTGCCAATACTTTTGATCCTGAGGCAAAATATCTTTCATACCAGTTACGGTTGAAATCTCTTTCTTGCCTTTCTTGCCCTTTTTCTTTTCCGTTTCGGCTTGGCCGAATTTCTTATTTTCAGTTTTTTTAATTTTTGGCATACTTAATCAATTACTTTTTATATTCAGGCGTTCCAAAAACAGTCATGCGATTAAACGGCAAAACTCGAACCCAAGTCCGGCCGACAATAAACTCTCTCTTAATTGGACCGAAAACTCTTGAATCAGAGCTTTGATCGCGATTATCTCCAAGCAAGAAATATTCATCCGCTCCCAATTTCACATCGCTATAACCCCTTAACAATAAATTAGTAGCTGTACCTTGCGGAAGATAAGCTTCAGTTAGTGGCTTTAGATCGTTTTCGTCTTGGCCGACCAAAATCTCGCCATCCTTAACTTTAATCGTTTCTCCAGGTAAGCCGATAACTCGCTTGATGTAATATTGTTTCGGCTCATTCGGCTTAGTGAAAGGATATTGGAAAACGACGATATCTCCCCTCTTCGGTTCAAAAAAACGATAAGTTATTTCATCGACAATCAGATATTCATGATCATAAAAATTAGGTTCCATCGAGGCGCCCTTAACATAAAAAGGCTGCATAATAAAATAACGGACCGGCAAGATAATAAGTAAAGAAATAACCGCTACTTTAGTCATTTCCCAAAAAAAATCAAGAATCGCCTTTTTCCGACTCTTTTTTTCTTCTCCCGCTCCGAGGCCTGAATCTAGATTGTTTTCTCTAAAGTTATCCACTTTTGCATAATTTAAGCTTTTTACTTAAGTAGTATATCAGGAAATTGAAATTTTTACAAGCTGTTGTTATAACATAATATCTTGCTAAATTTCAAGTGAAAAGTTATAATAACAAATGTATTTCGGTTAACTCAAAAAAACAATAATAAATCAAATAAATGGAAGATAAAAAAATAAACTTCATTCCTCAAGAAACAAGATCGAACTCCTTTTTTAGGCCAGGCAATATCGAGGACCGGGAAAAGGAAAGGGTCTTGGAAGAGCTATACGCCGAAGAGTCGGTCAGAGGGCCGATTGTCCAACCTAAAAGACGAGGCTGGAATTGGGGCAAAGTCTTTATGAGCCTGCTCATTATTTTCATTATCTTCATTATCGTCTTTTCTTCTTCGATCGTCTTTTCTAACGAGGGTTTATTTAAAAACCTTTCTAAACTTAATCTCGTCGGTCAAATGGGCAACTTAATCTCTAGCGGCGATAAAAAACTCCAAGGAGAAGAAGCCGACCGAGTAAATATACTTTTAATCGGCGGTGGAGGTAAGAATCATGAGGGCGGAACCCTGGCCGATACCATTATCCTACTAAGCTACAAGCCTAGTACTAAACAAGTTGCCTTAATGTCCATTCCAAGAGACTTAAGAGTAAAAACCGATCAATACGGCTATTCAAAAATCAACGCCATAACCGCTTACGCCGAAAAAGATAAGTCCGGATCGGGTGGAGAGGCTTTGAGTCGAGAATTAGAAACTCTATTTGATACTTCCATTCCTTATTATGTAACAATCGACTTTGACGGCTTTGAAAAGCTAATAAACGAATTCGGAGGAGTTGATGTTTGCGTTGATAACGATCTTATCGATTACCAATACCCAATAAGAGGAAGAGAAAACGCCTGGCCAATTGAAAGCCGTTTTGAGAAGCTAGTCATTAAAAAAGGTTGTCAACATATGGACGGTAAAACAGCTTTGAAATATGCCCGTTCTCGCCATGCTATGGGACTGGAAGGTTCAGATTTCGCCAGGTCGGCTCGCCAGCAAAAAATCATTTCCGCTATGAAAGAAAAAGTGATTTCGGCTAATACCTTCATCAATCCGAAGAAAATCAATAGTCTCTTAACCGCCTACAACGAAAATGTCACTACCAATTTGCAAATGTGGGAATTATTGAGACTGGCCAATATCGGTAAAGATGTCGATTCCTCAACAATAATAAATGAATCTTTAACTAATGCTGCCGATGGCCTCCTTTATTCTAATATGATCGATGGCGCCTATGTCCTACTCCCTAAGGGCGGAAACTTTAAAATAATCCAAGCGCTTTGGGCAGAAATATTCAATACCAATAGAACGAAAGTTGATCTTCCTAATGATAAAAATTACGACATCTATTCGATCGCCAAAGAACGCAACCAAAGCAGTTCAACAGCCAGCTCGACTAAGGCAACAACAACTAAAGCGACAACAACCGCTCCGGTCGTACCGAAGCCGACAAACCTATACGAAGAACAGCCAATTGAAGACCTAACTGAAAACTATAAGACCGAGGGGGCCAAGATCGAAATCCAAAACGGTACTCTGATTACTGGTTGGGCCACAACTGAAAAAAATAAGCTGACCCAAAAAGGCTTTACAGTCACTAAAGCCGGCAATGCCGCCTTAAGAGACTATAAATCAATTACCATATACGACCTTTCGAAAGGAAAATATCCTCAAACTGTCAGCGAATTGACTAAGCTCTACGGCGGCAATGTCAGTCTAACCCCTCCCGCCAGCTTAAAATCAAGCGCCGATATTGTTATCGTTTTAGGGAAATAAACTAAAAATATGAGACCATCACGAGCCTTTAAGAGAAATGAATCAGCGCTTGATTATCACATAGATTCTCAAGGCGGGCTGGGACAATTTGGCAGCGGTAATGCCGAATTCGACGAATTAATGGCCTCCATCCTAAAATCAAGACCTAAAGAAGAGAACTTCAGTGCGGAATATCCTGCAATAGAGATAAAAAATGATCTAGCCGATATCCGAAGAATTAAAGAAAGCCCTAGTTTTATTAAAGAAAGATCGAGGGGCTCCGTTCTAGCGGAAGAAGTTATTATTAAGGGCGCCAAATCACGCGATTTTTTTGGTGAAAATTCAACCGGTTTCTTAACTAGCGAGTATGACGATATAAAAAGGGGCTGTGATCTCGTTGTGGCTATTCCGAATATATCTGATGATGATCCTTTGGAAAACCCAATCTTTTTTGCTGTAGACATAACCGCAGCCAATGATTCAGAAATCATAAAAAGAAAACTTCGAATGTCTCTAGCTAGAATCAGCTATCAAAAAACATCTCCCGGAAATCCCGGCGGACGATTAACTAAATTAAAATATATAAAAGCCGGCGGTATTGATCGTAATAGACTAATGAATCATTTCGTAGTTCCTATTGAAAGCCATCAAGCCCAGGAAATGGCCTTAACTATCGTAAATGATCCGTCAGCTGAAAAAACAGAAACGACAATAGAAAGAGATATTAAAACTCAAATAATGCTCGCTATAATAAAGCAAGCTTCGACTCAAATAATAGCCACCCTAAAAAACTATGAGGCGGAAATCCTACCTCAATGCGAAGAATTTTTACAAGATAAAAAAGCGTCCAGTGATGAAATAAGGGTCGTGGCTATGGTTTCTGACAACATGGACGAATTGCAGGCTTTGTTTGAAATAAAAAAGGCGCCAGAGATGTTTGAGAGTATTTTTCAAAATATGATTATTATCCTCCATATGAATGATCAGTTGAAAAAATTAGAGAAAAATAAAAGCGAGGTTGAAAGCAACCCCGCTAACGATACTATTCATTTTCTTACTCATTTCACTCCGACCTCTGCGGAGCGAATAATGAAGTAAGCTATTTCTTTCCCCTTCTTGGCCGGAAAGGTATGATATTCCGACCTTGTTTGCCGCTAAGAACGGCTTCTTTCGCAGCAGCGTCAACCAGCTTCGCGAAGTTGCTGTTTGACCGCCCTCCCTTGAAGAGGGCTTTTTCGTCCGTCAGCCTTCTGACTAACGGGTTCAACAATCGCCGGAGCTTATCACTTCTCTTTGACATCCGGCCCTCCCTCGGGTTGATCCGACTCAGTAGGTTCTTCGAGCTTAAACTCATTAAAAATCAGTAAATCGGGATCCTCAGCCAGAGGCTCGATTGTTAACTCACTAAAGTCCGGCCCTTCATCCGCGTCCGATATGAACGCAGCATGATAAGCACCGTCATACATGAAAGTACTCAACCCTCCTCCCTTGGCTAGGCCCTTCATGTAGTCGGCCGCCTTTTCGACTTCCACAAACATTTTCGGTTGTCCGGGTACCTGGACCAGCTTCTTGCCACCGGGCCCAAGGACAATCGGTAAAGTAAAGATCTCCTTCCTAAAGCGTCTCATGACGCCTTCTTCTCTGGTTAAGTTAAGGGTAATGAAGCCGGCTTCCAGAGCCGACGCCAGTCGAGCTTCTAGATCACGGATCTTCGCGTCGGAAGCGACCGACATCTCCTCCATCTTACGGACGCACTCGGCGGTCATTTGCCGCCGTTCGCTCTCCATCTTTTCTGCGTACTCAGCCCGAAGATCTTCCAACTCTCGACTTACGGCGCTTAGAGTTGAAATCTTTTGAATCGCCTCTTCGAGCTTTCCTTCGAGCTCGCCTTTCTTTATTTTGAGACTGGACTCATTTTCTTGGAGACCCCTGATCAATATATCATTGAGCGTAACAGCATTCTGAAATCTAGCAATCTCCTCTTGAAGATCACATAGAGAAAGCATTTCCGAAGGAAACCTCTCCTTAAGTCTCGCCATTTCCTCCTCAAAGGAAAGCGGGGTTGGGATCTCTTCCTCCATTTCCACACAAGGGTCATCGGCCGCTTCGGCCGCGTTCTTCTCCTTTTCCTTCATATCCTTTTCCTTCATAAGTCTTAGGAACTGCTCCTTTCCGCCGTCCCGATGAGACAAAGACAAGAGGAGACAGGCTATGAGAATAGCAATAAAAACGACACCAGCCGGAAAGACTAGACGAAGAGCCTGTCCGGTTTCAGCCTTTTGCTGCAACAACCTCTCAACCAAACCATCCAGTTTGGTATTAAGCTCCTCCTGCATTTTCTTCAGGTTTTCCAGTTTAATGATCTGCTCATCCTTGAACTGGACGAGCATCTCACGATCGACAACCTTCGCCTCGAGCTTTTTAAGCTCCTCAGCCAGCTGGGCGGAAGTCGCCCTAATTTCTCCGTTCTGAGTTTGGATAATCGCCAAACTGGCGACCACCTGAGCTTCGCCTTGCGCCGGCGCCATGGCCTGATTGGAATTGGCTTCAATAGCCGGCACTACGCCGACTATCTCTTTTGTCGGAACTACGACAGTAATTGGGAACTGATAAGTACCCGGCTGAAGCTTGCGGAAAGCGGCGTTAAGGTTCTTGACCTTGTTTGCCTTCGAAAACTCCGACCGGTACTGCCCGAAATCGAGCCCGCCGTTATCAGCCTTGTAATGACTCCAAACCGACTCCCCTTTTTGAAGAGAGCCAGCCTGAAAATCAACAGCCAGCGCCGTCGTCGAAACGAAAAGCGCCATTACCACTGCCAGCATCATTTTCTTAAACATGATCTTCTCCTCCCTATCGAAAAACCCTTGGTTTTGTTCCTATCTCTTCACTAACAACACACTATATTTTCAAGGAGCAATCTCCTATTGAACGCCTTAACTTAGCATAATAATTAACTTTTGTCAAACAATAAAAGAGGATAAAAATCAATATATAGCCTATTTTACATAAAATATTAAAAAAGAAAAAGCCCCAACTTGATAAATTAGAATATTTATGCTATGATTTAGGCCATATCAACAAAATGATAGCTAATAAAAATCATGAAAACTACCCTGCCTCAAGTCGTTATTATCGGGCGAGCTAATGTCGGAAAATCAACCCTCTTTAATAAGCTGATTGAAAAAAATAAAGCTTTAGTTTCCTCAATTGCCAATACTACCCGCGATCGCAATATCGATCTAGTCTATTGGCGCGATAAATCATTCATCCTGACTGATACGGGCGGACTTGATGTTGATGAAAAAACCGCTAATGAGATTGATAAAAATATCGTCAAACAAGCTAATACCGCTATCGAAAAAGCCGATCTGATCCTTTTTATGGTTGATGTTAAAAGTGGTATTCTACCTCAAGATAAAGAAATCGCCAAACAACTCTCCAAATTAGGTCATAAAAATAAAACTATTTTAATCGGCAATAAAGCTGATTCTTTAAGCATCCGTCAAAACGCCCAAGATATTTTCCAGCTTGGTTTCGATGAACCTCAATTCACCTCCGCCGCCAATAGCTCCGGTACTGGCGACCTACTCGATTTAATCCTTGACCGATTACCAAAAACTAAAAAAAGCCAAAAAAAGAAATCTGAAGATAAGAATATTAAAGTCGCGATTGTCGGCAAACCAAATGTCGGAAAATCATCCTTGCTTAACGCTATTTTAGGCGAAGACCGGGTTATCGTTACGCCACTAGCCCATACAACTCGCGAATCTCATGATATGGAATTCGAATATCGCGACCGTAAATTCACCCTGATTGATACGGCTGGAATCAGTAAAAAAAGTAAACTTAATCCGAGAAGCTTAGAAAGAAAATCTATAGAAAAATCCCTAGAAACAATTGAAAAGGCGGACGTCGTCATCTTAGTTACGGAAGCGCAAAAAAAGATCGATGCCCAGGATAAGAAAATAACCCAAAAGATTTTGGAAGAATCGAAGTCGGTTATTATTGTTGCCAATAAATGGGATTTGATTCCCGATAAAGATACCAATACTATCAATAAATACCAGGAATATTACGCCGCCCAATTCCCCTACCTTTGGTGGGCGCCGGTCATGTTCATCTCAGCGAAGAACGATCAAAGAACAAGAAAAATTTTAGACATGGTTTTAGAAATTGAAGCTTCAAGGAATAAGACTATTTCTAACGCCCAGCTAGACGACTTCTTAAAATCAAAATTGAAACAGCACCGCCCCTCCCGAGGCCGAGGCTTAAAAAATCCTTACATCTATATTTTAAGGCAAGTAGCGGTCAACCCGCCAAGGATAGAAATCCTAGTCAATGATCCGAAAATCTTGCATTTCTCCTATATCCGCTTCCTTCAAAATCATCTTCGAGAAAAATTCAAGATTATCGGTACCCCGATCCAAGTCGAGGTTAGGAAATGGGCCGATGTGAAAAGAGAAGAAGCCAAAGAAGAAGCTTCCGGCTCTAATAATTATAAAAAACCCCAAAGCCACAAACCGAATAAAAGATAAATAGTTTAGGATCAACAATAAAAGAGCCTTTTTGAGGCTCTTTTATTATTTAAGTTTTATTTAACGCGATAGTTCAAATTAATCTCAATAACCACTTCCTGAGTTCCAGTCGGAACTGTCGGAGTAACACCACCTCCAGCTCCCATACCGCCTTTGCCATCAGCATAAGTAGTATTTCCGATACCTGGGGCTTGAACAACATTCTCCCACCAACCAATGATCTTACCTAAACCGACTCCAGAAGCTTCAGCTAAAGATCCGGCCTTGCTCTTAGCGTCGTTAATGGCCTTAACTCTCGCCTGCTGTTTTAAATCCTCAATATTGGAAACATCAAAAGCGATACCGTTGACTTGATTGGCGCCGACCTTAGTCGCTTCGGCAATAACCTTACTCAATAAATCCTGATTCTCATTGATTTTTCTGACCTTGATAATTAATTGCTGATTAGCATTATAACCAGCTAAAGAAGAAACATTATTGACATAATCGTACTGCGGAGAAAGCGAATAATTCTGAGTTTGGATGTCTTCTTGAGCAATACCGACCGCTTTAACGGCGGTCACAATCTTATTCACTTTGTCATTAAGCTGATTTAAAGCGTCCTCGGCTTTAGCCACCTTATCGATTTGAACGCCTAAAGTAACATTAGCAATATCCGGCTGATAGCTAACTCGGCCTTGGCCGACAACCGAAACTTGGTTTTGGATCGGATTAACGATCCGATCGCGGATAATGGAAACCGTAACAACTCCGGCTAAAGCCAAAATGGCAATAATCCAAAGAGTTATTTTTCCAGCTCCCATTCTTGATGATTCCTCCATATATTTATCTCCTTAGCGCCCTAAAGGGCTTAAATTAATAATATCCTTATTTAGTAATACGCTTAAAAGACCTAAAAAGTGACAAATAAAATACTATCTATTGCCAATCGACGGTAAGACTAGAAGCGCCCAGCTTTAGGTTAAGATCGATTTTTTTAACAGCGGCGGCGTAATTATCGGATTCGTATATATTATCGCCGACTTTTTTCAAGTCTTTTAGGTTTTCCGAGGATAAGCCGTTAGACAAACTCACTCTAGCGCCGATTGTCTTAGGTAAGATAAGGCGAAGATTGCTAGCGCCGGCTGAAATTGCCACATCTGCTTTTTCCTGCTTATCGCCCATAATCAAGGTTAGGTCAGAAGCGCCAGTATCAATAACAACTGACTGAGTTATAACCTTACTTAAGTCCAAGTTCATCTTGGAAGCACCGCTACTAAGGTTAATAATAAAAGGCATTTCCGAATTAAGACTGACATTAAGATTGTTAGCGCCACGCCTCATCATTGAGCCCATGCCCAAGTTATTATTCCAAGAATTAGTAACTAAGCTTACCGACTGGCGATCGCCGATAGTCAAACTTTCAGCTGATAAATCGGAAAAACTGCTTTTAAAATCTCCCGAAACCAATTCATTAGAACCGCCGTTAATCCTTATCTCTCCCAATCCTGACTTAATCTCTAATTCCGCTGTTTTAATATTATCCGTCTTATTAATACTTATTTTTTGATCGACTTGCTTGATATCTTGATAATTATTAGCACTAAAGAAGATGAAGATACCAAACACAACAATCATTAAGACAACGAGAGAAACGATGACTGAAAACCAGCTTCTCGCCGACATAATCGCCAACCCGAAAAAAATAATAGCCAACGGCCACAATTGCCAAAGATCAAGATCGAACTGAGGCGGAATAAGCCCAAGATTGCGAGCGAAATAATAAACACCAAGAAGAACTAAGATAAGTGCGAAATAAATCCGACCTAGCGGCCTTGGTTTTTTTTCGTAGTGATGATGATGGATTTCCTTTACCTCCGGCGTCGCCGAAACTTCCGGCTTTTTTTCTTCCGCCGCCGCTTCATTTTTAATTTCCGAATTAAAATCCTGAGCTTGGCTAGCTTCCTGATTCTTTACTTTTTCCAGCTCAGAATCTAAGGTTATTTGCTGTTCTTTTTCATTTTCCATATTTTTACGGTTATTTTTAACCGAACTTTGATTTAAAATATATCGGATTACTTCTTATTCTTAAGTAAAAAGTAAAGTCCGAGAATGATGATTATTACTGGCCAAACAAAACTCCAATCAAACCAATTTTTTGGAAAAATCTTTTCGAACAAAAGACTTAAGCCGATAAGAACGATAATCAAACCTAAAAGATTGCGAGAATTCATAAACCACTTTCCCTCGCCGTCTTTAATTCCTCCGGCCAATTCTTTCGCTCTCTCCCCGACTTCGCCGACAAACTCCTTAACTTTCTCCGAACGATCGCTTTCCTGACCGGCTGCTTCCTCCGGAAGAATGATCGCAAGAATAATGTAAATAACGATACCGATGCCATTAACCAAAGTTAAAAGAACGAAAAGCAAGCGGACTAAGGTTGGATCAGAATCAAAATACTTAGCCATCCCTCCACAAACCCCGAAAACAATTCTATCCGTTTTTGAACGATAGAGTTTTTTAACTTGTTCATTCATACTTTTTAAATTATTTTCTTAGCCAGCCTTAAAATAGGCGGTAATTACCTTAAATTATATTACTTTTAGATATAAAATAGCAAGTGGCCGAAGTCAAATATAAACCCATATTTTAATTAAAATTAAATTCACTGCTAATAAATAAAATGCCTAAATTTAGGCACTTACATGATATAAAATTTCTTAAATTAAATTTAAAAATCGCCCTTTTAAGCGATTTTTAATCCTCCTTTTTAATATAAGCCAACCAATAATGCCTTTTATAATTTTTCCCCTCAAACCTGGCATAAGCTGACTTTTTTATCAGTTTAATAATCTTAAAATACCGGCCATAAAGATCGCGAAAATCCGCTTCCGTAAAAACCCGCTCTGAAAGGCCCATCTCTTTAATAACATAAGTATCTTTTTCCTTGCCCGGATTAAGTTTTAATAAATTTTTCGCATTCTTATCCCCTTCCTTGCATAGCGCCCGAACGAATAAATAACCGCCCGGCTTAAGGGTCCGAAAAACCTCCTGAAGATAAGTCGCCCGCTCTTTTTCATTTAAAGAATTAGACGAAGTTATATCGAGAATTAAATCAAAATAATCGTTTTCAAAAGGATACTTAGAACCTATATCGGCGCTTAAATATTTAACCCGCTTTTCAACTCCCAATTCGCAAGCCCGCGCCCGAGCGAGGTCAATCGCCGTCTTAGATATTTCCATTCCAACAACCGAACTGCCTAGCTCGGCGAGATAGTTAGAATTACGCCCAGTCCCGCAGCCGAGATCAAGAACCTTTAAATCTTCGAGAGACAGCTTCGCCTCTTTCTTTAAAAACTTAAGAAAACGCAAGGTATCTTTTTGCGGTTCCGCTTTCTTAGTTACTAACTTGGAATCCTGATATTCAGCTTCCCAGACTTGCGATTGAGGCATAAATACTAACTTTAAAATCTTAAAAACAGTTTAACATAAAAACTCTCCTTTTGTCAGGAGAGTTTTTTTAATAAAAAACTAAGGACAAGGCGTAAATTCGCAATTCGGTCCGGTTCGGCCGACATAACTGCCGTCCGGGCAAAGCTTAGCTTCTTCAGTACAAGCTACCGCTCCGGCGTTGCTATCTTGATTCAATTGCCAAAGCTGAAAATTAAGATAGCTGGCGAAACTGACCCAAAGGATATAAGGGATTAAAAGCCAAGCCGCCGGCTTTGAAATCTTAGAAAAGAAATAAATACTAGCGGCGATAGCTAGCCATAAGAGAATAATCTCAATAAAAGCTAAGGCTGGATTTCTTAATCCGAAAAATAAGATTGACCAAATAATATTTAAGATGAGTTGGCCGAAAAAAACCATCAACGCCAATTTCTTTTCTTTTCTATTCCAATTCTTCTCCCAAACTAAATAAACCGCAATGCCCATAAGAAAAAATAGCGTTGTCCAAACAGGCGCGAAAATCCAATTCGGTGGCGCCAAGTCCGGTTTAACTAAAGTTCTATACCAAGTATTGATTGCCGGCGTCGTAAAAAACGATCCGACGACTCCTGCTAGCTCGCAAATTGCGATTGCGGCGATAAGACTGAGCCATTTTGGTTTTTTCATATTTATGATTATTAGTCTTTCTATAATTATAACACGAAACGACCCGTAAGTATCAGTAATAAAAGTAAAAGCTCCGAAGTTATTTAGGAGCTAGGATTTATGAATAAAATAAAAAGCGGCGTCTCTCATACTAGCCTAGCTAGTTTGAGAGCGCCGCGATAGAACACTAACCGATGAGCCGCTGCAGGGCGAAAGCCCAGTCCTTAGCGCCGTCGATCACTGACGCATGTTGGAACATGGCCTTCTTGCCATTAACGAGGAAGATCTTGCCGCTGTAGCGATCGAAAGCGGCGCTAAACGGATCTTGATGGTGATTCAAATCCGTTACCAGGGCCGCATGAACGCCCGCCTCGCAAGCATCGAAGATTAGGAACATCCCGTACGGAATTCCCTCTCCAAGATTTCTCACGAGAGCTTCGGAGCTAAGAGCGCCGGTCTGATCAACCGGGAGATGGAGGTCAATGAGCGCGAAGTCGAACTTGCGTTCTTCAAGCGCCTTCTTCGCCTCCGCGTAACCCTCGACAATGATCAAGTTGTAATAGTCGCCCAACTGCTTTCGAGCCGAAAGGCGATTCTCCAACTTGTCATCAACGACGAGAACCCAGGGCATGCCCGGCTTTTCAACCAAGGCTTCAACGACCGCCGTTTCTACAGCTTTAGCCGTTAAAACCGACTCTTCCTCGATTGTCGCTGACTCTTCGCTCGATTCGCCACCAATTTTCTCGATTAGCCGGATAACCTCCGGCAAAAAGCCACAAACATGAATCTGGAAAACATTTTCCCTTACCTCGGTGCTTGGACGTATTTGTCCCGAATATATAACCACGAATACGATCTTCGGGTCATAAATCTGGACAACCTTCTTTATATCGTCGACAATAACGAGTTCGGCTGCCTTCGGATCGGTAACGTAGTTCACCGTCCTAAGCAAGTCAATGGTCTTTTTCAAGGCGGCATCAACCGGCTTGGCACAATCGATGAAGATGCTCACTTTTTTCATTTCAAGGTACCTCTTTCCTGTGATTGGTTAGCTACAATATTCTTCTCTTTTCTGACATTGTATTATATCATAATATATTAGCGATGTCAATATTAAATTATTGACCTATTTTAGATAAATAAAAAGCGGCTCTTTTAAGCCGCTAATAAGCAATATCGCGTTTTTCCTTGATTTCCCCTTCAGCCTTATCATGCTCTAAAAGCAAAGATGATGGCTGACTCCTAACTACCTTGAAGAAGTCTTTGTCATAAGGAATCCTTGTCTGACAGCCGACTAGGCCATTAAGACAAAGAAATAGAACAAAAACCGCTATCGATGGAATCTTAGGCATCGGATTCCCCTTTCTTAAAAAACCGCTCTCTTATCCCCGTACACCAAGAAAAGGTATAAAGGGCGGCGATGACAAATAAGAGTAGCTGCCCATGGTAAATAGTCGTATAGAACCAGAAGGGCTGCTGGGCAAGGCCGGCCACAAATCCCCAGCGGTTGTTCTTGGCCACCATATAAATCGATGGCGCGCCCAAGCAAAATATAACGACCTGCGAAATTATGTCTAATATATGCTTGATTTCCAAAGGACGACTCCCTTCCCTGTTATGACAAACAAGTATTCTTTCGTTTTTCAAACTCTCCTAATCATATTAAAAATATCAGCCGATTCTGTCAATAAGCAAAAGCGCCGAGATGCTTCGGCGCTTTTACGGATCTCTTATTATTTTTTGCGGACTGCCAGAAAATCTTTTCACATACCCATATCCATTTCCATATCCGGATTCATAGTAGATTGCATTAAAGCAAAAAGATTGCCCTCAGTATCACTGGCATTAGCAAACCAGCCCAATCCCTTCATTTCCATTTTATTGTTAAGAATTTTACCACCATTTTTCTCAACTTCTGCCATAGCTTCATCAATATCATCAACTTCGATAGTGCAATAATAGGTATTAACCTTACTGTCTTTGGGCCTCATATACATGCCACCATCAATACCTGGCGTATCTTTATTGCCAGTCATAATCATCCAATAATCAGTCATCGATTGACCTTCTGGATTAACCCACTTCTCTATTTTCCAGCCGAAGGCTTTTTGATAAAAATCCCTCGCCCTTTCCAGGTTATCAGCCTGAATTTCGAAGTGAACAACTCTGTTTTTCATATTTTTAAAGTTATTATTAAGGGTAACTTATCTTAAAGACCTATTTTACTAGATGATTTTTCCAGCCTTAATCGATAACTTAATCATAAAGACCTCTTTTGCCGTAGAATATAATACTTTTTTTCCAACTAAATAGTTTCACCGTCTCGTCACGCTAAATATCTAAAGGAATAAGCCCGCCATTTACTTCTGCTACGTAACATGTTACGTATCGTTATAATTAAGATTAATTGACATGACCGGACTGAGAATCACCGATTTTTTTTCCATAATAAAAGACGGCCTTTTAAAGCCGTCGCATCAATTTCCACCAGGATTGCCATACCTGATCCTCGCGTGAGGATGAGCATCGACAACGCCCACCGTTTGAACCGAGCCGTCTTCGACGGCCTGAATCCAATGCCGGGCATCGGACTCCCTGATGATAAAGGAGACAACCCCCTTTGCCTCCGCATTCGTCTCAACTTCCGCCGTAAAGACGAAACCTGAAATCGAACCAAGATAGCCGTGGCGAAACTCCGTCTTCACTACGCCTTCGAACCCCTCTCCCCTGATCCTCTGCCTACGAGATTGGCACATGATCATCTCGGATGCCGCTAGAGTAATGGCATCTCGCAACTCCGGAAACAGGCTGAGATTAGTCATGACCAAGCAGTATATTCCAAACATCGGTTTCTCTCCTTCCCTGGACAACCGGCAAGCCAGTCTATCCGTTCATAGTAAAAACATCATTGACACTCGAAAGATCTCCTCGCCCTCGGCAAGTCCCGCTCTATTAATATAACATTTTTTAAGTTTTGTCAAGCTACCAACAAACCTCGACTTCCTCGCCGATCTTATCTTTTAAATACTGCCTAGCTTCCTCTGTACCGCCAAGCTGATCGATTAAGCCGTTTTGCAAAGCCATCTCGCCGAGCATTGTCGAGCCGTCCGCCAAAGCTTCAACCTTCTTAAGCTCTAATTTCCTATTCTCCGCGACTGCCCTAATGAAATTTTGTTTTATAATATTAATATCGCGCATGAATAAAGCCTTCTCTTCTTCGGACAGGCCTTTATCCGGATCGCCCGTATCCTTGAATTTTCCCGAACTTAATTGATTATAGGTTAAACCCTGATCCTTGTTTTGCTTGGAAGCATCAAGATAGGACATAGTTACTCCGATACTGCCGACATCAGAATTCCTTGAAGCAAAAATACGGCTCGCTCCCGTTGCTGCCCAATAAGCGGCGGAATCACCCGCTCCCCTAATTAGGGCTACAGTCGGCTTTTTCGCATTCTTTAAGGCATTAGCGATTTCTTCCCCAGCGACTGGAGATCCGCCGTAAGAATCGACCTCTAACAAAATAGCTTTCGTTTTCTCGTCTTTCTCCGCTTCATTTATCATATATAAAACATCTTGAGAAGCGGTTTGATCTACTGTTTTATTACCATCAGCATCATAATCACTAGGAGAGATATAGGTGAGAATATCGCCGTGAAGCTCGATTCCGGTCACATTACAATTTTCATCAGCAATTGATTCATCAACCGCGGAATCACTGGAGTTATCTCCGCCAAAATCCTCTATAAAGAAACCGCCAATAGCCAACATACTGCCGAGAATGATAATCGTCGAAGCTAAGAATTGCCAAAAAGCTAAAACCTTGCCGTCGGAATTAGACGGCTTGAACTTAAACCAGGATTTTTTAACCTCCTGGACTTTTTCCTCCTTTTCCATATTTTCTAAGTTAAAAATTTATTATTATGATTGAAAACATGATGACATGGCGATGAAAAGCATCATTTCTTTTTTTCTCTCTTATTTTTTCGATCTAATTTTTTTATAGATTTTTCCAATTGCAGATAGTTTTTGCCGGTTACAACTGGTTTGCCGGTTTTTTCTTCAAGAGCAATTCGCGCATCCTTAGCGATCTTCCCACCTTTTCTCGCCGGAATTTTATTTTCTTCCAAGCCTTTTGCGCCATCCGTCTCCGCAATTCTTCTCGTAGAAAGTTCCGCCAGGGCAGTAAAAATCAATTCCTCCTCACTCATATGATCTCGCAAGTTTTGAGTTTTTAAACCCTTTAAGTTTTTATGTTCTTTTACCGATAACTCGCTCCATTCCTGATGAATTATATTCGTCAGAATAGCAAACTCTTCGCCTTTTTTCACATCGCTTTCCGCCCAATAATCAGTCAGCTTATTCCTAGTTTCCTGACCCATCATGCGTTGCTGAATCCATTTTTCACTTCGGCCTTGTTTTTGCCAGTATTCTCGACTTCGATTCAAGGCCCTTTCCGGATCATTCATTTCTTGCATTCTCTCATAGCCGACCTTAGCCAGCCAAAGCTTGATTGGCTCAGCTTTGGGAGAAGGCACTGATTGAATTAGACGTAAAATAGTCTCCACATCAGCTACATCAGTAAAGTACTTTTTGCCGTCTTTTGCCAATAATTTCAGTTGGTGACAATTTGTCACCGACTGATTTCCTTCATTTTTAAGCCTTTCCTTGAGCTTATTCCAGTATTTTCTAGCGACCTGAAAATTTTGCTGACCAGTCAAAACCGCCACAATGTCAATCACAGAAAAATACCATTTCTCCGCTTTCTCGTCCCATGCTCGCCGCACAGGATTATCTTCAAACAGTACGACTAATTTGTTTTTTTCCTCCTTTTCCATATTTTTTTAGATTAGTTATTAATCTAATTTTCCCACTATCTTAATGATAAGTCAATTTTCTCAAATAAAACACCCCGCCGAAACAAGTTGTTATCGTGCGGGGTTAATTGTTTGTCGAAATCGTCCGACTAATAATCCCTCCGATCGCCGTAAAAATCGTCGCCGGTCGGAGAAGGTACATCTTTCTTGCTCTGTTCCATCTCCTCTTTGGACATCTCAGCGATCTTTTCGCCGGAACATCCACGGAGATCGAAGTCAAGCGGCTTGATGGGGGTGTTCTTTCCGGGCAATACTCCCTGAGGCTGAATACCGACATGAAGACAGCCATTGATATGGCGAACGAGCTCAATCGCCATTCCGGAGAAGCCGCTCGCCTTGTCGGTAACCATCGTGCCGAGGATTTCGACCGGAACCTGGACCTTTTCGAAACTGTCTTCCGGAACTTGAAGCCGTTCGTCGCAAAGGAACAGCTTCTTGACCGGCTGACCGTTCTCATCCAAGCCCTTAGGCTGGAAGAGATA